>JABDLI010000123.1 GCA_013003065.1 Phycisphaerales bacterium | reverse complement strand
GCGTGGGGGAGTCGGATCCCCCCGCGCGATGGACGCTGACGGCACGGACGCTTCGCTGTCCGTGGCACCGTCGTACTACCCCGCCCCCATCGTCACCGGCACGAAGTACGGCTTCACCCGGCTCTCGAACTCGCTGCGGTACTTGTTCACGATCGTCCGCACGGCCCAGTTGTTGCCGTCGGCGAGACCGCAGATCGTCGTCCCGGGCATGATGCCCATGGAGCCGGCGATCTCCAGGAGCAGGTCGAGATCCTTGCTCGTCGCCTCGCCGGACTCGATGCGGCAGAGGAGCTTGTAGATCCACTGCGCGCCTTCGCGACACGGCGTGCACTGCCCGCACGACTCGTTCTTGAAGAACCGCGCGATGTTGCGAGCCACCGCGACCATGTCGGTGTCCTCGTCGAAGATCGTCGGGCACGCGGTGCCCAGGCCCATGACGTCGTACTTGCGGCCGATGTCGAAGTCCATTTCGGCGTCGAACTGGTCGGGTCCGAGGATGCCCATCGACACGCCGCCGGCGATCGCGCCCTTGTACGCCTTGCCGCCCCGCATGCCGCCGGCGAAGTCGTCGACGAGCTTCCGCAGCGGGATGCCCAGGTCGACCTCGTAGACCCCCGGCTTGTTGACGTGACCGGAGACGCCCATCAGCTTGGGTCCGTAGCTCGGCGGGCCGCCGATCGACGAATCGCACCCCATCTTCGTGAACCACTCCGCACCGTTCAGCACGATGGGCGTGACCGCGGCCAGGGTTTCGACGTTGTTGACGATCGTCGGACGACCGAAGAGACCCGAGACGGCGGGAAACGGCGGCTTCACCCGCGGCCAGCCCCGCTTGCCCTCGACCGCCTCCAGCAGGCCGGTCTCCTCACCGCAGATGTACGCGCCGGCGCCGCGGTGCAGGTAACACTCGATCGAGAGGTCGCCCTTGCCGAGGATGCCCTTCTTGTTGCCGAAGATGCCCGCTTCGTACGCCTCGTCGATGGCACGCTGCACCGTCTCGGCCTGGTGGTGGTACTCGCCGCGGATGAAGAAGTACGCCGTGTCCAGACGGCACGCGTGACAGGTGATCGCGATGCCCTCGAGAACGAGGTGCGGATCGAAGTCGCAGAGCAGGCGATCCTTGAACGTGCCCGGCTCGGCTTCGTCGCAGTTGACGGCGAGGTAGCGGCGACCACCGTCCGGCTCGGGCAGGAACGTCCACTTCAGACCACACGGAAACCCGGCGCCGCCGCGTCCGCGGAGCTGCGACTCCTTGACGGCGTCGACGATCTCCGCCGGCTTCATGTCGAGCGCCATCTTCAGGGCCTGGTAGCCGCCGGATTTGACGTACTCGTCGTAGGTGACGAGGTGCCGATCGGCGGGGTCTCCCCAGGGCGGGGTCGGAATGCGGTGGCACAGAACGGGTTCGGTCACGGGCATGGCGGATGGGGGCCCTACGTTGACGTCGGGGGAGGGGGAGGGGGAGGGGGGGGGTGATGGGATGCGGATGGGGACGGTGCGTGCGAGCTTTCGTCGGAAGCCGACGGGGGCCTGACCTCGATCTCCTCGATCGTCGTCCGGCGAAGGACGAGGTTGCCACGCTCGGCTTCCTCCGTCTCGTGCTTGACGACGTGTCGGGTCGGGTTCGCGCGGATGCCGCTCACGATGTGACCGACGAACTCGCCGAGGCTGCGCATGATCGTCTTGTCGCGGGAAGCGGCCATGGGTGCGTTCAGTCCGGGAGCGCGTCGAGCAGGGCGTCGAGCGACTCGATCGTGAGGTTGTCGTGGCGATCGCCGTTCACGAGCGCGCACGGCGCCCCTTCGCACGCGCCGAGGCACTCCATCGCGAGCAGCGTGAACCGGCCGTCCTTCGTCGTCTCGTGCGGCTCGATCTCGAGCTTGCGACGCAGATGATCCAGGATCGTCTGGTGCCCGCACACCTCGCACGCGATCGACTGGCAGACGCCCACGACGTACTTGCCGACCGGCTCGGTCGTGTATTCCTCGTAGAAGGACACCGTGTCGAGCACGTCGGCCGGGTGAATCTCCAGGAGCTGGGCGATCTCCACCATGGCCTGGTAGGGGATGTGCCCGTGGTCGTGCTGCACGTCGTGCAGGATCGGCATGAGCGCACCCTGCGGGCGTTCGTACCGCGGGATGATCTCCGCGCGGTAGTGCTTTTTCATCTTGTCCGTCAGGTACGGCTTGTCCCGACGGGGGATGGTCGTCGTGGCGGACGGTTTGACGATCCAGGCCATCGCCGGGTCTCCGGAATCAGCGGTCCAGCTCGGCCGCGATGATGTTGAGCGAACCCAGCACCGCGACCAGGTCCGCCAGCATGTGCCCCTCGAGGAGCTTGGGGAGGACCGCGAAGTGCATGAACGACGGTGGCCGAGTGGCCGCCCGCCACGGGTTCTTCGTGCCGTCGGCGACGATGTAATACCCAAGCTCCCCGTTGGGACCCTCGATCGCGCCGTACGATTCGCCGATCGGCGCGTCCCACCCGCGGTTGGTCATGACGATCTCGAAGTGCTGGATCGTCGCCTCGATCGAGCCGTAGACGTCCCCCTTGGGGGGCAGGACCATCTTGCCCTCCGGCTCGGCGTTCATCGGTCCGCCGGGGATCCGGTCGATGAGCTGGTCGATGATCCGCGCCGACTGCTTCATCTCCTCCAGCCGCACGAGGTAGCGGCTGAGACAGTCGCCGTCGGTGGCGAAGGCGACCGAGAATTCGACCGGCTTCGCGCCCTGGCCGTCCCAGTTGTCCTGGTAGCAGAGGTACGGCTCGTCCTTGCGAAGATCACGCCGCACCCCGGACGCCCGGGCGACCGGACCGGTGAGGCTCCAGGCGATCGCGTCTTCCTTGCTGACGACCCCGACCTCATGCACCCGATCGATGAAGATCCGGTTGCGGTTGAGCAGCGTCTCGATGTCGTCGATCGCCGACGGCAGCCGGTCGTCGATGAAGTTCCGCACCATCTGGCGGAAGGTCTCGTCGTCGGGCAGGTCCCGCATGGTGCCGCCGACGCGGGTGTAGTCGGGGTGAAAACGCTGTCCCGACACGTAGTCCATGATGTCGTAGAGGTGCTCGCGTTCGTTGAACCCGTACAGGAAGCCGGTGAACGCGCCGAGGTCGAGCGCCGCGGCGCCGACGCACAGCAGGTGGTTCTGGATCCGCCCCAGCTCGGCCAGGATCGTCCGCACCACCTTGCAGCGCGGCGTGAGATCGACGTCGAAGAGCCGCTCGACCGCGTGGTGCCAGGCGATGTCATTGACGATCGGGCTGACGTAGTCCATCCGGCTGACGGTGCACACGTACTGGTTGTAGTCGTGGTGCTCGGCGAGCTTCTCGAAGCCCGAGTGCAGGTACCCGATGTGCGGCGTCACCCGCGCCACCCGCTCGCCGTCGAGCTCGAGAACGATGCGGAGCGTCGTGTGCGTCGCCGGGTGCTGGGGCCCGAAGTTGAGCACCCACCGCTCGGGGGCGTCGACGTGCGTCTTCAGGTACTCCGTCGATTCGATGTCGACGTCGTATCCCTGGTCAGGCTGGAGCGTGTACGGCATGGGGAGCGGAGAGTATAGAGAAAAAGGGGGTGGGGTTTCGCTCCCGGGCGGTCACGCGGATCCGGGATCCCGAACGCTCCGCCGCGAGACGACGCCCGGCCCCCCGTTTCTCAGTCCCACGCCGAGAGGACCCGGAGCAGGTCCGTGAAGCCGACGATGCCGTCGCCGTCGATGTCCTCGGGACAGCCGTCGCACAGGCCCCACGCGGAGAGCACCCGCAGCAGGTCGGTGAAGCCGACGACGCCGTCACCGTCGATGTCCTCGGGGCGATCGACTTCCGGCAGCAGCCAGGCCACCGCCGCGTCCCACTCCGGATGCCCGGTGAGCTCGTCCGCCCGGATCAGCTCGAGCGCGTAGGTGCCGGCCGCGACGCCCGTGACCCGCAGGTGCTCGATGTTGTCGACCACGCTCGCGCTGACGACGTTGCCGCCCGTGAAGATCTTCAGCCCGTCGTCGCCGGTGATCGAGGCGAGCGTGCCCGCGTCGGTCACCCGCCACAGGACCAGATCGAAGTCGGCGAGCTTGTAGCCGTTGAACGGTTGCGGAACCCGCCGGTTCCAGGTGGCGATCACCGAGATCTCGTCGGCCAGGGCCGGCACCGTGAATTGCCAGAACACGCTCTCGCCGAGCCCGACCGTGGCGACGTCCCAGCCGGCGGCCGTGACGACCGGGGGTGCGAGCAGGTCGCCGCCGTCCTGCTCCTGGCCGGTCAGCACGCGATGAGCGCGGTCGATGTTGGCCGTGCCCGCGCCGACCACGGCGTCGATCGGCGTCGTGGTGATGCCGCGGCCCTCCCCGCTGGTCTCCGGATTGTTCGTCCAGGCGGCACCGTGCTCGGCCTCGGCGACGGCCGCCGCGAGCAGGATGGCCTTGACGACCTCGGGACGCTCGGCGTTGGGATTGGAGGCGAGCTTCGCGTCGGTGCGGGCGGTCTCCACGAGAACGGCGGCCGCCGCTCCGACCATCGGGCTCGCGTTGCTCGTGAAATCGGCGGGGCCGACGATCTCGGGCTTGATGCGTCCGGGTCCGTCGAGCCCGCCCCCGGCGGTGGCGTCGGTCACGTGCGTTCCGTCCCGCACGCCCACGACGAGCCCGTTGAACATGTGGCTCATCAGCGTCACGCTGGCGCCGCCGGCGTTGTTCACGCCGCTGACGATCAGCGTGCCGTCGCGTTCGACCGCGAAGTCGGCGCGGCGAAGCACGTTGTTGTCGGTCGAGGCGGAGCCGAAGCTGCCCACCCAGCTGTTGTTGAAGATCTTCGTGCCGCCCGGCGGGAGATCGGGCACGATGCTCCCCGATGCGCCGCCGTGCAGGTAGCCGGCGCCGACCCAGTCGCCTGCGTGATAGAGGTTCACGTCCGTGACACCCGACGCGATGCTCCACGAGGTTCCGTAGAAGAACCGTGCCACCGTCGTGGCGTGCGAGGTCTCGCCGGGGGGGCCGCTGTGGGCGGTGAACGTCTTGTCGTCGAGGTCAACGTGGTCGGGGTTGGGACCGTACGAGGTGCCGACCTGCGCTTCGACCTGAGCCACCACGATGCCCGCCCCGTCGGGCGCCGCGCCGCCCAGACGATCGAGGAGGTCCGGCAGACCGAGGACGTCCTGGCTGGCATGCTGTGCCCCGGCGGCCGCGGACACTGCAAGCGAGGCGGCGGCCGCGAGCGAGAGCCGGATCTTGGTCATTCTGTGGTCCTCCGGGGCAATTTCCCTAGAAGCCTATCACGCCCGAACCGCCGGGCAACGATCCACTGGCGGGAGAAGCGAAACTCTGGCGTTCAGGGAACTTGGAGAACCACCGGGGTCGCCCCCCGCCCCGATCAGGGGGCGGACGCGGCCGGCAACGCCCGCTCGACCCGGGCCAGCAGTCGCCGCTCCAGATCGGGGTCGCGGGCCACCGGGGTCCAGAACTGGCGGGGCCGCCGGTCGCCCTCGGCATCGAAGACGATGGCGGTCGAGCTGGCGCGTCGGGTCCAGGTGTCACGCCGCAGACCCGGCTGGTGGGAACGCTCGGTATAGACCCAAACCCGCAACGCCATCGTGCCGGCGTGGCTCGTGCGGTCGATCGAGTCGGTGCGGGTGGCGAGCAGGTCGGGGCCGAGCAGCGGCTCGGGCGGATCCGCCGGGGGGAGGGCGTCGCCGATCGGCATGAACTCGAACCGCGCGCGACGCCGCTCGTGGCTGATCGTCTGCTCCAGACGACGCTCCAGAACGCTGCCATCCACCCGCCAGGGCTCCAGCAGCGTCGGGGCGTCGACCGCGACCGTCTCGATGACTCCCCCGCGTCGATCGCGGACCTCCGGAGGCATCCCGGCGTCCTTGGCCGCCGCCACGGCGGCGTCGAAGGCCCGGGCGTAGTCCCCCGCATCGATCACGAGCGTGTCGGGTCCCGCGGCCGTCTGGCAGCCCGAGAGGACCACCGCGGCGAGGAGGACGATGAGCGTGGGGCGGGTCGGCACGGGGGCAGTGTACGGCCGTCCGCGGCGACGCGGGGTGCCGTGGCCACTCGAGGCCGCCCTCCGATAAACCCCTCCGGCGGGGAAGTACACCGGTTTCGCAGCCCGCCCCAGCTTCGCAAACGCCTCCCGGCTGGATCTGCATTGACCGGTGAGACGAGGGAGGTACTGTTGAGTTGCGGCCTCGCGAACCGGGATTTCTCGGACCTGGGCGAAACGGGGAAGGACCGGCGTGCGAACTCGTCGAGGAGTTGGTTCGTGGCGGCCGGTGGTTCGGGGGGATCGAAGGAGGACCTCGGGTGATGACACGCGCATCGCGTCGGACGTTGGGTCGGTCGTTCGCGGCCGCGGCAATCCTGATCACCGGTTCGGCCGCGTTGGCCGGCGGGGGCGACCAGGTGCAGCTCCCCACCACGGTCGAGGACTTCTTCCAGCCGGGCACCCAGCCCAACGAGGGCGGAGCGTTCGAGGACGTCGTGAGCTCGGGAAGCTGCACGTTCTGCCACGCCGAGTACGTCCCCGAATACGACGAACCCTGGGACGCGTGGACGACGAGCCTCAAAGCGCAGGCCGCGCGTGATCCCGTGTGGCTCGCGGCGCTGGCGATCTCCAACCAGGACGCCCACGACTCCGGTGAGTACTGCATTCGCTGTCATGCGCCCGGCGCCTGGCTCGGGGGACGCTCCCTTCCGTCCGACGGCTCCGGCTTCATCATGGAGGGGTTCGTCAACGACTTCGAGGGGATCACCTGCCACTTCTGTCACCGCTCGATGAACGCGGTCGTCGAAGACGACAGCCCGCCGGAGGACGACGCGATCCTCGCCGCGCTCGAGTTCCCCCCCGGGGAGCAACGCGGCAACGGGCGATTCGTCGTCGATCCTTCGGACGTCCGGCGTGGTCCCTACGACGACGTACCGCAGAACCTCCACGGCGTGCCGATCATCTACTCGCCCGTCCATCGCCGCAGCGAGCTGTGCGCGTCCTGTCACGACCTGGGCAACCCGGTGTACGAGAAACAGCCCGACGGCACCTACGCGGTCACCAGCCTCGACGCGCCGCACCCGACCCAGGACATCAACGACATGTTCCCGGAGCAGAAGACGTACAGCGAGTGGCTCAACAGCCAGTTCGCCGACGGCGGCGTCTTCTACCCCGACGGTCGCTTCGGCGGGAACCACCCGACGGGCGTCATGGAGGAGTGCCAGGACTGTCACATGCCCGACCAGTTCAACGGCGGCTGCTCCTTCTTCGAGTTCGAACCGTTCTTCGCGCGGCCCGACCTGCCGCAGCACAGCTTCAACGGTGCGAACCACTGGGTGCTGAAAGCGATTCTCGCGCTCGACGAGGGCATCGGCGACGCCGGTCTCTCCGAGAAGTCGGTTGCCGCGGCGCTCTCGCGCACGTCGGACATGCTGCGGGCCGCCAGCGATGTTCAGGTGCAGCAGCTCGCCGACACGCTGCGGGTTCGGGTCATCAACTTCTCCGGTCACAAGCTGCCGACGGGGTATCCCGAAGGCCGGCGTATGTGGCTCAACGTGAAGTTCTACGATGAGATCGGTGACCTCATCACCGAGCACGGCGCCTACGACTTCGATACGGCGACGCTCGCCGCGGACGACACGAAGGTCTACGAGGCGGAAGCCGGCATCGACGAGACCGTGGCCGACGTCGTCGGGCTGCCGGCGGGTCGTTCGTTCCACCTCTCGCTCAACAACGTGAAGATCCTCGACAACCGCATCCCGCCGATCGGCTTCACGAACAAGGCGTTCGACGCCGCCAACGCGGGGCCCGTCGGGTACGCCTACGCCGACGGTCAGTACTGGGACGACACCGACTACGAGATCCCCGACGGGGCGGCCAGCATGACGGCCACGCTCTACTACCAGAGCATGACCCGCGAGTACATGGAGTTCCTCCGCGACGCGAACGTCACCAACGACGCCGGCCAGATCGTCTACGACCTGTGGGCCGATCCGCTCGTGGGCGGCAAGGCCGCGCCGATCGACATGGACATGATCGACCTCGAGCTCACGCCGCCGATCGCCGGTGACACGAACGGCGACGGCATCGTGGACTTCGTCGATTTGCTCACCGTGCTCGCAGCGTGGGGCCCGTGCCCGCCGCCGGACTTGTGCCCCGGTGATGTCAATGGCGACGGCGTGATCGACTTCACCGATCTGCTGACGGTGTTGGCGGGGTGGACGTTGTAGGGCGCCAACGAATGGTGCCACGGACAGCGAAGCGTCCATCAAGGGTGCCACGGACAGCGAAGCGAATGGTGCCACGGACAGCGAAGCGTCCGTGCCGTGTGTCGTACTTTGCGCAGGGGAGTCAATCGCCCCACCGCGATGGACGCTGACGGCACGGA
>JABDLI010000084.1 GCA_013003065.1 Phycisphaerales bacterium | reverse complement strand
GCTCCGGCGTTGCCACCCGGTGCGCCGGCCGGTGCGCCGGCCGGTGCGCCAGCCTGTGCGCCGGCCGGGCGGGCCGCCGGTGCGGCCTGGGGTGTGAGCTTGGCCTTGAAGATCAAGTCCGTGACCTTGTCGCGGATCGACTGCTGCATCTCCTCGAACAGGCGGGCGCCTTCGCGTTTGAACTCGATCCGGGGATCACGCTGGCTGAACGAGCGAAGCCCGATCGACTCCTTGAGCTGGTCGATCGCATACAGATGGTCCTTCCACGCCTGGTCGAGGATCTGGAGCAGCACCCAGCGCTCGAACTGCGTGAGCTCGGCCCGCAGGATCGACGCAATCTTCTCTTCGGCGACCGTCTTGGGGTCATCCTCCGCTCGCGCCCGTTCCTCGTCGGTGAGCCGGGCCCCCATGTGGCTCTCGAACCACGTCGCCAGCTCGTCCGGGCTCGAGCCGGCCGCGAGCGCCTGCTCCGCCCGCTCGGCAATTCTCGACTCGTCCCACTTCGCCGCTTCCTGCGCGAGAATCTTGCGAAGCTCACCCGGATTCGGCGACGGCAACGCGTTCGGCGTCCACTCCAGGGCATACCGCGCCCGCACCCAGCTGCAGAACTGCTGCAACGCCTGCTGCGGATTCTGCTGCATCGCCGCCGTCGTCATGTCGAGCGCGAAGTCGATGGGGTAGGTTCGCTCGCGTTCGGCGTACGCGGCCCGCGCGCGGTCCATCAACGCGTCGAGCGCATCGTCGGGCTTCTCCAGCTTCGCGAAGTCCTCGGCGGTGAACCCGCCGCCGAACTTGTTCTCGGCCCACTTGGCGAGTTCCCGGGCCCCGTAATCCGGCACGAGGAACTGGTCGAGCGGTGCGAGATCGACGTGATCGATCATCTCGTCGGCGGCGTCCTGGAGCCGCTGCCGGACCTGGGATCGTTTGAGATTCTGCAGCTCGGAGATCGTCACGCCGGCCTTGAAGTTCGACTTGGCCCAATCGACCAGCGAGCGGTAGTCCCACTCCGACTGGTCCATCTCCTCCGGCATGTATTCGCCGAGGGTGATGCCGATCAGGCTCCCGGCCTCTTCCTTGGCGTCGATCCGCACGAGGTTCTGGAGATCTTCGCGATCCTTGCCGCGGATGCGATCCGGATCGATCGAGACGCTCGCGTTCTCCCGCACCCACTCCGCCACGCAGTTGGCCACGTAGTTCTTGTCCAGGTAGGTGTCGACCGCGTCACCCGCCGCGTCCTCGATGTGCGAGAAGATCAACTCCTTGATGCCCTTGCCCTCGAGCACCTCCTGCCGCATGCCGTAGAACTCGTGCCGCTGGTGATCCATCACCTCGTCGTACTCGAGGATGTTCTTGCGGATCAGGAAGTTCCGCTCCTCGACCTTCCGCTGCGCGCGGCCGACCGATTTGCTGAGCATCGGATGCTCGATCGCGTCGCCTTCCTTCATGCCGAGCCGGCTGAGCACCTTGAGCGTCGTCGGTCCGGCAAACATCTTCATGAGGTCGTCTTCGAGACTCAGGAAGAACCGGCTGGAGCCGTTGTCGCCCTGCCGGCCGCTCCGCCCGCGGAGCTGATTGTCGATCCGTCGCGACTCGTGTCGCTCGGTGCCGATGACGTGCAGGCCCCCGAGCGTCTCGACGTCCGGGAAGACCTCCAGACGGTGGAGTATGCACGCCGCGGACTTGTCCAACGCGGCCCGCAGATCGTCGTCCTTCATCGAGGAGATCTTGCCCTCGGAGATCCACGCGAACGTCGCCGCCCACGACTCGAGCAAGGCCCGTCGGATCTCCTCGTCGCTCATCGACTCGATGTCGCCCTTGGGCCGGTCGAGCTCCCGCGGGGCGATGTGCCGATAGACGGCGGCGATGATCTCATCGTCGTCCATGTCGGGTGTCATCGTGCGGGGAGCGAGGCCGCGGCGTTTCCAGTGCTCGATGAGCTCGGCCCGCGTGAACTTGCCCAGGCGGATGTCGGTGCCGCGTCCGGCCATGTTCGTCGCGACCATCACCGCTCCCAGCTCGCCGGCGTGCGCGATCAGCTCGGACTCGCGTTCGTGCTGCTTCGCGTTCAGTACGGCGTGCTCGATCTTGTGCTTCCGCGTGAGCAGCTTGCTCAGGTGATCCGAGCTCTCGACGCTCGTCGTCCCCACGAGCACGGGCTGCCCGACGTCGTGGAAGCGCTTGATCTCGTCGACGATGGCGTCCCACTTGTCCGAGACCGTCATGTACACGACGTCGTTGTGGTCCGCGCGAACGACCGGGACGTTCGTCGGGATGACCACGACGTCGAGGCTGTAGATCTCGTAGAACTCGGTGGCCTCGGTGTCGGCGGTGCCCGTCATTCCCGAGAGCTTGTCGTAGAGCTTGAAGAAGTTCTGGATCGTGATCGTGGCCATGGTCTGGGTCTCCTGCTTGATGGGGACCCCTTCCTTCGCCTCGATCGCCTGGTGGAGACCGTCCGACCACTGGCGGCCGACCATCTTGCGGCCGGTGTTCTGGTCGACGATCACGATGCCCAGCTGACCCGTCTCGTCGGGGGCGACCACGTAGTCGCGATCACGCTGGTAGACGGTCTGCGCGCGGATCGCCTGCTCCATGAGGTGGGGCAGGTCGATGTTCTCGCCAACGTAGAACGAGCCCAGACCGGCTTCGCGTTGCGCCTCGTCGATGCCCTCGTGCGTGAGGGTGGCCTTCTTCTTGTCGAGCTCGACCTCGTAGAACTGGACATGGCGATCCCGCTCGGCCTCGAGCTCCGGGAGCCGCGCGCGCGCTTCCTCCAGCTTCTGCTTCAGCTCCGGCACCTTGGCCTTGTCGCGAGCCGTGCGGATGTCGCCCTCGAGCCCCGAGATCTCGACGAGACACGACTGCACACGCTGGTCGGCCTTGTTCCACTCCTTCTGCTTCTCGACGAGATGCAACGCGAGCTTCTTGGCCAGGTCGTACCGCGGCGCGTTCTGGTGGGCCGGACCGGAGATGATGAGCGGCGTCCGCGCCTCGTCGATCAGGGTGGAGTCCACCTCGTCCACGATCGCGAAGTCGCGGCGTTTCTGCATCTGCTCCGCGACGGAGAGCTTCATGTTGTCACGCAAGTAGTCGAAGCCGAATTCGCTCGTCGTCCCGTAGACGACGTCGCAGTCGTACGCCTGCTTCTTCTCCGGCGGTGGCTGCATGTGCATCGGATGGATCGCCCCGATCGTCAGGCCGAGCGCCCGGAAGAAGGGGAAGGTCCAGTCGCGGTCACGCTGGACGAGGTAGTCGTTCACGGTCACGACATGGACCTGCTTGTCTTCGAGCACGGCCAGGTACGTCGCGAGGGGAGCGACGATCGTCTTGCCCTCGCCCGTCTTCATCTCGGCGATGCGGCCCTCGTAGAGCACGACCGCACCGATGATCTGCACGTCGAAAGGACGGGCCCGGAACGGCGGTTTCGACTCGGGATACAGCTCCCGCACGGCGTCGTAGATCTCCCGCGGAATGTCCACGAACTGGTAGGCCGGCACGGGCTCCGTGCCGCCGAGAAGATCCCCTTCGGGGGCGCGGGGCTCGGTCTGCTCGATGAGCCGCTTCGTCTCCTCGAACGTCGCCCGCACGGACTCCGGGAGCCGTGACGGGTCGAATTCGTGCACCGGGTTGAACACCTCGCGGATGCCCACCGCGCGATCCATCGCCTCGCGGGCGACCGCGAAGACCTCGGGGATGAGATCCTTCGCTGATTCGCCGCCGGCGATACGTTGCTTGAAATCGTCGGTCTTTGCGAGAAGCGCTGCGTCGTCGAGCTGACGAACCGCTTCTTCCTGTGCGGTCACCTGATCGACGATCCGAAGATATCGCTTGACCAGACGCTCGTTGCGAGTGCCGAAGACCTTCTTCAGCACGGTGCTGACTGCCTGCACCGCCATGGGTCACCTCGTTGTCTATGAAATGTGGAGCCGGGTCGACTGAAAACACACGGACGCGGCATCGGACGACGCCGCGTCTGGAATCACGCGTGCCTCAGGCGAGGGGCGGCGGGAGGTCGAGCCGGTGTTCACCGAGCACCACGCCGGGAGGCGGGATTTCCGCGACCAACGTCTCCCGCGGAAGCCGCGGCATCTCGAAGGCGGGAATCGCGGCCGGGGTGGGCGCCGGAGCCCGCAAGCGGTCGCACGCGGCAACGGCCATCGCGGCCGCGACGGCCCGCATCGTGCTCGCCTCCAGCGTGCGCACGCTGCCGACTCCCGCCACGCGGGTGGGGGCAGCGGGCAGAGCGGCAACGACGGAGACCAACGCCACGAGGGTGGTCGCGGTCAACGCAAGGCCGCTCGGGCGGGCTGGTTTCTCGGCACGTCGCATGGGCGGTCACCGGGGGGAGAAGGCGAAAAGACCGATCCGTAAGTGTATCGTCCGCCCGGCCGCGGCGGGCGAGGCCGGGACGGAACTTCTTCTTCGGCTTCTTCGCGGCCGTTCCGCCCGGGATGGCGTCGACGGACCTCCGAATCCGGCCAACGCGGCCGTGGTTCCCACCTTCGGCCGGGCGACCGAGTGCTTCGGCGGGGTGCTAGACTTCCGCCCGTGACGGCCCCCGCACCTGCCATGACGCCGGTCTCCGTCTCCTCCGACCCTTCCGAACGCCTGCGGTTCCAGGTCGGCGGCATGACTTGCGCCGGCTGCGCGGCCTCGATCCAGCAGGCGGTGGAGTCGCTTCCCGGCGTGGCCTCGGCCGCCGTCAGCGTCACGGACGGCACCGCCGTGGTGACCGGCCGCGACCTGACGGCCGCGACCATCGCCGCCGAGATCGCGACCCGCGGTTTCACCGCCCGCCCCCTGGAGGCGGACCGCGATGCAGTCGAGATCCGCAGCGCGATCGAGCGGCAGCAGACCACGAACGAGCGACGGTGGCGTCGACGGACGATCGTCGGCTTCGCGATCTGGTTGCCGCTGCTTGCCCTGCACTGGCTGTCGCCGGACCCGGCGCCGGCCTGGATCGCGTGGACGATGTGCCTCGGCGCGACCGCGTCGCTGATCTTCGTCGGCGGCGGCTTCTACCGCTCCGCGTTCGCCGCCGCCCGACGCGGCACGACGAACATGGACACGTTGATCGCGATCGGGGCCACGACCGCCTGGGCGTTTTCGGCCCTCTTGTTCGGAAGCCATGTTCTCGACCTCGACCTCACCTCGTTGCTCGGCGACGAGTGGGGCGTCTTGCCCTCGTATTTCAGCGAAGCCGCGGCGCTCCTGGCGATCATCAGCCTCGGTCACTGGCTCGAAGCGCGGGCATCGGCCCGGGCCGGCTCGGCGGTGCGTGAGCTCCTGGAGCTGCAACCGGACGAAGCGCGTTGCATCGATGACCGCGGTCGTCTGCGCACGATCCCGAGCGCCGAGGTGCGTCCCGGTGACCGCGTGATGATCGGCCCCGGCGACCGGGTCGCGGTGGACGGCGTCGTGGTCGACGGCGTCTCCGACGTCGACGAGTCCGTGGTCACGGGGGAGTCGCTGCCGGTCCCGAAGTCGTCGGGCGCGCCGATCGTGGCCGGCAGCCTCAACACCACGGGGCGACTCGTCATCGAAGCGACGGTGGACGGGCGGCATACGACGCTGACGCGGATCGCGGCCCTCGTGCAGGACGCGCAGTCGAGCAAAGCCGCGATTCAGCGTCTCGCCGACCGCGTGTGCGCGATCTTCGTGCCGGCGGTCCTGCTCGTCGCCGCCGTGACGTTCGTCGGCTGGCTCATCGCCGGTGATCCGGTGCGCGGAACGATTTCGACGGTCACCGTGCTGATCATCTCCTGCCCCTGCGCCCTGGGGCTCGCGACGCCCATGGCGGTGATGGTCGGCACCGGCGCCGCAAGCCGGCGGGGCATCCTCGTGAAGTCCGCCGCGGCGCTCGAACGCGCGGGCAGCGCCGAGCGGATCGTCTTCGACAAGACGGGCACGCTCACGAGCGGCGCCCCGGTGCTCGCCGAGACCACGCTCGCCCCGGACGCACGTATCGACGCGACGCGTATGCTCCAGCTCGCGGCATCCGTCGAGGCCGTCAGCGAGCATCCGATCGGCCGGGCGATCGTGATTGCCGCGAACGACGCGGAGCTGACCCTGCGTCCGGTGAGCGAGTTTCGAGCCCTGCCGGGCGAGGGCGTGCGGGGGCGTGTCGACCAGCAGCTCGTCGAGATCCTGCGGGACGAGCGGGCATCCTGCCGGGTCGATATCGACGGCGTCACCGCCGGCACGTTCACGATCAGCGACGCCGTCCGCCCGGATGCCGCGGCGGCCATCACGAAGCTGAAGGAACAGGGGCTTCGCGTCACCATGCTCTCGGGTGATCGCCGGGAGGCGGCGGCCGCGGTCGGTCGGCAACTCGGGCTCGGTCCGGAGGAGATCATCGCCGAGGCCACCCCGGAATCCAAACGCGATCACATTGCCGAGCCGGGCTTCGTCACGCTGATGGTGGGCGACGGGATCAACGACGCCGCGGCGCTCGCGCAGGCGGACGTCGGCATCGCGATGGCGTCGGGGACGAACATCGCCATCGAGTCGGCGGACATCGTGATTCCCGGGCAGCACGTGACGGCGGTGCCGTTCACGGTCGATCTCGCGCGGCGCACGTTGCGAACGATCCGGCAGAACCTCTTCTTCGCGTTCATCTACAACGGCGCGATGATCCCCGCGGCCGCGTTCGGCCTGCTCGGATTGCACGGCCCGATGCTTGCCGCCGCCGCGATGGGAGCCAGCGACATCACCGTCATCGGCAACGCCCTGCGGTTGAAGCGGACGCTGGCTCGGCGGCCCGCCTTCGAGACCGGCCCCCCGGCCGCCAATCCGGGGTGAATGGGCATGCCGGGGCAAGATCGCCTCTCCCCGTCCGTCCTATCATCGATCGGGGTCGGCGGGAGCCGGCGATTCTCCCGCGGGAGCGGGGATGAAACGGCCACGTCGCCGATACAACCTCATGGACCTTGTCACGCTCCCGTTTCGACCCGCCCATGCAAACCGCGACCCGCATTCCGGCCCTCGACAGCACGCTGCGCCCGCTGGCGTCACGCGACTTCGACTACTGGAAAGCGCACCATCTGCTCGTGCGGGCCGGTTTCGGGGGCACGCCCGAAGAGGTGCGGTCGCTCGCGGCGATGGGGCTCGACGATGCCGTCGATCACCTGGTCGACTATCGGTCCATCCCCGCCGAGCCGGTCGCGGCCGACACGTTCGACAAGGACATCATGCGTCCGGCGACGACGCAGGAGCGGCAGGCGGCGCGGCGTGCGCGAACACGCGGCGATGAAGCCGCCCTCGAGAGATTCCGACGCGATCGCCAGCGGCGGCAACAGGCCGACCGGCGTCAGATGCGCGCCTTCCAGCGGTGGTGGCTCCGGCGGCTGATCGAAACGGAACGCCCGCTGGAAGAGAAGATGACGCTGTTCTGGCACGGCCACTTCGCCACCGGCTACCGCACGATCGAAGACAGCTACCACATGTTCCAGCAGAACCAGCTCTTCCGCCGATTCGCGGTCGGCAACTTCAAGCAGCTCGCGCATGCGATCATCCACGATCCCGCGATGCTGCGGTATCTCAACAACAACCGCAACGTCTGGCGGCGTCCGAACGAGAACCTCGCGCGGGAGCTCATGGAGCTCTTTACGCTCGGCGAAGGCAACGGCTACACCGAAGACGACATCAAGCAGGGCGCGCGAGCGTTGACCGGCTACACCTACCGGGACGACGCGTTCGAGTTCCGCGCCGAGCAGCACGACGACGGTCCGAAGCGGATTCTCGGCCGCACCGGACCGTGGGACGGCGATGACTTCATCGACATCATCTTCACCCAGAACTACGTGAGCGAATACATCTGTCTGAAGCTCTACCGCTGGTTCGTCCACGACCTGCCGGACGGCCCGGGTGGCCCCACGACCGCGTTCCTGCGTCGCATGGCACGTGACTTCCGGCAGCACGACTACAATGTCAAGCCGTTGCTGCGGTCGCTCTTCCGGTCGCGTCACTTCTACCACCCCACGAACGTGGCCGCGCAGATCAAGAGCCCGATCCAGCTCATCGCCCAGTCGATCCGAAGCCTCGGCACGCCGCCGCGTGACTTCGGCACGCTGCTGGAAGCCGCGGCTCTGATGGGGCAGAACATCGGACATCCGCCGTCGGTCAAGGGGTGGGACGGCGGGCGGGCCTGGATCAACACCGCCACCATGTTCGTGCGTCACAACGTGCTCCTCTACCTGATGACCGGGCGTGGGGCCGACGTGTCCGCCCGACGCCGACGCGACGAACCGTCCGCGCGACCGGACCGGAACCGGCCGTTCGACGCCGATCACCTGATCGCTCATCTGCGTGGCACCGACGGCCGGGTCGACGCCGATGAGGCGACCCTCTATCTCCTTCGCTTTACGCTCGGCGGGGAGCCGCATCCCGATCGCGTGGAGCTGCTGCGTTCGTTCGTCAACCGCCGGGGCGGGCGGTTGGAGGGGCCCATGATGACCGCCGCCCTCGCGTTGATCGCTACGATGCCGGAGTTCCAACTCTGCTAGGTCGACCCCATGCACGACACCACCGGACAGTCTGACAACACCTTCACCCGCCGCCGGTTCCTGCACCAGGGACTGACGTTCGCTTCGCTCGCGGCGACGACGCCACTGTTCGTGGAGCGTTCCGCCCGGGCGATGACGCTTCCCCTCGGCTCGCTCATCGCGAGCCAACCCGGCGTGCCCGAGGATCACGTGCTCGTGGTCGTGCAGCTTGGCGGTGGCAACGACGGTCTCAACACCGTGGTGCCGTACGGCGATCCCGCGTACCACCGGGCCCGTCCCGCCCTCGCGATCCGTTCCCCCCGCGACGGGGCGGCGCAACGAAACGGCGCGTTGACGATCGACGACAACAGCGGCATCGGTCTGCATCCGAACCTGACCGGTTTCAAGAGCCTGATGGATGACGGTGTGGCGTGCGTCGTGCAGGGCGTGGGTTACCCGAACCCGAATCGATCGCACTTCACGTCGATGGACATCTGGCACACGGCCAACGAACGCGCGCAGGGGCACGGCTGGATCGGACGCTACTTCGACAACACCTGCGGCGGGACACCCGTCCCGGAAGGCTCGATCGCCATCGGCCGCGAGGCCCCGCTGGCGATGCAGGGGTCGATTCAGAAGCCCGTCGCCTTCGAGTCGGCCGAGCTCTTCCGCTGGCTGGGCGAGGATCTCAATCCCGATCTCGGCCGCACGTACCAGAAGATCAACCGCGGCGGCGAGCTGCCGGACGTCGAGCCGGAGTCGCAGCTCGGCTTCCTCATGCGAACCGCGCTCGACGCGCAGGTCTCATCCGACCGCATCCGGAACGCGATGGAAAAGACGCCGCTCGTGCGGTATCCCCGCAACCGGCTCGCCGATCAGCTCCGCACCGTCGCCGCCATGATCCGCGACGGCATGCGCACCCGTGTCTACTACGTCTCGCTCGGCGGCTTCGACACCCACGCCAACCAGGCGGGTTCGCACGGCAACCTGATGCGTCAGCTCGGCTCGTCGCTCCAGACCTTCCACAGTGATCTGAAAGCCCAGGGCAACAGCGGCCGCGTGCTCACGATGGTGTTCAGCGAGTTCGGTCGCCGCGTCGCGCAGAACGCTTCGGGCGGCACCGACCACGGAACCGCCGCCCCGATGTACCTCGTCGGCGACATGGTCCGCCCCGGTCTCCTCGGCAACCATCCCTCGCTCACCAACCTCGACCAGGGCGATCTGCGTTTCAACGTCGACTTCCGCTCGATCTACGCCGCGGTGATCGAGGATTGGATGGGCGCGGATGCGAATGCGGTGCTGGGCAAGCGGTATCCGAAGGCGAAGGTGATCGCGTAGCGCGGCTCGGCGCCGCGGTCGCGGACGCGGACACGGTCGCGGACACGGGCACGGACGCGGACGCGGACGCGGACACGGGCCCGGACGCGGACACGGACACGGACGCGGACGCGGACACGGGCCCGGACGCGGACACGGACACGGACGCGGACGCAGCCACGGACGCAGCCACGGTCGCGCCGCCCGCCCCCGCGGCTGTACAAATCACCGCAGGTCGGGTATCCCGATCCACATGAAACGCGGACTCATCGGTCTGATCCTCTTCCTCGCCGGCGGCGTCATGCTCACGCTCTGGTCGGGCGTGGCCGGCTCGGCGGTTGGATCGACGTTTGGCCTGGCGGGCGTGGGGCTGATGGCGTGGGCGTGGTGGCGTCGCAGCGACGGGAAGGAATAGGGGCCTTCGGCCAGGTTCAAGACGACGGACGTCGACGGGTGGGAAGGACCCCCGCCCGCACGCAACGGCCCGTGACCGTGACCGCGTCCGTGCCCGCGTCCGCGTCCGTGTCCGCGTCCGCATCCGTGCTACGCTTTCTCCGTGCCCGATTCGCCTCCCGACCCCACCCTCTGCCACCGCTGCGGCGCCCTCCTCCCCTCCGGCTCCGGCGCGTTCTACGTCGTGCGGATCGAGGCGTTCGCCGATCCTTCCCCTCCGCGGGAGAGCATCGAGGCATCGCCGGCGACGCGTGATCGTGAGATCGATCGACTGATCGCACAGATGCGTGAGATGTCGACGCAGGAGCTGATGGACGACGTGTATCGCAAGATCACGGTCCACCTCTGTCGGGCGTGCTACCTGTCGTGGATCGAGAACCCGGTCGGTTGACGCAGGGGTTCGCCGCGGGATTGGAGAACACCGCGGTGGCTCCCGCTCGGCGTGCGTCCTCAGAAGAACATCTTCAACGCATAGAAGAACACGATCGTCAGGCCGGCCCCAGCGGGAATCGTGACGACCCACGAGATCGCGATGTCACGCACCGTGTTCAGGTTGAGCGCGCTGATGCCGCGAGCGAGGCCGACGCCGAGGACGGCGCCGACGAGCGTGTGGGTCGTCGAGATCGGCAGCCCGAGCTTCGAGGCCAGGACGATGGTCGTGGCCGCGCCGATCTCGGCGCAGAAGCCGCGGGTGGGGGTCAACGACGTGATCTTGCGACCGATCGTGAGCATCACCCGCCAGCCCCACGTGGCCAGCCCGAGCACGATGCCGAGCCCGCCCACGGCGAGCACCCAGACCGGAACCGGCGCCTGCGCCGCGATCGTCTCGCCGCCGGCCCGCGCGACCGAGATGATCGCCGACATCGGGCCGATCGAATTGGCGACGTCGTTGGCCCCGTGCGCGAACGCCACGAAACAGGCGCTCAGGATCTGGAGGTAGGCGAAGAGCTTCTCCACCTTGCGGTACTGCGATGTGTTGGTGCGGAAGTCCCGCGCCTGGGTGGCGTCGTAGCGAATCTGCCGGAGGGAATCGAGGACGCCGGACACCTCGTCCTTGACCGCCCCCGGCGCGGCAATCCGCGCCCGCTCCAGATGCTTGGTCGCCTTCTCGAGACCGCGGGTGACGGCGGGGTCGGGGGCCGGAGGGGCGCCGGTCCCGGCGTCGTCGGGATCTTCGGTGAGGAACCGCAGAAGCCGGATGCTGATCAGCGCGAAGAGGATGCCGACGCCGAGCGAGATCGCCAGCGCCATGGGGAAGCTCAGGTCGAGCTTCAGGTTCTTGAGCCCCTTGAACAGCATTGCCAGCGAGAGGATCGTGAAGACGAAGCACACGAGAAACGGCGCGAGACGTTTCGCGCTGCGCACCGGGTGGGGGGAGGCGAAGATGTGCCGGAGCAGGAACCGGAAGATCATGAACGAGATGATCCCGCTCAGCAGCGGAGAGACCACCCAGCTCGCCACGATCGTCCCGACCTTGTCCCAGTGGATGGCCGCGAAGCCCGCGTAGGCGACGCCGAAGCCGACCACGGCGCCGACGATCGAGTGGGTCGTCGAGACCGGCCATCCCTTGTACGAGGCGATCTGGAGCCACACCCCGGCGGCCAGCAGCGCCGCGAGCATGCCGAGCATGAACGACATCCCGTCGCCGGCGAAGATCGCCGGATCGACGATGCCCTTGCGCACGGTCTCGGAGACGTGGGTGCCGGCGAAGAACGCGCCGCTGAATTCGAGGATTGCCGCGAGAATGACCGCCTTGCGCAGCGTCAACGCGCGGGAACCGACCGAGGTGCCCATCGCGTTCGCGACGTCGTTCGCACCGATGCCCCAGGCCATGTAGAAGCCGAAGACGTTCGCGAGCACCAGGATGACGATGAGTTCGGTGGCCACCGGCGGAGTGGGTCTAGCGTTCCAGCGTGAGCTGAACGGAGTCGGCGAGGTTCTCGGAGAGGTTCGACAGCCCGGAGACCTGGCGGATCAGACGGGTCCAGAGGTAGAAGTCGGCGTAGGACATCTCTTCCTCGTGGCGGAGGAGCTGCTTGACGAGATCGCGTTGCAGGAGGTCGGCCTCGTACTCGCGGTGCGCGACCCGGCCCACCATCTCCTTGACCTTCTGCGCCTCCGGCCCGCCGAAGCCGGTCTCGAGGAGCTCGTCGAGCTCGCCGATGATCAGCCGGACCTCTTCGAAGGCCTCCATGTTCTTGGCGACGAAGGCGTCGAACATGGTGGCGAATGGCTCGAAGGCCTGCGCGATCTTGAACGTCAGCAGGACGCTGATGTTCTCGGCGCAGTCGGCGAGGTCGTCCTGGGTCGACAGAATGCCCAGCAGGTTCGAGCGGTCGATCGGCATGAACAGGCCGCGGGGCAGCGTGTTGCGGATGTCGTGCTTGACGAGGTCGGCGTCGTGCTCCCGTTTGGCGATGGTCTTGGCCAGATCCTCCACCGCCGCTGCGTCGCCGGCCCGGTAGGCCGCGATCGCCTCCGGCACCATCCGAACGCACTCGCTGACCTTGTCCATGTGGGCCTGGAGCGGGACGAAGGGGGATTGGCCGAAGATCTTTGCGATGCTGCGCACGGGGGGCTCCGAAGGAGGGGAGGTGGCGGGATCTTACCAACCCGCGTCGGAACGCACATTGCAATCGTGCCCCGGACGGCGAGGCGTTCGTGCCAGCAGCAAGGGGAAGGGGGGGGCGATTCCCCTGCCCTACTCCGCCAAGAGCCCGGCGACGCGAAGCACGCGTTGGAGGCCGTGGGCGTCGGATTCGTCGAAGGCCGCCAGCTCGTGCGAATCGAGATCGAGCACGCCACGCTCGGTGCCGGGATCGATGAGCGGCACGACGATCTCCGAGCGATCCCGCGGATCGCACGCGATGTACCCGTCTCCCAGTTCGGTGACGTCATCCACGATCAGCGTGCGACCGGACCGCAGTGCCCGACCGCACGCGCCGTGCGATCCGATCGGCGAGCAGGCGGGACGATCGCGGCAGACCTCCAGAACCAGCCGCCGGTCGTCCGGCTCCTCCGGACGCTCGAGATAGAAGCCGACCCACGAGACACCGCGGTCATGCAACGCGGCCCACAAAGCGTCGACCACGGCCCGCCGCCGTTCGGCGGACGTGCCTCGGGCGGTGAGCGTGGCGGCGATGTCGTCGTAGGGGCGCGCGCGGAGCATCCCGGGATCGTACCCACCCCGCGCCATCGCGGACACAGACACGGACGCGGGCGAGGACACGGACACGGACCCGGACACGGACACGGACGCGGACACGGACCCGGACGCGGACACGGACACGGACACGGACGCGGACCCGGACACGGACACGGACGCGGACGCGGACACGGACGCGGACCCTCGGCCGCACAAGGTCCTCACCCCGCCAGGACGGCAATCAGATCCGTGAACGAGGTGACCGGGTCGAGCGGATCCTCGACAAGCTGCTCGAGTTGATGGAAGAGAGGCTCTCGTCACCCAGGTTGCGGCGCGAGCCGGAGATCATTCAGCGGCAGCGAGACAACAGGCGAACCGTCTGCTACTCGTGGTCGTCGAACCGGCTCGTGGCTGAGTGACCATGTTGTGACACTGTCGGAATTCAGACAGGCGCGACTGCGTTCTTGAACGCGAGTGGGAGGGCTCGAACCTCCAACCTTCGGTTTCGTAGACCGATGCTCTATCCAATTGAGCTACACCCGCAGGGTGAACGGGATACTAGCATCTCAACCCGGAGGTGTCGCCCCCTGGCGGGTCGCGTCAGGCTCTCGCGGTGCGGGGATGCGGGGGTCGGCTACGGCGCCGGTTCGACCGTCCAGCCGTCGATTCCCGGGTCGAACGTGGCGATCAGGAAGTCGGTGCGGCGGCCTCGTGGCGACGCCGGATCGCGCACGATCGCGACGACGTCGTAGCGGCCGCGGCCCATCGGGGTTGCGTGCACCTTCACGCCGACGTGGGCGCCGTAGGTCGTCTCGCGAATGAACTCGGTCGCGCGTTTCTGGAGCGCGCGGTCGAGCCGCATCCACTCGGCGTCCGTGATCGTGACGGGATCGCGTTCGAGCGCAACGGTCATTGCGTCCCCCCCGCCTTCGTCCCCGGGAGCGACCCGCAGCTCGTAGCGTTGACGGCGGACGCCCCGCCCATCGGGCACGGAGATCGCGACCGTGGCGGTGTATGACCCGTCACCGTGGTCGTGGAGCCCGACCGCGCCGACCGTTGCCGCCTCGGCGGCGTCCCGCAGCCGAATCCTTATAAAGCGATCGGCCGCGCCGCGTGCGGCATCCTCCGCGACGCCGCGGGCGCCCGCGTGCGCGCTCTCGACGCCGACGGCCATGCCGGCCGCGTGCGCGTCGTCCTTGCCGCCGCGAAGCCCCCGCGTCGAAAGGCTGCCCGGACCGGAGCCCGCTGCCCCCGGCACGACCGGCAATGCGTTCGCCGGACGCAGCCACCGCAGACCGGCCACGCCGAGCAACCCGATCGCCGCCGTCGCCGCGACAACGCCGATCAACACCCGAAATGCCCCGGCGTCCCGACTCATCGACTCCGCCATTTCTCGGGCATCACCCGGATCGCTCGACCCGGTCTGCCCTCGACGCAGCGTCGTTCGTCGTACAATCCCCGCCGCCGGGGGGGCGACGCCGCGGACGCATGATACCGACCTGCGTTCGGACAAGCATGAAGCCGGGGAGCGCAGCGCTGCAACGCTTGAGAAACGATGTTCATCGAAGGGGAGGGCGGCATGGGGCGAGTCTCCTCGGTCCATCCCCCGTGGCGTGTGCCTCCGTGACGACACAAGCACGCCGGTTGCCGCCGGTGGCTCTCACCCCCTGCGGTCACCGGCGTGCGCGCACGCTCGACGGCGGGCGACGATGTCGCCCGCCCGAGTCAGTTCTCGGGCATGAAGTCGCTTGCGCCCGTCGCGTAGTAGTCGCCGCCCTCGGTCGAACGCAGCGAGGCGACGTACGTCGCGAAGATCTCCTGCCCCAGCGCGTCCCCCGCGCCCAGATAGAAGACGTCGCTCTGCGGCGCCGCGTGCGCCGGCGGGCCCAATTCGCCCCAGGCGACCGAATGGTCCACGCCTCGCTCGGAGGTCGCGGTGGAGCTGCAGCCAGCCAGTGCCAAAGCCGCACCGCACGTCAGGACAATCGCGTACTTCATGATCGTGACTCCGGGATGCGGGGTCCCTCCCCGTCGATCGGCGCTATCGGCCGCCATCCCCACCGACTGCAGGGCCAGTTGCCAAACTGGGCACCGGGCGAGCCCGCCCCGCCCCTCTCGTCGATCCGGTCCCCCAAATCGGGGCCCGATCGACCGAGATCGCGACCGAGAACTGTTCAGAACCAACGTCCGAGAGCCGATGGGCAGGGAACCGGGGCGTCCGCCTCGGCCCGCTCCGGCCCACGCATCCGCCGATTTCGATCACGCGGAACCACCCCAGCCGAAGAGTCCATTTGCCCCCACTTCCCGGGGCGCAACGGAAGACGACAAATGCTGACCAACCACCGAGTTCCGGCCCCCGGCCGCACCCTCCTCCTGCTCCTCGGCACCCTCGCCGCCCTGCTCCTGCCGGCCCCCGCCGCATTCACGCAGGAGGCGTTGCCCGCCGCGGCTCCCGCCGACGGCCCGCTCTTCCCGATCGGGCCGCTCGACATCCGGTACCTCCGCGACAACCCGCTGCACCCGCCGATCGAGCAGGCGATGGCGGTGGGGGTCGAGCTCGGTCGCACGGCGACCGGCTACGTCGCCCCGCGTGAGGACGTGCCCATCGTGGTGATGTCGCTCGCCGACATCGACGCGAGACCCACGGAGACCTACCACGCGACCGCGATCCAGCACATCCTCGAGGCCGTGCGTGACTACTACGTCGATCAGAACCTGATCGGCGTCTTTGCCGCCCCGGAGCCCTCGCAGATCAACGAGATCGGGCAGGACATCCGCCGGGCCGGCGACTCCCGACTCACCATCCTCGTCACGACCGGCATCGTCACCGAGCTGCGCACGATCGGCTCCGGCCCGCGTGTCAGCGAAGAACGCGGCATCGCGCCGGAGGATCGCGTCAACAACCCGCTGCACCGCAGCATCATCGAGCGTTCTCCGATCCGCGTCTCGACCGAGGACGAGGAGGTCCGCATGGACCTGCTCCGTCGCGACGAGCTCGACCGGTACCTCTTCCACCTCGGCCGTCATCCCGGCCGCCGGGTGGACGCGTCGGTGGCGGCTGCGCAGGACGTCGGCACCGTCGCGCTCGACTACATGATCACCGAGAACAACCCGCTCACCATCTACCTCCAGGGCTCCAACACGGGCTCGGAGTCGACCGACAAGTGGCGCGAGCGGATCGGCTTCTTCACCACGCAGTTCTCGAACAACGACGACATCCTCTCCGTCGATTACACGACCGCATCGTTCGACGAGGTGCACGCCCTCAGCGCATCGTACGACGCCCCGTTCGCGAACGACCGCATCCGCTGGCGGGTGTACGGCGGCTACAGCGAATACACCGCGTCGGAGGTCGGCTTCTTCGGCGAGAACTTCGAGGGCCAGAGCTACTCGGTCGGCGGCGAGATCGCGGCGAACATCCACCAGGACCGGCAGTTCTTCGTCGATCTCGTCGGCGGCCTGCGGTATCAGAACATCGAGGTCGACAACCAGGCCTTTCTCATCCGCGGCGAGCAGGACTTCGTGATTCCCTACCTCGGCATGCGGATGGAGCGAAACAGCGAGTGGTTCAGCACGAACGGGCAGCTCATGCTCGAGTTCGGCGTGGACGGCATCACGAACATCGACCCCGTCGAGCTGGCCGCGCTCGGCCGCACCGACCCGGACGAGGACTGGCAGGTTCTCAAGGGCGCGTTCACGCACTCGGTGTTCCTCGAACCCGTCCTGGACCGCGAGGGCTGGGAGGATCCGAGCACGCCGGAGTCGTCCACGCTCGCCCACGAGCTGCTCTTCTCCGCTCGAGGCCAGTACGCTTTCGACAACCGGCTCATCCCCCAGGAAGAGCAGGTGGCCGGCGGACTGTACACGGTCCGCGGCTACCCGCAGTCCGTGGTGGCCGGCGACAGCGTCATCATCGCCTCCGCCGAATACCGCTACCACGTCCCGCGTGATTTCGACATCCAGCCGGAGCCGACGAGCTTCCTCGGCGACACCTTCCGCTCCGCCCCGCAGTACGTCTACGGCGTGCCGGACTGGGATCTGATTCTCAAGGGCTTCGTCGACTACGGCCGCGTGCTCATCAGCGACCGCTTCTCCTTCGAGAACAACGAGACCCTGCTGAGCGCGGGCGTGGGAATCGAGTTCCTGTTCCGACGCAACCTGTCGCTGCGTGTCGACTGGGGCTGGGTGCTCGAAGATCTGCCGAACGAGGGCGTGAACGACGGGTCGAACCGGGTGCACTTCGTGGGCACGCTGCTGTTCTGACGCGGACGCGCGATCGATACGGACGCCCCATCCAAAGGTGCCACGGACAGCGAAGCGTCCGTGCCGTGCGTCGCCCATGGCGCCAGGGAGGCAAACGCCCCTGCGCGATGGACGCTGACGGCACGGACGCTTCGCTGTCCGTGGCACCTTTGTGGTGGACGCGGAAACCGGGGACGGGCATCCTCCCGTCCGATAATCCCCAATCACCCGCCAAACGCCCCCAGGAATGAGCGTTTTATTGGTCGCCCCCCGCCATCGTGGGGTACCTTACGCTCCGTAGGCCCCTCCCCCTTCCATATGGGCCTTCCGGGAGCAGACGTCATGAATACCGTCCCCACGCCACGAGGTGCGTCGATGTCGCATGTGTTCAAAGCCGCCGTCGTCGGCATGGCCACGCTCGCCGCCACGAGCGGAGATCCGGTCGTCGCCGACTCGACCGGCGCCCACGTCGTCCGCGGCGATGTCACGTTCGTTCACGACGGTGATCGCACGATCATCCGCGCGAGCGATGGCAGCATCATCAGCTACCTCAGCTTCAGCGTGCTGCCGTGGGAGACCGTGCAGTTCATCCAGCCGAGCGCGCTCTCGCGCGTGCTCGCGCGGATCACGGGCCCCGAGGCGACCGTGGTCGAAGGCAAGCTGCTCGCGAACGGACAGGTCTACCTCGTGAATCCCTCCGGCGTCGTGTTTTCGCGCGACTCGGTGGTCAACGTGGGCGGGCTCTACGCCGCGGCGGGCGAGATCTCCGACAACGACTTCATCAACGGCCGCGACCGGTTCACGAACCTCTCCGGCTCGGTCGTCAATGAGGGCCGGATCACCGGCTCCGACATCCACCTCATCGGTGATCGCGTCGCGAACCACGGCCTGCTCCGCTCCGACGGCGGCATCATCACGATGGTGGCGGGCGACACGGTCTACCTGAAGCGGCACGGTGAACGCATCACGGTCGTCGTCGACGGCAGCCACCTCACGGGGCAGGAGTATCCGCACGGCGGCTCGACGACGCCCGACATGCTCGCGACGCCCGGCGTCGAGAACACCGGCGTGATTCGCAACAACGGCGGCCAGGTCGTCTTCGGCGCCGGCGACATGTACGCATTGGCGATCCGCAACACCGGTCACGTCGGCGTCTCCGGCGGCGAGGTTACGATGGCCGCCACCGACGGGCTCGTCCACAACGCCGGGACGGTCAACGTCGGGTCGATCGACGGCGACGGCGGCACGATCGTCATGCAGGGGCCAAGCGTGCTCCACGAGGGCACCCTCCGCGCCGGCTCCCGGCACGGGACGGCCGGCTCGATCGAGGTCACCAGCCAGAACCACACGTACCTCACCGAGGGCAGCCTGATCGCCGCGGGCGGCGGGATCGGTCACGCCGATGGCGGCGAGGTCCTGGTCCACAGCTACGACGGCCTGACCGCGATGGCGCGCGGCGCCATGGTGGATGTCTCCGGCGGCTCCACCGGCGGTGACGGCGGGTTCGCCGAGGTCTCCGGCGACCGGCTGCTCTTCAACGGCTACGCCCTGCTCAAGGCACGCACCGGCTTCGACGTCGGGGCGCTCCTCCTCGACCCCCGCGACATCACGATCAACGACATCGGCGGCGACGACGCCTTCCTCGCCGACGGCATGATCGACTTCACCGAGGGCGGCATGATGGACAGCTTCATCGCCGCCGCCACGCTCGAGGCGATCGTCGGCGTCATCCACCTCCAGGCGCAGCGGACGATCTTCGTCGACACCGATCTGAACCTGAACGGCAACGACGTCATCTTCGAGGCGAACGACTCGATCTTCTTCAACGCCCCCATGACGGGTGCGAACGACCTCACGCTCATCGCCGACGCCGACGCGAGCGGCGAGGGCTGGGTGCGGTTCTTCGCTCCGGTCGCCATCGACGGGAACGCGATGATCGGCGGCACCGACGTTCAGTTCCGCGACGCCGGCTTCACGAGCGGCGGCACGCAGACGTACACCGGCCACGTGTGGGCCTCCACCGACACCGTCATCGAGGGCGACGCGATCACGTTCGCGTCCATGCTCGACGCCCGCCCCCTCACGCTGGTTCTTCCCCGCGTCACCCTCGACGGCGACGTGACGTTCGCCGACGCGGTCGGCTCGGTCCGCCAGCTCCGCTCCCTGCGGATCAACGGCAACACCGAGATCGCCGGCGGCCTGGTCAGCACGACCGAGTTCCAGCGGTACTTCGGCGACGTCAGCGTCGATGCCGACCTGCAGCTGCTCAGCACCGACGGCGGCCAGATCCGGTTCGCCGGAGCGGTCGACGGCGCCAACGACCTGCAGCTCACGACTGCGGGCGACGTTCGGTTCGACGACCGCGTCGGCGGCTCGACGCCGCTGGGGGCGATCGTCGTGGATGACGTCGCCGGGGCCTTCGGCACCACCCGCTTCGCCGGCGACGTGGACGCGGCCTCGATCGACCTCGGGCGTCCCGTGGTGCTCGGCGATCACGTCGAGATGACGGCGGACACCAGCGTCGACTTCACGCAGACCGTCGACGGCCGCGGTCACGATCTCGTCGTGAACGCCGATGACACCCGCTTCGGCGGCGAGGTCTTCGGCGTGCGTCTGCTCGCCACCGACGCCCGCGGCACCACGACGCTCGCCGCGGACGTGACCGGCGACCGGCTCATGTTCGGCGACGCGGTCACGCTCGACGCCACCGCTCTGACCCTCACCGGCCACGACTGGATCGACTTCGACTCGACCGTCGACAGCGGAGCGGCTCCCACCGATCTCACGCTCGAAGCCGACGAGTTCGTCCGGTTCGGCGACGACGTCGGCGGAGCGGCAACGCTCGGATCGCTGCTGGTCGAGGTCGGCGACGCCGACGCGACCGACCGGAACCTCGTGCGTATCGACGGCGGTCTCATCCACGCCATCGGCGACATCGACTTCAACCCCGCCGGCCGTTCCGGCCCCGCCCAGGTGGCGACGATCGCCGCCAGCGGCGACCTGCGGCTCGTCTCCGACACCGGCGGCATCTTCATGGGCCTCAACGAGAAGCTCACCGCGGTGGGCGACCTCGATCTGTCGGCCGCGACGACCGCGCGTCTGGGCGATCTCAACGCACTCGGCGACATCAACGTCGACGCGAGCCGGATCGAGCTCTGGCAACGCGGCTCGGGTTCGTTGCGGGCGGCCAACGGCGCGCTCCTGGCCGACCTGGGCGCGGACTTCGTGGCGGGCGGTTCGATCGCCTTCAGCGTCGCCCCCACGCTCATCGGCAGCGGGCGGGCGCCGTTCTTCGCCTCGTTCGGCCAGCTCAACGCGAACCTGCAGAGCTTCACGAACTTCGCCGGCATCACGCTGTCCTCGGCGGACTTTTTCTTCGGCTCCACGATCCTCGACCTCAGCGCGAGCCTGAGCAGCGACGCGTTGGCGACGACCTTCGACGAGGTCCTGCCGGTCGTTCGCGACGTCGATCTCGACCCCTTCGCGGTTCGAGCGATGGAGCAGCTCTCGATCTACGTGCGGGATCTGAACCAGGCCGAGCTGGTGGCCGCCCTCGAAGGGTGCCATCTGTACCTGGACTGCCCGCAGGGCGGACTGGAACGTTCGGGACCGATCACCACCGCCTCGACCCGCCTCCGGCGGCCGTCGGTGCTGCGGGCGCTCGAGCAGTACGCCAACCTCTTCGCCGGCGCCGGCACGAGCGAGACCTACGAGGGCGGCCTCGTGGCGGCCGATCAATCCCAGCACATCCGCGCGACGCTCAACCAGGCCTGGGCCGCCTACGGGCAGGCCGCCACGGACGAGGACTTCCGGTCGTTCGTCATGGCCTCGCCCGAGCTCACCGAGGCCCGGGTGTACCTGGAGCAGCTCGAAGCGCTCTTCGGCGAGGTTCGGACGATGGGGGTCACCCCGCGGGAGCTCCGGGCCTCCGTCGACACGGTGCTCGCCCCGATCACCCCCGCCGCCATGGACCAGAACGACCTGGAGGCCGCGATCTTCACCGGATCCTGAGCGGCTTGATTTCCCGGGGGGAACCGGGGATACTCCTCCGCTTCGCTCCGCCGGCGGGGAGGATTCCCTCCGCCCCCGGCGAGCCGTTTCTCAGCCCGCGAGGTCGACCGTGCCCAATACCATCTCCGCCAAGAAACGCGTCCGCCAGAACGCGAAGCGTCGCGCCGTCAACCGGTGGCGCAAGCTGCGGATCAAGGACCAGACCAAGGTCTTCCTCAAGGCGGTCCAGGAGCAGAACGTCGACCAGGCCGAGGCGGAGTTCCGCAAGACGTGCGGTCTTCTCGATCGCATCGCAACGACCAGCACCATGCACCGCAACGCCGCCGCCCGCCGCAAGAGCCGGCTGTCACGACGGCTGCGGATGATGAAGCAGGCGAAGTAGACGCTCACGTCGAACCCCTCCCGACGGGGCCGCGTGCACGTGGCACCGCCGAAACGGCGTACCATGCCGGCGTGCGGCGTTCCTCCTCCGAAGACGATCTTGATCACGATGGCGACGGGTACTGGCACGCGGCGCGGCGACCGCTGCAGATCCTCGCGTTCCTGCTTCCGCTGATCATCGCGTACGAGCTGTGTCTCGCCGTGGTGCTTCCTTCCGGCGACGGCGCGGACATCCTCACGGTGCAGGCGCACCGCTCGCTGCTGTGGTTCTTCGGCGTCTTCGGCATCGCGCCGACCGGCGGTCTCTTTCTCGGCGGGGTGGTGATCGCGGTTGTCCTGTTGTGCTGGCACGTGCTGGCCCGGGAACGCTGGTCCGTGGACGTTCGGGTCGCCGGTCTGATGGGGGTGGAGGCCATCGCCCTCGCGTTGCCGCTGCTCGTCCTCGGGCACCTCGTCGCGAACCTCGCGGCCGCGACGCCGACGACGACCAGCTTTGCCGACCTCGACGTCCTCTCCCAGATGGCGATCAGCGTCGGGGCGGGGCTGTACGAGGAATTGGTCTTCCGGATGGTCCTGATCGCGCTCGTCGACACGCTGCTGGTGGACCTCGCCGGGCTCTCGACGCGAGCCGGAGCGGCGGTTGCCATCGTCGTATCGGCGGTCGCCTTTACCTTCTATCACGACCTCAGCGGCCCGGGCGGCGTGGTCTCGACCGCCAAGCTCGCCTTCTACTTCCTCGCCGGGCTCTATTTCGGGGCCGTCTTCGTGCTCCGAGGCTTCGGGCTCGTCGTCGGGGCCCACGCCGTCTACGACATCTTGACCGTGCTCCTGGCCGCCGCGACGCGGGCGTAGGGTTGTCCGCGGGCTCTCCTCCGCAACGCTCCGCGGGCTCGCTTGAACAAGTGGTCTGAGGACGGAACCGGGCGTGACCGATCACGCCCGCCCGAAGGGCTCCGCCCGGCGCGGTACACTGCGTCGTTCCGGAGGACCGTCGGCTTCCGCCCGAGATCGAGAACCCCGCTCAAGGAGAACAGGATGCTCAGCAGATACATCACCACCGCCGCCGTTGCCCTTTGCGTGGCCGGCGTGGCCGTGGCCGGCCCCGACGACGCCCCCAAGCTCACCATCGGCGACAAGGCTCCCCCGATCGACATCACCCACTGGGTGAAGGGCATCGAGGTCGAGAATCGCAAGGCCAAGACCATCACCTCGTTCGAGAAGGACAAGGTCTACGTACTCGAGTTCTGGGCCACGTGGTGCGGTCCGTGCATTTACAACATGCCGCACCTTTCCAAGCTTCAGGAGAAGTACAAGGACTACGACGTCACGATCATCGGCGTCAGCGACGAGCCGCTGCCGACCGTCATCGACTTCTTGTTCAAGAAGGACAAACGCGACGGCAAGCTCCACAACGATCGCACGAAGTACGTCCTGACCACCGACCCCGACGAGTCGGTGAAGAACGACTACTTCCGCGCCGCCGGACGCACCGGTATTCCGTGCGCCTTCATCATCGGCAAGGACTCGCACGTCGAGTGGATCGGTCACCCGGCGCAGATGGACGCCCCCCTCGAGGCCATCGTCTTCGACACCTGGGATCGCGATGAGTACCGCGAGAAGGCGGCGAAGAAGCAGGCGCAGCAGACGAAGCTGCGGGCGGCGTACCAGTCCGAGGACTGGGACACCGTGCTCGACATCTTCGACTCCATGATCGAGGCGGACCCGAAGAACGTCAGTCTCATGATGCAGAAGTTCAACCTGCTCCTGCTCGAGATGGACAAGCCGATGAAGGCCTACTCCCTCGGCTACCAGCTTCTCGAGCATGGTTGGGACGATGCGGCGATGCTGAACGCCATCGCCTGGACCGTCGCCGACGACAAACGCGTCAACGATCGCAACCTCGACTTCGCGAAGAAGGCGGCCCTCCGCGCCAACGAGCTGACCGAAGGGAAGGACGCGGCGATCATGGACACCGTCGCCCGGATCTACTTCGAGCAGGGTCGTATTCAGAAGGCCGTCGAGTGGCAGCGCAAGGCCGTCGCGCACGCCGCCGAGGGCCAGCTCGCCGACCAGCTCCGCGCCGCGCTCGAGACCTACGAGAAGGCGATGAAACGCTGACGGACGCGGTTGTCGCCCGAACATCCGAGGGCCCGGCGTCACCGCCGGGCCCTCGTTGCATTGGTGCCCCGCCCGACGCTCGCGAAGGTCTCGGTCGGCGGCCGAGTACGCTAGGCTACCGCTCGCGCAGCTCGCGCACGAGGAGCCCCCGACGATGAGCATCCGACTCGGCGTGATTGGAGCGGGCGGCATCGGACGTCAGCACGCCGAGTCCGCGGCCGCCGCGGGCTCGACGGTCGCGATGGTGTGCGACGTCGACCTCGAACGGGCCCGCGGATTGGCCGCCGATTTCGACAACGCCCGGGCGACGGCCGACGTCGACGAGATGCTCTCGAACGACGGTCTCGATGGTGTCGTCGTCGCGGCGCCCAACGCCGTCCACAACGAGCTGGCGATCGCGGCGCTCGAGGCCGGCAAGGACGTGCTGCTCGAGAAGCCGATGGCTCTCGACGCGGCCGAATGCGACCAGATCATCAAGACGCTCGACGCGAGCGACCGACTGCTCCAGCTCGGGTTCGTCTCCCGCTATTCGCCCCGCACGCGGCAGGTCGCCGAGTTCATCGCGTCCGGCCGGCTCGGCCGAATCTACTACGCCCGCGCGCAGTGGTACCGGCGCCGCGGCATCCCCGGTCTCGGCGGGTGGTTCACGGCGAAGAAGATGGCGGGCGGTGGCGTGCTCATCGACCTGGGAGTGCACCTGATCGACCTCGTCCTGCACCTCACCGGCCGCCCGGCCCCCGAGCGGGTGAGCGGGGTCTGCACCTCGACGTTCGGTTCGCCCATCGACCAGTACACGTACACGGACATGTGGGCCGGTCCCCCGCGTCCCGGCGGCGTCTTCGACGTCGAGGACGGCGCCCACGCGTTGATCCGGTGCGCGGGAGGGCTCACGATGGAGCTCGCCACCACCTGGGCGGCGAACATCGACGAGCAGCTCTTCCCCACCGGCATCCTGCTGCTCGGCGATCGCGGCGGCTGCTTCTTCGAGACCTGGGGCTCGACCCTCACGCTCTCGACGGAGATGGACGGCGCGTTGGTGGACGTCAAGCCGCAACTGCCCCCCGGCGATCCGTGGGCCATCGCCTGGGAAGCGGAACATGCGGCGTTCGGCGTGTCCGTCGCGAGCCGCACGCCCCCGGCGGCGTCGGCCGCCGACGGCCGGCAGGTGCAGTCGGTGCTCGACGCGATCTACCGGTCGAGCGCGGCCGGCCGCGAGGTCGAGGTCGAATGAACGCGGCGATGGAGTAGACACGAGCGTGGCCACGAACACGCTGATCGTCGGGGGCGGCATCGTCGGGCTGAGCGCGGCGTACTTTCTCGCGCGACGCGGCGCCGCGGTGACGCTTCTCGACACCGGCGACCTCGAAGGCGGCGCGTCCAGCGGCAACGCGGGGCTGGTGGCGGCCGGTCACGGACCCTTGCCCCGCCCGGGTCTGAGCCTGCGTTCGTTGCGGTGGGTGCTCGATCAATCCGGTCCGCTGTACCTCCCGCCGCGGTTTGATCCGGGGCTCGTGCGTTGGCTGTTCGGCTTCCATCGCGCGTGCGGACGATCGCGGTACGACCGGGCGATCGAGCTGCTGACCGCCCACGGGCATCCCGCCCGCGTCTGCTTTCGGACGCTCGTCGACGAGGAACGCATCGACTGCGAGTACCGGCCGATCGGCCAGCTCGACGTCTTCCGAACCGACGCCGGCATGCGTGAAGGCGAACGAGAGGCGGCGCTCCTGCGTCGGCACGGCTACGACTCGGAGATCCTCAACGGCGCGGAGCTGCGTCGCCGCGAGCCGGCCTTTCGACCGGGGGTGCGAGGCGCCGTGCTCTACACCGATCGCGCGTTCGCGAACCCGGCCGCCTTCATGCGGGCGCTCGCCGAGCGTGTCCGACGCCACGGGGGGCTGATCCGTCCGCACTCCCCCGTCGCGCGTCTGGACACGCAGGCCGGCCGGTGCGTGGGCGTGACGCTCGAAACCGGCGAGACGCTCCGGGCCGACTGCACCACGCTCGCCGCCGGGGTGTGGACCACCGCACTCGCGCGAACCGCGGGCGTGCGGATTCCCATGCAAGCGGCCAAGGGCTACCACGCGGCGGTCACCGCCCCCGCGACGAGCGTGCGGACCGCCTGCGTTCTCGCCGAACGGTTCGTCGCCGTCAATCCGATCGACGGAGGCCTGCGGCTCGCCGGCACGCTGGAGTTCAGCGGCATCAACCACCGCTTCGTGCCCAAACGCGTGACCATGCTGCGTCACGGCGCCGCGGAGTACCTGGAGGGCATCGAGACCACCACCGAGCAATCGGTCTGGTGCGGGCTCCGGCCCTGTACGGCCGATGGTCTGCCCGTCATCGGGTGGGCCCCGCGGGTCCGCGATCTCTTCGTCGCCACCGGCCACGCCATGATGGGCTTCGGTCTCGGGCCCCTCGCCGGGCGGCTGACGGCCGAGAGCATCCTCGACGGCACGCCCTCGGTCGCGCTCGAAGGGTTCGGGGCGGATCGTTTCTAGCAGGCCGCGAAAGAACTCCGGCGCGGTCCAGATCGAGTGAGGTTTCGTCCTGATTGCGCCGGCGATTCGAAGGCATATCCCCTGTGATACGTCGAGAATCGACGGTGCGATCACGGCGGAAGCTCGCCGATCTGGGGCCGTCGGAGTTCTTTCGCGGCCTGCTCGGTCGACCGGCCGGGGGGTTTGGACCGACACAAGAAAAGTCCGAGGCGCGACTTGCCCGAGAGCGCATCGTAGTATAGTATTCACTAACTTATAACGGTTCCGGATGGGGGAGGGCCTCGCGATGAGCGAATCCGACGACCTGCGACGCAACATCGCCGATCTCTCCGATCGTCTCGAACGGGTCGAGCGTCGGCTGGGGATTCCATCGGGGCGTGCGCCCGAGCCCGCTCCCCCCGTCCGCGCCCCGGCTTCGCCGCCCGCCGCTCCCGGGCCGCCTCCGGCCCCCGCTCCTCCACCCACCGGACCAACTGCACCGGAGTCGACGACGACGACCGCGGCCGCGACGCCCCCCCCGCCGCGTACGCCGCCCGTGACGCCACCGGTCACGACGACGCCGCTCGACGAAGCAGTCGCTCCCCCGGTCAGCCCCCCGGTCAGCCCGCGCCCGACCCGACGCCCGCTGGAGGTGCTCATCGGCGCGAAGGTCGCGGCCTGGGTCGGCGCGATCGTCGTCGTGATGGGCGCGGCACTGCTGATCAAGCTCGGCATCGACGAGGGGCTCTGGGGGCAACTTCCGGTCCCGGTGCGCGCGCTTGCGATCGCCGCCTTCGGCGTCGCCCTTCTCGCCGCGGGCGAGCTGGCGCTCCGCCGCATCACCCGCGCCGCGTCGGTGGGACTCTTCAGCGCCGGGCTCGGTGTCCTTTACCTCGACGCGATGGCTTGCGCCACCCGGTTCGACCTCGTCCCGCCGGGCGCGGCCTTCCTGCTCATGGCCGTTGTCGCCGTCGCCGGCTTCGCGATCACGTGGCGCACGAAGTCACGCACGATCGGCGTCCTGTCGCTGATCGGCGGGTACGCCACGCCGCTGCTGCTGGGCCTCGGCACCTCCGACAACCTCATCGTCCTGTTCTATCTGACGGCGTTGCTCGGCATTGCGCTGGCGTTGTCGGCCGTGCAGCCTGCCGTCTTCCGTCCCCTGCGTTTCGTCGCCCTGGGCGGGCAGATCCTGCTCGGGCTGATCTGGTTCGTCGTCGCCAGCGGCGATCGCATGGCCGCGCTCGTCTTCGCCAGCGGGTGGTGGACGATGGTGCTGGTCGAAACGCTCGTCGCGGCGGCTCGCGAGCAGAGCGGCCGCGCGAACGCCGTCGCCATGCTCGTGGCCACCGCCGCGTACGTGAGCGCGGGCGTGGTCCTGATCGCCCCCCCGGCGACGGGCCTCGATTGGCGGGGACCGTTCATGCTCGCGGTTGCCGTCCTGGGCCTGGCCACCGCGTTGCAGTTCGGCCCGAGCCTCGACGCCCTGCGGCGACGCCCCCGCTCCGCGCTCGACAAGCTGGCCGTCGCGCTCTGGGCGCAGTCCGGCGTGCTCGTGGCCGTAGCCATCGCGATTCAGTTCGAGGGCTTCGGCCTGACAGTGGGCTGGCTTGCGTTGGTCATCGCCGGCGTGGAAATGGGCCGCCGGCTGCCCTCGCGGGGGACCGAGGTCTTCGCGTTCGTCCTGTGGACGCTGACCGTCGCGTACCTCGCGTTGGTCGGTCTGCTCATCGCCACCGGGCTCGGCGGCGTCGACGGATTGGAGTCCAAGCTCTTCCGGTGGAGCGGTTTTCTCGTCAACCGGTGGTCGGTGGCGGTCGGGCTTGCCGTCGGCGTATCGATCTTCGCCGCCCACCGCTTCGCGGGCCCCTTGCGAACGTGGCGCACGCTGCCCGTCATCATGACCTTCGCCGCCGCCCTCGGGTGGATGGGGATGACGGCCATGCAGGGCAGCGGGCTGCCGATCACGTCGGCCTGGATCGCCGGCGCCGTGGTGCTCCTCGGGCTGGGCGTCCTCGGCGTGCGGGGCCGGGTGTTCGAAGCGGGCCTCCTCGTCCTCGCCGCCAGCGGCGGACGCTGGCTTCTCGTTGACGCGATCGCCCCGCGTCTGGCCACCGGTTGGGACGCGACGGGCGTCCGTCCGTTCCTGAACGGTCAGCTCGCGCACGCGATCGTGATCGCCACGGTCGCGGTCGGCGCGGGCTGGGCGATGACCCGCTCCCGTCTCTCCGAACGCCGGGCCGCGGGAGGCGGGTGGAGCACGCTCACCGCTTGGATCGCGGTGATCGCGTCGATCGTGGTTCTCTTCGGCTTCACGTTCGAGGTCGACGCGATGATCCAACGCGCGCACGATCTCGGTCCCTACCCGCGTGATCTCCTCCGCGGCCTGTGGTTCGCCGGCCTGTGGGGCATCGGCGGGCTTGCGATGACCGCGGTCGGACGCGTCAGCCGCCACTCTCTGCTCACGGTGTGCGGGTGGGCGATCACGCTCGCCGCGGTCGCCGCGTGGGCCACGGGTGGTGCGTTGCTCTGGCGGCTCGGACGCTCGGCGCTCGACGTCTCGGCGTTTCTCAACCTCCAGCTCGCGATGGCGGTCACCGCCACGCTCGCGCTCCTCGCGGCCGGCCGCCTGGTCCCGGCAACCCTTCACGACACCCTCCGTCTCTCCCCCCGCGTGATCGGCGCCGCCGCCGCCACGGTCATCGCGCTTATCGCCGGCAGCCTCGAGATCGAACGCATCTTCGCCGGCGACGCGATGGCCACGCAGGCGGGTCTCAGCGTGTACTGGGCGTTCTTCGGCGTCGGCCTCGTCGTCGCCGGGTTCGCCCTCCGCCGCGCGCTCGCCCGGTACGCGGGGCTGGCGCTTCTGACGGTCACAGTGGGCAAGGTGCTCTTCGTCGACCTGGCGACGGTCGAGCGGGTCTGGCGGGTGGCGTCGTTCCTGGTGTCGGGGCTGCTGCTGGTCGGCACGAGCGTGCTGTACACGAAGCTGAGCCCGCGGCTGCTGGGAGGGGAGGATCGGGTGGCGGGGTGAGGGGCTGGGGGGCCGGGTCCGCGTCCGTGCCCGCGTCCGCGTCCGTGCCCGCGTCCGTGGCCGCGTCCGCGACCGCGTCCGTGTCCGTGCCCGCGTCCGTGTCCGCGTCCGTGTCCGTGTCCGCGTCCCTCACCCCTCGTCCGTCAACGCGCCGAACCGCCGATCCCGTCCCGCGAAGTCGCGGATCGCGTCGTGCAGGTGTGCGCGGGTGAACTCCGGCCAGTAGACGTCGGTGACGTGGATCTCCGCGTAG
>JABDLI010000077.1 GCA_013003065.1 Phycisphaerales bacterium | reverse complement strand
GCTTCGAGCCTCTTGCTCGACCACCTGCGCGACAAGCCAGAGTGCCGAGAGCTCCTCGAAGACATCGACAAGAGCCGCAACGGCAAAGATCCAGACGAGAAGCCGTCAGAGCTGCAAGAGCTGATGGAAAAACACGTCGCCACCCGCTGACCCGTAGAACAACCGGGGCGCGGGAAACCGCGACACGGGGTTCCGTCGAACGGAGCTCGTAGTAGCCGAGGTCGGACTCGAACCGACACATTCTTGCGAATACCGGATTTTGAATCCGGCGCGTCTGCCAATTCCGCCACTCCGGCCTGCACGGGTGATTGTCGCGGCGCCGCGTGGCGAGGTCAACGTGAGGCACGGACACGATGATGATCGGAGTCGCCGAAAGGCCCGGATCGTTGCCCGGGGAATCGCATCGCGTATAGTCCCCCGGTTCGCACCCATCAGGAGGACGGCATGTCCCGCTCGCCGCACACTGCTCCGCCTCGCTCGTCCCGTTCGATCCCCAGCGGCGGGGTGCAGGTGCCGCTCGTGGCCGTGCTCGTCATCGGGATCGGTCTGTTCGCGATCGGGGTCGGGGTCGGACGATCGATCGCCGTGCGGGATGCCGGTTCGAGCGGCGGGTCTCCCGTGGTCGCGGCGAGCGGAAACGCGGAGGCGGAACCCACGCCGGTCGTCACCGAGCCGGCGCCGATCACGTCGACGCCGGCCGCCCCGTCGTTCGCCTTCGATCCCCCGGAGTTGGACTTCGGCATCGTGGGTCCCAAGGACGAGCTGACCGCCAGCTTCCGGGTCGTCAACACGGGCGTCGAGCCGCTGCGTGTCCTCGCGATGAAACCGTCGTGCAGCTGCACGACGCTCGAGAACCTCGCCGGCGTCGTTCTCGAGCCGGGGAAATCACGGACGCTGACGGCGATCGTCGATCCGCGGGACTACCCGGGCGAGAAGATCACGACGATTCGGTTTCTCTTCGCCGGGCACGATCCCGTCGACTACTCGATCCGCAGCGTGGTCATGCGCGCGGTCGTGACCGATCCGCCCTACTTGAGCGCGCTCGAGCAGTCCTCGGGTCGATACGAGGTGAGCAGCGCCGACGGCACGCCGTTTCGCATCCTCGGCGTCAACGGCGAACGGCCGGCTCATGCCGACGACTTCGATCCGGACCGGGACGACGCCCGCAACCGGTACCTTCTCGCCTGGGACGTCACCGGCTACGACCCGACGACCTGCCGCGACGAACAAGGGCGACCTATGCCCAAGTGGTGGGCGATCGAGACGGACCATCCCGATGCGCCGGTGATCGACCTGCGCATGCGGCACCAGCCGTGCACGGCGCTCGAGCTGCCGCGGGCGGGGCGGCAATGGCTGATCGACACGACCCGCACCCTGCTCGGGGTGATGGAGCCCGGCTCCTCGCGCGAATTCAGCGTCGAGGCCAAGTGGCTGCCCCGCGCCCGCGTCGCCTCGGCATTCGCGATCACGCGGGTCGAGGCGGTCTCGGACGACTTCACGGCCGAGCTCGTCGACACGATCGACGGCGAGGCATCGCAAACGTGCCGCGTGCGGGTGACGGTCGATCCGGATCACCGCGGGCTCGTCTACGGCGACGTGCGTTTCTTCAGCCGCGTCCCCGGCCAGTCCCAAGCGGTGACGGTCATCGCGCGGGTGCCGCGACCCGGGGAGGAGCGGGGGAGATGAGCGGCGACATGAATGCGTGCGTGATCATCCCCGCCGCGGGACGCAGCGAACGTTTCGGGGCGAGCGACAAGCTCGGTCAGGATCTCGGCGGCCGTCCGTTGCTGCTTCGCACGGTCGAGCTGTTCGCGCGACGCGACGAGGTGCGAACCATATTCGTGGCCGGACCACCGGATCCCGCGGCCTTTCAGGACTTTCGCGAGCGGTACGCAGCGACGCTCGGCTTCCACGGTGCGACCGTGGTGCCGGGCGGGACGGCCGCCCGTTGGGAGACGGTGCGGGCGGTCCTGCCGGAGGTGCCGGCCGACGCCACCCACGTGGCCGTGCACGACGCGGCCCGTCCCGGGGCCAGCAAGACGCTGCTCGACCGCGTCTTCGAAGCCGCGCGGACCTTCGACGCGGTCGTCCCGGGGCTGGCGGTCGACGACACCGTCAAGCGGGTGGGGGCCACGGCCGACGAGGCGGATCCGGACGCCGACGATGCGCTCGCGGACGCCATCCTCGGCGAGGCCGGTCGAGCCCGGATCCACGCGTGGCCCGTCGTCGAGACGGTCGATCGCGCGGACCTCATGCTCGTGCAAACGCCACAGATCTTCGCGACGTCGCTGCTGCGTCGCGCGTACGAGCAGTCGAACCTCGACGGCGTCACCGACGACGCCTCGCTCGTCGAGCGGCTGGGCGAGCCCGTCCACGTGGTGGAGGGCGAGGTGAGCAACTTCAAGATCACGACCCCCGCGGACCTCACGCTCATGCGCGCCGTCCTCGGCTTGAAGGCGCCCGCGGAGCGACCCGTGCACAAGCGGTTCTGACCCGGCCGCTACCGATTCTTGTCCGTTCCCGGCCGCTCGCCCTCGATCGTGAGGCCGGTCCACTTCTTCTGACGCTTGCGGCGTGGCAGCAGGCTGCGTGCCATCGCCCACACGCCCCACACGGCGACCGCGGTCACGACGTAGAACTGCCAGTCGCCGAACGGCATCAGGTCACCCCCGCCAGACCCAGGCCGCTGTAAACGAGCAACGCGGCGGCGTACGCGAGCGCGGACATGTAGCCGAGCTGGAGGAATGCCCACCCCCAGTGGCCCGTCTCCCGCGCCGTCACCGGCAGCGTCGGCAGACACTGCATGGCGAGCACGTAGAAGACGAGCAGGCTCGCCGCGGTACGCGGGGTCAGGACGAGCGTGCCGTCGTCCCGCCGAATGGTGCGGATGCGTTGCAGGACGCCGGCGTCGTCGACGTTGTCGGTGCCCGCGACGAGGACGGCGAGGGTCGAGACGAACACCTCGCGGGCGGCGAAGCTCGTCACCACGCCCACCGTGAGCTGCCAATCGAGGCCGAGAGGCGCGAACACCGGCTGGACCGTCCGCCCCAGACGCCCGGCGAAGCTCTGCGCGATGGCGTGCCGGCCCGCAATCTCGTCGGCGAGCGTCGTCAAGTTGGCCGCCGCGTCGGCGTCCGCGGTCATCGACGCCTCCGTGCGCAAGGCCGTGGCGGCGCTCGGCTCCGGCGTCGTCGGATACGCGCTCAACCACCACAGCACGACGCAGATGGCGACGATGACCGTGCCCGCCTTGCGGAGGAACATCCATGCGCGATCCATGGTCGTCGTCAGCGCGGTGCGGAGCGACGGCAGCTTGTACGTCGGCAGCTCGAGCAGCATCGGAGGCGATGATCCCGACAGGATCGTTCGTCGGCAGACGAGGGCCGTGACCAGACCCGCGATCGCACCGAGCGCGTAGCACCCCGTGAAGGCGAGGCCGGCCGCGAGGGGATCGCGGGGAAAGAGGATGCCGACGAGCAGGACATACACCGGCAGCCGCGCCGAACAGCTCATGAGCGGCGCGACGAGGATGGTCGCGATCCGCTGTCGCAGGTCGGGGATCAGGCGGGCGGACATGATCGCGGGTATCGCGCACGCGTGCGCCGACAACAGCGGCACGAACGCCTGCCCCGGCAACCCGAAGCGACGCAACAACCGGTCGAGCACGAAGACCGCCCGGCTCAGGTAGCCGGTATCTTCGAGCAGGCTGATCAGAAAGAACAGCAGACAGATCTGGGGGAGGAAGACCAGCGTACCCGCCACGCCGCTCACGACGCCGTCGACGAGCAGGTCGTGGATGGGCCCCGCGGGGACCACCGCGCCGACGAGCCCGCCGAGCTGAGCGAACAGGAGCTCGATGAGATCCATCGGCAGCGTGGCGAGCGAGAAGATGGTGTAGAAGAGCCCGCTCATCACCACCACGAACGACAAGAGACCGAGGATCGGGTGCGTGAAGATCGCATCGATGCGATCCGTCCGGCGATCGGCTCGGCTGACGGCGGTCGGATTCTCCTCGACGCACGCGGCTTCCGTGGCCGTCGCCCAGCGCGTGGCGCCGGGGGTGTCGCTTCCGTTCGGCAGGGCGGCGTCGCTGAGCCGCGGCGTGTCGAGGGCAGTGAACAGCTCGTCGAAACCCTCGCCCGTCCGCGCGCAGATCGGCACGACCGGACACCCGACGCGAGCGGCAAGCCGCTCGTGATCGACCCGCACCCCGCGTCTCCGGGCGAGGTCGGTCATGTTGAGCGCGACGAGCGCCGGGAGGCCGAGCTGCACCGCCTGGCTCACGAGAATGAGGTTGCGTTCCAGGTTCGTCGCATCCACCACCACGAGGATCGCCTCCGGCGGTGGTCCGAGCTCGATCCGGCCGCGGAGATACTCCTTGCAGGTGCGTGACTCCGGCCGATCGAGGTTGAGTCCGTAGAGGCCGGGAAGATCGACGACGTGCCGCCGCATCGAGCCCCGCGTCGTCACGCCGATCCGCGCCTCGACCGTGCTGCCCGGGAAGTTGGCCGTCTTGGCCCGGATACCGCAGAGGCGGTTGAACACCGTCGTCTTGCCGGTATTCGGATTGCCGAGCAACGCGATGCGCGCGGGGGGTGGCGGGGACGCGTCGCGGGGAACGGGGTCGGTCGCGGTCGATGGCGGGGAAGCGTTCATCGGTGAGGGGGCCCGGACGTGCGCCGCGTCGTTGGTCAGCCCGCGGCATCCAGCGGGGTGACGTGGATCTTCCGCGCCATCGCCAGACACAGACCCAGTCTCGTGTTGTTCACTTGCACGATGCACGGTTCGCCGCTCCGGCAGACCCGCAGCTCGCACCGCTCGGTCATGCCCATCGCGCACAGCAGATCGCACGATTCGTCATCGAGCTGCGTCCGGGCCACGATCGCCCGGGTGCCGCGACGCAGCGTGCACAGCGGCACGGTCGCGGGTGGGGAATCGGCCGATCGCGAGATCACGGTTGGGCGCTCCGGCGGGTCGATGATCAGGAGAGTCCGAGGAGAGTCCGAGGAGAGGCCGTCGGGGCCGTCGAGAGGACGGTGGTGAGGGCTACAGCTTCTTGAGATTGCGTCTCAATCCCAATGTCCGACTCCTCAATCGTAGCATGCCGGAGCGGGGATGGGGTCGATCAGGAGCCGGTGGTCGGCGTCGGTGACGCCGAAGCCTCCGAGGAGGCGTCCTCTTCGTCGAGGCGGCCGGTGGCCGGAGGCCCGATGTGATCGACGATCCAGTCCACCGACGCGCCGACCAGCAGCTCGAGGCTGATGGCGTCGCTGAACAAACGCGACGCGTCGGGGACTTCCAGGAGGTGGTGGCAGGAGGGCAGGTGGTCCGCCTTGACGCGGTCACGCGTGAAGACCGGATCACCGCCGGCGTAGATGAGCAGGGTCGGCGTCTTCACCGTTTGGATGAGATCGAGCTCCGGACCGATCATCGGTCCCCGGACGACCGCGGACCGGACGCGGGGGTCCGTCATGGCGTGCCGAAGCGCGAGCACCGACCCCGAACCGGATCCGGCCAGACCGAGCCGGTCGGCGTCGACCTCGGCCAGGTCGCAAATGCGGTCCACGATGAGGCGGAGGTCGGAGGCCATCTGCTCCTCCGTCGCTTCCTCCAGCTCGCCCTCGGAGCGGCCGTGCCCGGTGAAGTTGACCCGGACGCCGATGATGCCCCGTTTGGCGAGTCGCTGGCTGATCGGCACCGTGCGCGGATTGCGGCCATCGCTCTCGTAGCCGTGCGCGAAGATCACGGTGGGAAACGGGCCGCTGCCCCGTGTCGTGTTCGGCGGCAGATCCAGCTCGCAGCAGAGCAGGTGACCATGGTCGCCGGTGACCTTCGTGAGCAGCGTGATCACGCCGGGGCGTTGCGATGGCCGGCGTTTGACCCACCGCTCGATGATCGCGAGCACCAGCTCGTCCGGGACCGGTGAGAACTCCTCGTAGAATTCCGCGATCGCGCGGAATTTCGACGGGCGGTGGGGGATCACGACGAGGTCCGCCGCTTCGTGCAGATGCCAGGCGGCTTTGCCCGAGCCCGCCGGCGCGGCCGCGACGACCTTGCGGGCGCCGCGATCACGGACGGAGGCAATCGCGCCGAGCATCTTCGCGCCGGTTGCGACGCCCTGGCTCACGATGACGACCGTGCGATCGCGCACGTCCACCTCGGGCAGGATGGCCCGGATGCGACCGCGTTGGCGTTGCAGATCCTTGAACACCTCGCGGGCGGGTTCGACCATCTGTTGGCTTGTGAGGTGATGCCACCGCGCCGTCGACTTGATCATGGAGATCCGGCCGTGCTCGTCCACCGCGCCGACGATGTGCTCGGGATTCTTCGGCGCGGCGAGCCGCTCGATGAGCAGCACGTCGAGCGGCGCGTCGAGCGATTCCGCGACGACCTCGGCGAGGGGGACGCCGCTGTTCATCAGGCCCAGGACGATGGGGCGATCGTCCTTCAGGTAGGAGAGGACACGAGCCAACTCCTGGGCGGCTTCGCGTCGGTCGTGGAACAACCGCATCGCTTTGATGGCCTCCTGCCAAGGCCGCGTCGCACACTCGGCCGAATACGCGGCGCGGTGGGTCCGTTCGTCCCGCGGGCGGGACACCTGATTCTAACACGACCCGACCGCCCTCATCCGAGCTTCCTGTCGGATCGGTCGCATCGCCGTCCCTTGTACGGGGCGGCCGCCGCCGCGTTCCACCCAACGGAGACGGTTCCCGGGAGCCGCAGGGGGCCTTGCCCCTTGAAGGTCCCGAATGAGGCGATCGGTCTCACCGGGCGGCGAGATCCAGGCACCACCGCGGACCCGCCATCGGCACGCCGTCGATCGTCACCGTCCGCCACCGCGGGGACTCGGGGCCGGGGTCGGGAACGACCGCCTCCCACGGGACGCTGATCGGCCGGGCTCCGACGAGTCGCCAGAGCCGCCGCGGCGTGAGGTGCAGGCAGGCCTCGTCGACGGCGACATCGAACGCTCGGGCGAACGGGAGGCGATCGATGATGAAGGTCTGGGCGGTGCGCACCACCGCATCCGGCGTCGTCGGGGTCGGAGGGAAGCGGGACTCGAACGGTCGCCACGCCCGGGCGACGACGAACCGGAAGGCGGCGATGGCGAGGACGAAATCGACGGCCACGATCGCCACGATGACGATCGCGATCGTCATACCACGCTCGTGACGCGGCGGCGGGTGCGTCGCGGCAGGTGCGGCTTGAGGGCCCGCCCCGTGTGGCTCGTGCGGTGCCGCCCGATCGCTTCCGGCGTGCCGGTGGCCACGACCGTTCCGCCGCCCGTTCCTCCCTCGGGGCCGAGGTCGATGATCCAGTCCGCGCACTTGATGACGTCGAGGTTGTGCTCGATGACGACCAGCGTGTTGCCCTGGTCCGCCAATCGGTTCAGCACGTTGAGCAGCTTCTCGACGTCGGCGAAGTGCAGTCCGGTCGTGGGCTCGTCGAGGACGTAGAGCGTGTGACCGGTCGCCTGGTTGCCCAGCTCGCTGGCCAGCTTGATGCGTTGGGCCTCGCCCCCGGAGAGCGTCGTCGAAGGCTGGCCGAGCCGCAGGTACTCGAGGCCCACGTCGTTGAGGCACTGGAGCATCCGCAGGACACGCGGATGGGCGTCGAAGAATTCCAGGGCTGCCTCGACCGTCATCTCCAGCACGTCGGCGATCGTCTTGTGACGGAACGTGACCTCCAGCGTCTCCCGGTTGTACCGCCGGCCGCGGCAGGTGACGCAGGTGACGAACACGTCGGGCAGGAAGTGCATCTCGATCTTCTTGACACCCTGCCCCTGGCAGGCTTCGCAGCGACCGCCCTTCACGTTGAAGCTGAAGCGACCCGGCAGGTACCCGCGGACGCGGGACTCCTTGGTCTGCGTGAAGAGCTTGCGGATGTCGTCGAAGATGCTCGTGTAGGTGGCCGCGTTCGACCGGGGCGTCCGCCCGATCGGCGACTGGTCCACCTCGATGACGCGATCGATCTTGCCGAGCCCGTTCACGCGGGTGTGCGGCCCCGGGGCGACACGCGAGTGGTACACCGCCTTGCGCGCGGCCTTCAGCAGGATCTCGTTCACCAGCGTGGACTTGCCCGAGCCCGAAACGCCCGTCACGCACACGAGACCGCCGAGCGGGAAGGCGACGTCGATCGACCGAAGGTTGTTCGCCCGGGCGCCTTTCACGACGATCGCGTCGCGTTCGTCAACCGACCGGCGTTTCGTCGGCGTGGCCACCTGGCGGCGGCCGGCGAGGAAAGCGCCGGTGAGCGACGCGGGGGCGTTCTGGATGGCGTCGACGTCGCCCTGCGCGACCACCGTGCCGCCGTGCAGGCCGGGCCCCGGACCGATGTCGACCACATGGTCGGACGCGCGGATCATCTCCTCGTCGTGCTCGACCACCAGGACCGTGTTGCCGATGTCGCACAGGTGACGCAGCGTTCGGATCAGACGGGCGTTGTCCCGCTGGTGGAGACCGATCGTCGGCTCGTCGAGCACGTAGCACACGCCGACCAACCCGGATCCGACCTGCGTGGCCAGACGGATGCGTTGCGCCTCGCCGCCGGAGAGAGTGCTGCTCGTGCGGTCGAGCGTGAGGTAGTTGAGACCGACCGAGGCGAGGAACCCGAGGCGGGCGTGAATCTCGCGGAGGATCGGTTCGGCGATCCGCTGCTGCTCCTCGTTCAGCTCGAGGGTGTCGAAGAAGACCGCGGCGTCGTCGATGGTCATCGCCGTCACCTGCGCGATCGACGCCGCCGTGCCGCCCGCGGTGAGCCGCACGTGGAGGGCCTCGCGACGCAAGCGGGCGCCGGCGCACTCCGGGCACGGGGCGCCGGTCATGTACGAACGGAGCCGCTCCTTGACGAAATCGCTCTCGGTCGTGTCGTACCGCCGGTGCAGGTTGGGTATGACGCCCTCGAAGGCGAAACGCAGGCGTTTCTCGTCCGCCTCGTTCGTGCCGTCCATGAGGATGCGGCGGGCGTTCTTGGGAATCTTCTCGTAGGCGACGTCGCGGGTCGTCCCGAGCGCGTCGCAGAAGCGGCGGATCATGCGGCCGTAGTAGATGTTCATCCGGCGGCCGTTCTTTCGCCACGGCTCGAGCGCGCCGTCGGCGAGGGTCGCGGTCGGATCGGGGACGATGAGCGCCTCGTCGAACTCGTTCACCGACCCCAGCCCGTCGCACCGGGGACAGGCGCCATAGGGGCTGTTGAACGAGAAGAGCCGCGGCTCCAGCTCGTCGAGGCTGCACGCCGGGTGATCGGGACAGGCGAACTTCTCGCTGAACCGCCGCTCCGACCACGCGTTGCCATCCTCGACGAGGACGACCAGCAGGCCGTCCGTCAGACGCAACGCGATCTCGACCGAATCCGCGAGTCGCTGCCGCACGTCGCGGTTGATGACGAGGCGATCGACGACCGCTTCGATGGTGTGCTGCTCGTAGCGACCGAGGCCGAGCGGGTTGTCGCCGCCCTCCTTGAGGGCATCTCGTACGTCGATCACGTCGCCGTTGACCCGCGCCCGCACGAACCCCTGTTTCTGGAGACCCTCGACGACGTCGCGGTGGTAGCCCTTCTTGCCGCGGACGACCGGGGCGCACAGCATGAGCCGCGTCTTGGGCGGCAGCCGAACGAGCGTGTCGACGATCTGCGTCGCGCTCGTCGCCTGAATCGGCTGCCCGCACACACCGCGTTTGCCCATCGGCTGCCAGCAGGTCGGCTGCCCGCACCGGGCGAAGAGCAGCCGCAGGTAGTCGTAGATCTCCGTCGTCGTCGCAACGGTCGACCGCGGGTTGTGGCCACCGGAGCGTTGCTGAATCGCAATCGTCGGGGGCAGCCCTTCGATCGCCTCGACGTCGGGTTTTTGAAGCTGGTCGAGGAACTGCCGGGCGTACGCGCTCAGCGACTCCATGTACTTGCGTTGCCCCTCGGCAAAGATCGTGTCGAAGGCGAGCGAGCTCTTGCCGGAGCCGGACACGCCGGTGATGACGACGAGCTCGTCGCGTGGGATGTCGACGTCGAGGGAGTCGAGGTTGTGCTCGCCCGCGCCGCGGACGCGGATGTGCTTGGGGGGGGCTGCGGGGGCGGACACGGGCGGGGGGGTCTCCTTCGGGGGGGAGCGATTGTAGGGGGCGTCCGGGGCCGTGTCCGTGTCCGCGTCCGTGTCCGCGTCCGTGTCCGCGTCCGGGTCCGTGTCCGGGTCCGTGTCCGTGTCCGTGTCCGTGTCCGCGTCCGTGTGCGTGCCCGCGTCCGTGTCCGCGCTCCCCCTCACCCCACCTCACGCCGCTGAAACAGAATCACCGCCAGCCCGAGCGCCACGCCCACGTACATCACCCCGTAGAGCGCCGACATCGCGACGTACCCGACCGGGATCACGTGTCCTTGTGTCAACGCGTCGCTCATCCACAGGACCTGGAAGTTGGGGATGATCGCGCGGACCACCGACAGGCCGCCGTACTGCATCATCTCCCAGCCCTCGGCCATGCTCGTGAGCGGGACGCTCGAGACGTGTTGGATTTCGGGGTTGGTGGCGATCTGCACTTCGCCGGAGGTGAGGGCGAACTGGCGGACGACCTCGACCTCTTCGGTGAGCCCCTCGGCCCGCGCGCGGTCGGTCCAGACCGCGCGGAGCCGCGACATCGGGCGGCCGAGGATCCAGTCGGACATCAGCCCGATGAGAAAGACGCCGAGCGTGACGCAGAGCGTCATGACCTGGCCGAGCCGGGCGGAGGCGGCGATGGCGATCGCGGTGAGGATCTGGATCGCCACCATCAGGCAGATCAGGCCGAGCCATATGTTGCCCTTGAAGGCGAGGGAGATCGGCTGCGGGGTGAAGTCCGGTCCGAACATCAGGCTGAAGACGTACGCGAGGACGAGCAGCGGGGTCATGAAGACGAGGACGGAGCTCGCGAAGACGCGGCCGTAGAAGTAGTTGCACCAGATCGCGGCGCCCACGCCCAGGAACGTCGCGCCGACGCCGAAGACGATGACCGGCACGTGGATGGGATCACGCACCGTCTGCAGCACGCTGTGCAGTTCGGCGAGCATGAACACGAGGCTCATGTAGATGGTGCACAGCGTCAGCGCCGCCGCGACGCCGAGGTACTTGCCGATCACGAAGAGGGGCCGGCCCACCGGCTTGGAGATCACCGTGAGCGCGGTGCGGTTCTCGATCTCCCGGGTCAGGACGCCGGTGGCCACGAACGCCGCCAGCAACGCCCCGCAGAGGAAGACCGTCGCCATCCCGATATCGACGAGCATCCGCTGATCGTCCTCCATCGTGAAGGCGGACAGCGGATTGCTCAAGACGAGCGCGAGCGTGGCCACCAGGAGCACCACCAGCACGATCGGCTGCCGGATGCTCTCGAAGAACGTGTTGCGGGCGATCGCGAAGAGCTGCTCGAACATGAGGGCGTCCGGGAGGAGGGCGGATCGGCGACGAGGGGGGCGGAAGTGCGGCGAGGCGGGAGGAGGTGGTCCGAGATTTCAACGAGTTTTCGCGAACTCGGAGCGGGGGGTGTTACGTAGTGGGTCGGATCGGGGTTCACCGCATCTGCCCGCGAGCGGTGATTGCGTCGGGATTCACCTTCGGGTGGAACGCACGACGCCCCCCGAATCGCATTTCTCACGCAGCGGGCACGCGTCGGATCCCGATCGGATCCCAAACAGATCGCTCGGCGGTGTTCGAGGGAGCTCCATGAGAATCGACCATCATGCCTTCCAGCGGGCAACCCGGGTGGCGGGCTTCGGGTTTCTCGTGCAGCTCGGCATCGGGCTCACCATTCTCATCTTCAGCCTCGTTGGCGGCGAGACGGTCCCCCAGGACACCGCCTTCCTCTTCGGATCGATCTGGATCCTGCTCGGCCTGCCGGTCTGGCTCGGCCTGATCATCCTCTTCAACCAGCACAAGCTCGAGCAGCTCGAAGCCCTCGAGGAGGACGAGCTTGCGGCGACGCGGGGCGGCGACGCCGAGTCGGTCTTTGCGGCCGACGAAGAGATCCGCGTGGCGGCGCGGCGACTCCGCCTCATGCACAACTGGCTGATGCCGATCCTCAGCCTGCTCATCACGCTCGGGCTGGGCGGTTCGGCGTGGCTGATGCTCCGCCACCTCGGCCGGGTCGCCAATGACCAGGCCGAGTTCCTGATCACTCCTCACGTCGGGTGGGCGGTCGCCATCGCGCTCGCGTTCTCCGCCGTCTCCTTCATCGTCTCGCGGTTCGTCGCGGGCATGGCGAAGCAGCCGGCGTGGCAGAACCTCCGCGGCGGCGCCGCGTACATGGTCGGCAACTCGCTGGTGACGCTCGCGATCGCGGTCGGCATCGGCTTCCGGTTCTTCAAGAACGACGAGATCATCGTCGCCATCGCGTACGCGATCCCGATCTTCCTGATCGTGGTGGCGGCGGAGATCCTGCTCAACTTCATCCTGAACCTGTACCGGCCGCGGGTCGCCGACGAGACCACCCGTCCGGCGTTCGACTCCAAGCTGCTGAGCCTCTTCGCCGCGCCGGACAACCTCGTGCGGTCGATCAACGAGGCGATCAACTATCAGTTCGGCTTCGACATCACGAGCTCCTGGGGGTACCAGCTGCTCCTCCGCAGCTTTGCGTGGCTGCTTGGCCTGGGCGTCGCGGCCCTGGTCGTCTTGAACATGATCGTGATCGTCGAGCCCCACCAGCAGGCGGTGAAGCTGAGCCGGGGCGAGATGGTCGGATCGGTCCACGGCTCTGGTGTCATGCTCAAGCTGCCGTGGCCGTTCCAGTCGGCCGAGATCTACGACGTGACCTCGGTGCGGGCGTTGCCGCTGACCGGCCGGCAGGTCACCTCGACCGGCGCCGATGCCGTGCAGCTCTGGACGGATGATCTCGGTCGCAAATTCGACGCGCCGCTCGATCCGTTCCTCGTGCGGGCGAGCGCCGTCGATCTCGACGAGTTCTCCGCGTTGCGCGAGCAGAATGTGGAGATTGGAGAAGAGCAGGAAGCGCAGCTCACGCGCGACTTCTCGCTGCTCGACGCCGAAATCGTTCTCCAGTACCGGATCAAGGAGGACGGTGGGCTGCTCGACTACCTGCGGTTCTCCGACCTCCAGGCGGGACGACGCCAGCGGCTGACCATGCGTCAGGCGGCGCTCAAGTCGATCGCGTTGCGTGAGATCGCGCTGGAGCTTTCGGGCGTGCAGCTCGACCAGGTGCTCGGTGCGGATCGCTCCGTCGTCGCCGAACGGCTGCGCTCGGAGATTCAGGCGGCGTTCGACGCGCAGAAGGCTGGCATCGACCTGGTCGCGGTCAACCTGCCGCTCATGCGTCCCGCGGGGGAGGCATCGGCGGGATTCGAGGAGCTGTCGGTCAGCAACCAGGCGCGGGATCAGTTCATCGCGAACGCGCGGCAGGAGGTCGTCGCCGGGCTCGCCCAGCTCATCGGCGACCCCGATCGCGTCGAGCAGATCGCCGCCGAGATCGACCGCTACAACGAGATGCGTCACACGCGGCGGCAGGAGAAGGGCGAGGCCGACCCCGCGCTGGTCGCCCAACGCGTCCGCATCGAGCAGCTTCTCGCCGAGACCGGCGGGCTCGCCAACGAGGAGATCGTGCAGGCGGAGCGTGATCGGTGGGTGAGCCTGATGGAAGCGCGAACGCAGGCCAGCCGGCTGCGAGGTCAGCTCGCTTCGTATCGGGCAGCGCCGAATCTCTACCAGGAGCGTGAGACGATGCTCGTCTACGGCAACGCCCTGGGTGAACTGTACAAATACGTGATCGGGATCGACCCGGCACGCGTCGACTTCGACATCGAGCTCCGCGAGCTCAACCCGATGTTCAACTTCGCGGATGCGCTCGACGCCGAGGAAAGAGGGTCCGGTCAATGAACAAGACGATCGCCGTTGGCGTTGGACTGCTGCTTCTCGTGCTGTTGCTGCTCTTCAGCACGACGTACACCGTCAAGTACAACGAGGTGGCCGTCAAGGCCACGTTCGGGCAGACGGACGAGGGCAGTATCGTGACCGAGCCGGGGCTGCACTACCGGTTGCCGGTCTTTATCGACAAGATCACCAAGCTCGACACGCGTCTCCAGCTCGTGGAGGCGCCGCTCGAGGAGGTCATGACATCCGATGGTCTTCAGATCGTCGCCCGCGCCTTCCTGATGTGGCGGGTCGACACGGAAGGCGAAGGCCCCCTCGAGTTCTTCAAGTCGTACGGCTCCGTGGACGGCGCGACCTTCACGCTGCGCAACCAGTTCCGCACCGCCTTCACCGGCTCCCTCAGCCGCTACCGCTTCAACGAGCTGCTCGGTGAGCAGAGTCAGCTGGACGAGGCCGAGGCCGCGATCCAGGCGGCCATGGTCACCGCCCTGGCCGACCGCGGCGTCGAGCCGGTGGCGGTCGGCATCAGCCAGCTCGTGCTGCCACCGAAGACGTCGTCGGCCGTGCTGCAACGGATGCAGGCGACCCGTGACGTCCTGGCGGAAGCGGAACGCAACATCGGCCGGGCGCAGTCGGATGCCATCCGCAACCAGGGCCGGACCGTCGCCGAGAAGATCAAGGCATTCGCGAGCCAGCGCGCCGAAGAAATCCGCGCCCTCGGCAACGAACGCGCGCAGCAGTACGTCACGCAGATGAGCGAAGAAGAGGGGCTCGCGACCTTCCTGATCTGGCTGGACACGCTCGAACGCGCGTTGAGTCAGAACACGACGGTGATCCTCCCCGCCGACTTCTCGCCCTTCCACCTCATGGCGATCACGGACGACAACTTCTCGGAGGGCATCCCGATGCCGGCTCGCGCCATGCCGCGGTTCGCGCCGGCGGCGGCCGAGCCGGAACCCGATCCGCCGGCACGCGTCGGCTCCGAGACGCTGGAGACGACGCCCACCGGAGCCGACTCGGCGGAGGACACGCCGTGACCACGCCGCCGGATCCCGATCAACGACCCGAGATTCCGATGGAGGACGCCGGTGACGACACGCCGCTGACGCCGCGGCGTGCGGCTTCGGCCGAGTTCGTCGTCGCTTCGAGCGTCGGTTCGGAGGCACTGCTGCGCGAGGCGATGGACCCCGCGAATCAGTCGCTCGCCGAGGCGTTGCGGCTGAGCTTCCGCGTGCTCCAGGTCGTGATCCTGGTGCTCATCGTGCTGTTCGTCTTCTCCGGATTCCAGACGGTGGAAGAGGGACAGACCGGCGTGCTGCTGCGGTGGGGCAAGATCCTCCGTCAGGACGGGGAGGCGGCGCTCGAGCCCGGGCTCAAGTTCAGCAAGTGGCCCTACCCGGCGGGCGAGTTCATCCTGTTCCAGGAGAAGAACCGCCGCATCGATCTCGGCAGCACGTTCTGGCCCAACCTGCAGGGTCAGTCGTTTCAGCAGGCCGTGAACAGCGCGACGATCCACGCCCAGCTCCGGCCCGGTCGGGACGGCTCGATCTTGACCCGTGACGGCGACATCGCGCACATCCGGGTGGACGGAAGCTACGAGATCGAATCCCCCGAGCGTTTCGTCCGGTGCGTCGAGAACGACCGCGCGAACCCCATGGAGCTCGACGCCGACAAGCTGGTGTCGTTGTCGGTGCAGCGGGCGGCCGTACACCTGGCGGCGACCCGGTCGCTGCAGGAGATCGTCGAGTTCGCCGAGGCCGACAAGCAGGAGTTGCGGAACCTCGCCCAGGACCTGCTCGACGCGGCTGATTCGGGCATCCGGCTCACCGGCACGGATACGCCGATCGATCCCACCCCGCCGTTGGCGATCAAGCGGGCGTACGACGAGCTGCAGCAGGCGAAGATCCTCGCCGGCGAGCAGATCGCCAACGCCCGCCAGAGCGCCGACACCGACCTCATCAACATGGCCGGCGCCCAGCACCGCAAGGTCGTGGCCCTGATCAGCCAGTACGAAGATGCAGTGGAGCTCGACGACGATGATCGGGCGGAGGACATCCTCGTCGCGATCAACGCCCAGCTCGAGAGCCCGGAGACGGTCGGCGAGGTCACACAGATCCTCGACTTCGCCCGCAGCTACCAGTCGCTCGTCGATGCCACGCTCGGGCGCGAGGCGCAGCGGTTCGAGTACCTGCTGCCGTCGTACCGCGAACAGCCCGAGCTGCTCGTGCGGCGACTGTGGCTGGAGACGTATTCCCGCGTGCTGGCGCCGGAGACAGCGGAGATCTACTACGTGCCGGAGTCCGGCGGCACCTTCACCCTCGCGCTCGCCGGGCAGGATCACATCCGCCAGGCGCGACGAGAGCTGCTGACCGCCAAGAAACGCTTCGAGGCCTTCGGCGCCGCGATGGACCCGTACAAGTACATCCGCCGCGCGTCGGAGTACCGCGACGGTCCGGGCCGGCAACTCCGGCGTGACAGCAGCCCCATTCGTCCCGGCGGGGGCACGCCCTGACGGGCTTGTCCCGGACACCACGGAGTTCTCATGGTCAGCCCCCGTTCATCGCAGACAATCGTCGAAGCCGTCGGTCTGACCAAGGTCTTCAAGGACTTCTGGATGCGGACCAAGGCGCGGGCCGTGGACGGAGTCGACTTCGAGATCCACACGAACGAGATCTTCGGTCTGCTCGGTCCGAACGGCTCGGGCAAGAGCACGATCATCAAGATGATCCTCGGCCTGCTCAACAAGACGAGCGGCCGGCTGGTCGTCTTCGGCAAGCCGCCGACCGACGTGATGGTGAAGAAGCACATCGGCTTCCTGCCCGAGGAGTCGTACCTCTATCGGTTTCTCACCGCGCGGGAGACGCTCGACTACTACGGCAAGCTCTTCGGTCTCGATCGCAAGACCCGACGCGGCCGCACCGATGAGCTCCTGGACATGGTCGGGCTGACCCAGGTCGCGCACCGCCCGATCGGCGAGTTCTCCAAGGGCATGACCCGGCGGATCGGGCTCGCGCAGGCGCTCATCAACGACCCGGACTTCCTGATCCTCGACGAGCCCACCTCCGGGCTCGACCCGATCGGCACGCGACAGGTCAAAGACCTGCTGCTGGAGCTGCGTCGGCGGGGCAAGACGATTCTCCTGTCGTCGCACCTGCTCGCGGACGTCGAGGACGTGTGCGACCGGATGGTCATGCTCTACGGCGGCAAGATCCGCGCGCAGGGCACCGCCCAGGATCTGCTGGCCGACACCGAACGCACGGTGATCCAGACGCCTCGCCTGAAAGCGGAGACGATCTCGCGGATCGACCAGATCATCGGCGAGTGCGAGGGGAAAGCGATCGAGCGGGTGCAGGCGCCGCGGCAGCGACTGGAGGAGCTGTTCCTCGACATCGTCGAGCGGGCGCGGGTCGAGCAGATCTCGACCAGCGGCGCTGTTCACGGCGGGGCCACCGCCGCCTTCCTGCGGGTCGAGGATCAGGAGGGCGAGGATCTCATCGATCATCTCATGGAAGAGGCGACGCACGCGCCGGCCCCAGCCCCCGCGACGCCGGCGGCTTCCGGGCCGGCCCGAGCCGACGATGACGGGGCGGCGGTCCTCGACGAGCTGCTGAAGGACGAGCCGGCGTCGCCGCCGCGTCGCGACACGCCCGCCGCGACCCCGCGGACCCCGACCGACGTCGATGATTCGGTCATCGACTCGCTGCTCGGCGACGACGCGGATCCGGACACCGGCTCATGAACGGGCTGCGTGCGCTCTACCGCCGTCTCGACGCGCTCCAGCGACGCCGGAGCTTCAAGCTCGCCGCGACCGCGTTGGCGCTCCTCGTCTGCGGGCTGACCTGGGGCCGGCTCATCCTGACCACCGTCGATCTCGACGGACAGCGTCGGGCATTGGTCACGGCCATGACCGGGCAGAATCTCAACGACGAGGACGAGCATGCCGTCTCCCTGGCGAAGACGGGCCTGGTGACGGTGAACGGCCGCACGTACGGGGGAGAACGCTTCGCCGCCCGTCCCGACCTGCTCTTCGCGGCCGACGGCAGCATCGACGCCGTCGACGGACTCGCCAACGCGATGCTCCGCGATCAATACCCGGGTTGGGCGCCACGCTGGCTGCTCGAGCAACCGGGCACGACGTGGATGCTCGCGCTCGTGACGACCGGCTGGCTGCTTCTGATCATCTGGATGAACGCCACCCTGCCGTTTACGCTCACGCTGGCCGCGACCGCCGCCTTCGTCGGAGCGGCGGCGCTGGCCGGAAGTCGCCGGTGGATGTGGGCCTTCGGTGGAATGGGCCTGCTCACCTTCACGTTCCTGCTGCTCATCCGCGTCATGCTTCTGCTCCTGGAGCGTCCGAACCAGACGCTTGCCATTGCGCACACGGTGATCAAGGAAGCGTCGCGCACCAAGATCGCGCTCGTCTTCATCATCCTGATCCTCGTGCTCCTGCCGCTGTTGCCGCTCGGTCTGGATCCGGAGTCGCCGCTGCGGTATCAGATCCAGACCTTCATCAGCCGGAGTCTCGGCTTCACGTTCTATCTGGCGGCGTGCATGACACTCTTCCTGTCGTGCGCGACCGTCGCGTTCGAGATCCGCGACCGGCAGATCTGGCAGCTGCTCACCAAGCCGGTGAGCCGGTTCAACTACCTGCTCGGCAAGTGGCTCGGCGTGATCACCGTCAACATGGTGATCATGCTGATCGCCGCCGTTTCGATCTTCACGTACATCCAGTTCCTGCGCGAGCAGCCGGTCGCGAGCGGGATGCAGGGCTTCCAGGATGCCCAACAGGTGCAGGACGTGGTGCTCACGGCCCGCGTTGGGCGTCAGCCCGCGTACGAACGTCCCACGATCGAGCAGCTGCGGGGCGGCGTCGAAGCGACCATCGATCGCACGCCCGAGCTGTCCATTCTCGACGAGGTGCCCCTCTCGGTGCGGCGAAAGCTCGAGCAGGATTTCATGGAGAGCTGGTTCGTCGGTCAACGCAGCGTGCCCCCGGGGGCCATGCGCGAATACATCTTCCGCGATCTGGGCGCGGCGAAGGAGCTCCAGTCCTCGCTGACGCTCCGGTACCGTTTCCACATCATGCGGGACGACGAGCATGAGACGTTCCCGGCGGTGTTCGTCTTCAACAACAACCCCGATCTGTCGGTCCGCCGGACGTACGTGCCGACGGTGTCGCACGTGGTGTCGATTCCCTCGGAGTTCATCCGGGACGACGGCACGCTGAGCATCACCGTCGTCAACCTCTTCGAGCCGCCGTCGCAACGGCGGGGCGCGGGCGCGCTCAACTTCGAGGCGGACGACTTCGAGCTGCTCTACAAGGTCGGGAGCTTCGAGGGCAATTTCGCCCGGGCGATCGTCGTCGACTGGATCAAGCTCGCCTTCCTCGCGATGCTCGGGATCTGCTGCGCGACGTTCCTCAGTTTCCCCGTGGCCTGCCTGACGTCGTTCACGATCTTCGTGGCGGGGACGATCGGTCCCTTCCTGGCGACCAGCCTCGACCAGTATTACCCGCCCTCGCTCGAGGCGGTGGACTGGGGCAACGTGGGCATGGTGATCCAGTGGGCCTTCAAGAGCACGATTCGCGGGATCGCGCAGGCGATCGTGTTCCTCCTCGACTCCTTCGGCAAGTACCGGCCGACGCAATCGCTCGTCGAGGGGCGTCTCATCCCCTGGGGGGCGGTGATCGGCGGGGGGCTCAAGGTCGGCGTCATCTGGTCGGGGCTGAGCCTGATCGTCGGCTACCTGGTCCTGCGTCACCGGCAGCTGGCGATCTACAGCGGGCACGGATGACGAACGCATCCGCCCGCGGCGACGTACGAGAGAGAACGACCCTCCGGAGCTTGCCATGAACGCCCGACTCATCCAGCTCGTCGCTGCCGTGGTGATGGTCGTGTGCGGCACGGTCTGCGGCCGGTTGCTGCCGCCGATCCTCGAGCAGACGGAGAAGTCGGGCCTGCGGTACACCGACGTGTCGGTCGAGGGCGCGCCGCCCTTCGTCGCCCTGGGCACGGCCATCGGCGCGTTGCGTGGTCTCATCGTCGACTACCTGTGGATCAAGGTCCACATCATGAAGGAGCGGGGGCTCTTCTACGAGGTCATGGCCGACGCGGAGCTGATCACCAAGCTCCAGCCGCGGTTCGCCGCCGTGTGGGCGTTCCACGGGCACAACATGGCCTACAACATCTCCGTCGCCAGCCCGACGGAGGAGGATCGGTGGAACTGGGTGAACGCCGGCATTCGGCTCGTGCGGAACGAGGGGCTGCGGCACAACCCCAACGACCTCGTGCTCCACAAGGAGCTCGCGTTCTGGTTCGCCCACAAGATCGAGGGCTACAGCGACGACGCGCACCTGTTCTACAAGCGGCAGTTCTGTCGCGAGTGGCACTTCGTCCTCGGCGAGCCGCCGCTGGAGCAGGACGAGCGTGAGGCGTGGATCAAGGCGATCGCGGACGCGCCGTCGAGCCTCGAGCAGGCGGAACGACGCACGCCGGGCGTGCGAGCGCTGATCGAGCGGCTCGACAACAGCCTGACGCCATTCGGCGAATCGCAACGGTACGCGCCGACCCGCGACTTTCTGTCGGTCTACGGCCTGTGGACCGCGGTGCGGCGTCAGTCGGCGGCGGCGAAGGTGCTGGGCGTGGAGCGCACGATGCGGGCGGAGAGCCCGTTCTTCACCGCCTTCGACGAGATCGCGAGCGATCCCGAAGTGCAGGACGCCTGGGCGACCCTGATGAACTTCACCCGCAAACGGGTGCTCATGGACGAGTACAACATGAGCCCGCAGCTCATGTACGAATACACGCGGGATCTGGGCCCGATCGATTGGCGGCACGGGCAGGCCCACGCGCTCTACTGGTCGCGGCGGGGCTCGCAGTACGGCGAGCCGCGGGTGATGAACGACGACGACATCTACAAGGTCATCAACAACGATCGTCTCCAGGTGCAGGCGATGCAGGATCTCGCCCGCTACGGACGGATCACGTTCGACCCCTTCTCGACCGAGCTGCCCTCGCGGTTCGCCGAGCCGCGGTGGATCGAGACGATCGACCAGATGTTCCTGGAGCTCTACGACAAGCACTACGACACGCGGGGCGCGGGCGGCGAGACGTTCATCGCGTTCCTCGAGAACTTCATGAGCTCGGCCATCCGCGAAGCGTTCCGCTCGGGCGAGCATCAGCGGGCGCAAGCGTTGCTGGATCGTCTCGACGAGAAGTTCGGCCGCGGCATGACCCCGCCCAATCCGAAGTACTCCGTGCCGCTGGACGTCTTCGTGATGGACCAGGTGAAGGGCGAGTACACGTTCCAGCCCCACCTCGCCCCCAGCGAAGCGGTCGCATCGCTGCGGTACGCGTTCCGCGAGGGCATCGGGCGCGACCGACCGGAGGTCTACAAGGAAGCGGTCGAGTTCGTCGATCAGGTGATCGCGTACTTCAAGGGGAACGAGTACAACAACTACGTGACGCGTTTCGGCAGCGCACGAATGGCGGACCTGCTCGCCGATCTGGAGACCACCCGCCAACGGACGTTCATCCAGGTGATGACCGACCCGACGCTCGGCATGGGCGAGAAGCAGCTCATCTGGTCGAACATCGACAAGCAGGAGCCCATTCTCCGCGTCCAGACCTACGACCTCCTCGCCCCGCCGCTGCAGCAGCAGTTCGCCCGCCACGAGCTGAGCCGCGAACGCACGTTCGAAGAGGTGTTCCCGCCACCGCCGGGGCTGGCGCTCTACCGGGAGCAGCTGGAGCAGTTGCGTCGTGAGCAGGAGCGACAGAAGCAGGAGCAGGCGGAGCGGGACGAGTTCGAGCAGAAGTAGCGTCCGCGTCCGTGTCCGCGTCCGTGTCCGCGTCCGCACGCGCGACCCGTTACGCCCGCCGCCGCTTTCGCACCTTCTTCCCCAAATCGGTCAGCTCATACCCGACCTCATGGCTCCGCGTGAGCCCCAGCTTCTTCAGCTTCCGGACGTCGGCCTTGAACGCCGGCACCTCGGCGCGTCCCAGCTCTGCCGCCAGGCGTGACGCCGCGGTGCGGGGACGCCGGCCGATGGCGTTGAGCGTGTCGGTGATCCAAGGAGCGCGGCGGGTGCGTTGCTCCATCGCCTCCAGCTTGGCGAGCGTTTCCTCGACGCCGAGCGTCGGTGTCGCCGAGGGCTTCCACGGCTGGTGGCGGAAGGTCACCCGGTAGACCCGCGTCCGGGCGGTCACGGCGGTCTTGGTCGTGCGCCGGAGGAACGCCTCGAGCGTATCCGCGTCGTCAAAGCCGGCTTTCCGCGCCGCGGTATCCGTCACGTCGCCGAAGGGCATTGCCGTCACGGTGCGGACCGTCACGGCATCAACGCGGCCCACGCGATAGATGCCGCCCGTCTTGACCCGCGGCGACGCCCACACGCGAAACGTCTGGGTGATGGTGCCGTCTCGAATGCCCGGGTGGAACCGATTCTGGAAGAGCAACGCGTGTGGTCCCCTCGCTCCCGCGGCCTACCGCGACAGCACGTCGCGTCCGCGGATGCCATCGGTCGTCAGCACGTGAAAGCTGGTGTTGGCCTGATCATACCCGAGGGAGATGAAGTACCCGTCGTCGCCCCAGGCCGTGTCGCGGCTCCAGAGTCCAGCGTCGGGGTCGTCCGACTGCGCGCGAATTCGTCCGTCGGCCCGCATGGCCCGGCGGACGCCGACGCCCTCGACGTGCCCGTCGTAGAAGAGCGTCATCGGGCTCGATTCCCACGCGTGGTTGAAGTAGAACGGCTCGCACCCGCCGTACGTGCCGTCGACGAAGGACGGGTTGCACGTCGTGCCCTGCGGGTTCTGGAGCCAGTTGTGCTCCAGCACGTGGGTCTTGAGAGACGGGTAGAGCGCCTGGCCGTACCCGGGTGTGCGAAACGCGCCGCCGACGATCCACGGGTTCTGCCAGCCCCCGGACCTGGAGGTGCGGAAGATGTCCGGGCTGAACATCGCCGCGGCGCTCATGCAGTAGCTCGACCAGGCGATTCTCTCGTCCTGCTGTTCCTTCAGGCGATACTCGTACGGCGACTCGAACGCGCCTTTCACGAACTCCGTCACCGCCACGCCCTTCGGCGCGTAGTACATCGGGTGGTAGAACCGCCCGCACGTGTACTGGTTGAACTGCTTGACGTTCGGCAGCCGGAACGACCCGAACCGTTCGCCGCCGGTGCCCGACGCCGGCACGAACGTGATCGGCTGGTAGGCGCTCAGCCCGGGCGAACCCAGCTCCCAGAGCGCGTACTGACCCGTCGAGAACTTCTTCGCCCACCCGAGCAGGATCGGCGGATGCCGCAGACCGTTGCGGGTCTCGTAGCTCGCGAACGCCTGGGTCACGTCGTTGCCGTAGTCACCCATGTGATCGTCGATGAGCGTGAACTGATGATCCTGCCAGTCGGCGGCGTAGCTGCCGTGGGCGACGCCGAGCTGCCGGAGGTTTGCCGCCGACACGGCGGCCTTGGTCTGGTCGCGGGCCTTCGCGATGGCCGGCAGCAGGATGCCGACGAGCAGCGCGATGACCGACACGACGACCAGCAGTTCGATGATCGTGAAGCCTCGTCGGGTGCGTTCGCTCATGAGGTTCCCTTTCCGCCCTATCGTAGCGTGGCCGCCCGGCGCCCGGTCCCCGCAAAATGCTACCTCGGCGACCCCGGCGAAGCGGCCTTGCGGAACCGCAGCACGTAGTTCTCCCGCAGGAACGGCACGTCGTGCTCGGCCACCAGCTCGAAGCCGGCGCCGAGG
>JABDLI010000068.1 GCA_013003065.1 Phycisphaerales bacterium | reverse complement strand
CCGGTGACAGCGTCTTGCCGATCGCCCCGAAGACCCACTGGCTGACCGGCAGATAGATCGTGTGCATCTCCGGGTTGTTCATGCGGGCGGCTCGCGTCGCCTCGCCCCGCCACCGCATGTCGTCGTCCGCCACGCCCACGCGAGATTCCGGCGTCACCAGGTAGGGATTCACGCCTGCCGCGCCGGTGCGACCGTCGAAGACGAACCGGTGGATGTCGTCGGAGAGGCTCGTCTCGTGGCCGACCAGCACCATCCCGCGGACACCCCCGGCCACCGCCAGGACGACCAGAGCTGCCCGCATCCGCCCGCTGACTCCGCCGCGGGCCGGACGCGTCGCGTCGACCCGAAGCCGCCACCACACCGCGGTCAACGCGAGCCAGGACACGGCGGATGCGATCCACAGGGGCCAGAGACCCTGGAGGTTCGCGGCCCCGGCCGCGGCGGTGGTTTCGCGACCGATCGACAACGCGTTGACCGCCATGGACACCGCGACCAATGCGACGGCCGCCGCCGCGAGGCTGACGCCGGTCGGGAGATCGGGAGGACGGGATCGTTGGGATGCGGCGGGCACGGGCTCTTTCGCGAGAAGCGGAGGGCGGGGTTCGGCCCGCTCGAAGCGGTGATTATCAGCCGGATCCAACGGTCCGGCCGGAACGACGGACGGCGGCGAACCGCAAGGTCGCCCACTCGTAGAAAGCGGCGGCGGCATCGAGCCGATGACGATAAGGATATGGGACGCGTGGCGATTCGCTGCATTCGGCCACGCTCGGACCAGGCCCCGGCCGCCCGCGCAGGTGGGGTCACGAGGGAGGACGAAGGTGAGCACGATCGACTTCGGGGGGACCACCGGAGCGCCGACGGAATCGGGAACGGAAGCCCGTCGCGCCGTTCGCAAGCACTTCGTGCTCGACACGAACGTGCTCCTGCACAACCCCAACGCGATCTTCATGTTCCACGAGCACGAAGTGGTCATCCCGCTCTCGGTGATCGAGGAGCTCGACCACTTCAAGAAGAACAACGACGACACCGGGCGGAACGCCCGCCAGGTGATCCGCCAGATCGATCGGCTGCGGACCGCCGGCCGGCTCTTCGACGGCGTTCCGGTGAACGACGTCGGCGGCACGCTGCGGGTGGATCGCTGTGATCACGCCAGGCCCTTCGCCCTGGATCTGGGGCTCGCCGACAACCGCATCCTCGCCGTCGCGCACGCCCTCGTGCAGGAGGGCAAGCATGCGGTGTTCATCTCGATGGACATCAACGCCCGCGTCAAGGCCGACGCGCTCGAGATCGACGTGCAGGATTTCGAGGCGCAGAAGGTCGATGCCGACTGGCTGTACACGGGGTACGCCGAGGTGCACGTGCCCGATCAGCTCATCGACGAGCTGTACAACGAGCGGCAGATCCAGCTTCCGCGGCTCGAGGAGTTCCTGTTCACCGAAGGCGAGGACGGCGAGCTGCGGCCGTTCGAGCCGCTCTCCAATCAGTTCCTGCTCCTGCGGAGCCAGGTGGACGACTCGCACACCGGCCTCGCCCGCCGTCTTGCCGGCACGGACCATCTCATTCCCGTCACCGGCCCGCGTCGCCCCATCTACGGGGTGATGGCCCGCAACCTCGAGCAGACGATGGCGCTGGAGCTGCTGCTCGACGACGAGATCAAGCTCGTCACCCTGCTCGGCTCGGCCGGCACGGGCAAGACGATGCTCGGGCTCGCTGCCGGCATGCACAAGATCTACAAGGAGGAGCGGTACGACAAGCTCCTCGTGGCCCGTCCCATCATGCCGCTCGGTCGCGACATCGGGTACCTGCCCGGCGACAAGGACGAGAAGCTGTCGATGTGGATGCAGCCCATCTTCGACAACCTGACCTATCTGCTCTCGACCCGCGGAACGCAGTTCCAGCAGGCCGAGAGCCGCACCCCCGAGCAGCGGATCGACCAGCTTCTCGAAGGCGGCAAGCTCGTCCTGGAGCCGCTCACGTACATCCGCGGCCGGTCGATCCCGCTCCAGTACTTCCTCGTCGACGAGGTGCAGAACCTCACCCCGCACGAGGTCAAGACAATCGTCTCCCGGGTCGGAGAGCGGACCAAGATCGTCTTCACGGGCGACATCAACCAGATCGACAATCCCTACCTCGACCGGGCCTCCAACGGCCTGAGCTATCTGGTGGAGCGGATGAAGGGGCAGCCGCTGGTCGGGCACATCACCCTGGCCAAGAGCGAGCGGTCGACGCTGGCGTCCCTGGCGGCGGACGTGCTCTAGGTTGTCTCTGACGTATCACTGATCCGTCAGACACGACCGAGCAGCACGTATACTGACGGCATGCGGAGACGGCTGCGTTGCATCGTTCTCGTCGGGCTGGCGCTGGTCACCGCCGGCTGCCAACGGTCGCTCTTCCCCGACAAGAGCACACGCACCCAGTTCGACACCTACGACCTCGTTCGGCAACGGTACGTGCCGACCGAAGAGCCGGATGTGTTCGGCAAGCCGCGGCCGGCGTTGCGAGCCCGACTCTCGCAGAGTCGCTGAGCGTCTCCCCGCCATCGTGGAAAAGCTGTCATTGTTCAAGCCCGGCCGCGGGCTCTATCCGATAGGTGCTATGAGCCTAAGGTACGATTGGTCAGATGCGCCCCGGCGACCGCACCCTCCGCGGAACGCGCGGGCGATCTCCGGCGGCGAGACGAGCGAGCACGCGGTGGGCAAACCCAGAAGCAGGACCAAGACGAAGCGACGAGCCGCCCCCCGCCCCCTGTCGCGGCGGACACGGGTCGTCTGGATGAGCTTTCTGGGCGCGACGAGCCTCGTGATTGCGGTGCTGGCCCTCGGCGAGGGCGGGCTGCCGGGTGGGTTTCTGATCGCGACCAACGTGAGCAACGTGGGAGCGTCGCCGGCCGCGGATCCGATCCTTCAGATCGACGCCCCCGGCGTGTCGGACCGGTGGGAGGGCATCGTCATCCACCATCTGGGCATGCCCGCCGGTGACGCCGACCGCGTGCACCGCCTGCATCAGTCCTATGGCTACCAGGGGCTTGGCTACCACTTCCTGATCGGCAACGGTCGCGGGCTCGGCGACGGGATCATCCACGTCGGCTACCGGTGGAACGAGCAGCTCCCGGGTGCCCACGTCGCCGAGATCGCACGGGACAGCAATACCCACAATCGGCGCTCGGTCGGGATTTGCCTGGTGGGCAACGGCGATCGCCGTCCGTTCACCGACCGCCAGATGCAGAGTCTGATCTCGCTCGTGCGGCGTCTCCAGGGCGCGCTCGATCTTGCGCCAGAGGCGGTTCACTTGCACCGCGATCTCGCGCCCGAGCTCACGAGCCCGGGCCGGTGGTTCGAGGAGGCCCGGCTGCGAGAGCAGCTGTTGCCCTGAGGACCGAAGCGCCGCCCGCCCGTCGCTCCCGGTACGCCCATCCGACCAACGAAGCCGTCTCGATTGCTCCCGCGCGAGTGGGGCAGTACGCTAAGCATCCTTTCGTTTCGACGGGCCATTTGTCGGGCGACGCTTGGCTGGCGACGCCCCAAGGGCCGCGGACCGCAGTGTCCGGCGCTCGTCCTCGGAGGCGGTGCGAGTGGAGCACGCCAGCCGAGGGGTGAGTGCCTCTCCTGCTCTCCACCTCACCCGTCCTTCCCAGCCATTCTCCTCCCCCCCCGCTCGACGTCCGCGAGATGCCAAAGAACAAGGAGATTGCCGGCTGCCGCGTGCTCGCCAAGATCGGCGAGGGTGCTGCCTCCACGCTTTACGCGGTTCAGGACCCCAAGACCAAGCAGGTCTGGGCCCTCAAGCACGTTGAGAAGCACACGGACAAGGACCAGCGGTTCCTCGACCAGGTCGAGGCGGAGTATCAGGTCGGCGTCAAGCTCGACCACCCGTTCGTCCGGCACATCGAGAAGCTCATCAAGCACCGCAAGCGGTTCCGCGTCGTCGCGATGTCCTTGATCATGGAGCTGGTCGACGGGGCGACGCTCGAGCAGAAGACGCCCAAGTCGCACGCGCCGATCGTGCGCATCTTCCAGCACGTCGCCGAGGGGCTCGCGCACATGCACGGGCGGGGCTTCGTGCACGCCGACCTCAAGCCCAGCAACATCATCGTGACCGATCAGGATCACGTGAAGATCATCGACCTCGGTCAGGGCTGCCCCGTGGGGACCGTCAAGACCCGCATCCAGGGTACGCCCGGCTACATGGCCCCCGAGCAGGCACACCGCCAGGCGATCACGCCGAAGACCGACGTCTACAACTTCGGCGCCACCATGTACTGGGTCCTCGTCCGCGAGGTCATCCCGACCGCGTTGCCGCCGAAGGACGACTCCAACAGCCTCTTCTCCGGGGCCCTCGACGCCGAGATGGTCGAGGCCCCCGTGCCGCCCGACGAGAAGAACCCCAAGATCCACCCGCTGCTGTCGAAGCAGATCCTCGACTGCGTCAAGATCGACCCGGACGATCGGCCCGAGTCCATGGAGTTCGTGGCCAACCGGCTGGAGCTGATCGCGGATCTGCTCGAGTCGCCGCCGGAGGAGCGGGAGACGATCGAGGATGAGGAGACGCAGGCGTAGATTTGGGGGCGGGTCCGGGTCCGCGTCCGTGTCCGGGTCCGCGTCCGGGTCCGCGTCCGGGTCCGCGTCCGTGTCCGCGTCCGCGTCCGGGTCCGCGTCCGGGTCCGGGTCCGGGTCCGGGTCCGGGTCCGGGTCCGGGTCCGTGTCCGCGTGCGGGTCCGTGTCCGGGTCCGGGTCCGGGGCCGCGTCCGTGTTCGTGTCCGCGTCCTCGCCCGCGTCCGTGTTCGCATCTCCGCGCAGGGCCGCCCTTCGTTGACGTATCCCTCCGGATGCTCCTCACCTCGTCAACCCTCCCACCATTCGACCGAGGCCATTTCGGGCGTCTCTCGCCGGTGGGTGTTCATCGTGCGATAGGATCGAAACCGGACCGGACGGGGTGAG
>JABDLI010000060.1 GCA_013003065.1 Phycisphaerales bacterium | reverse complement strand
AGCAGTTAAGCCCCTGCCGCCGATGATACTGCACCGCGGGAAAGTAGGTGATCGCCGACTTCTATGGCTCCCGAACGGGGAACTCCGTTCGGGAGCCTTTTTCGTTTAACGGGTTCGTGGCCGGGTCCGTGTGCGTGTCCGCGTCCGTGTCCGTGTCCGTGACCGTGTCCGTGACCGCGTCCGTGTCCGCGTCCGCGTCCGTGCCCGCGTCCGTGCCCGCGTCCGTGCCCGCGTCCGTGCCCGCGTCCGTGTCCGTGTCCGTGCCCGCGTCCGTGCCCGCGTCCGCGTCGCGCCAGCGCTCAATCCGCGGGCGGCTGGGATTCGGCATCCGTGACCAGCATGCTGCTCGCCAAGTCGCCACGCACACGCTCGTGCAGTGTCTCACCGCCGAGGGCATTGACGATCCTCTCCGCTTTGCGCAACGTCCCTTTTCGGGCGTACGCGATGTGGCAGATCGGGTCGCCCGGAACGACGGATGGCATCGTGGTCATCCCGAGGACGACACCACCCTGTGGCGCGGACACGGTGTTGATCTCGTCCCCCAGGAGGCTCGTATTCGTCGCAATCATGTCGTTGGCGTTGACGATGTCGCCCGGACCCACATGAAACTCCAGGAACCCGCCGTGCTCCGCCCGCACCCACTTCGTGGAGTCGGCTTCGATGCGGTACGGCGGCTCAGTCGGCTCTCCCTCGACCATGCCGAGGAACACGAGGCAGTTGCGGATGCCGCGGATCGCGTATTCGACGACGCTCGGCTCGACCTTCCACACTTCCCCGGCTTCCAGGATGATCGTCGGGCACCCGTGCTCGCAGGCCGCCGCCCGCAGCGAACCCTTGGGCCCCTTGCCGCTCACGATGAGCTCGGCCCCGAATGCGCGGGCGAGAGCCGCAACGGCGGGATCCGACATGTCAGCGCGAACGTTCGGGAAGTTGGTTCGGCGGACTGCCGCCGTGTGCAGGTCGATGCAATACGCGCACCGGCTGATGACCTGGTCGAAGAACGACCGAGCCAGCCGCCCGGTCTGACTGCCCTTGTGCGAGCCCGGGAATGAGCGGTTGAGGTCACGCCGATCGGGCAGGTAACGCGAGTGCCGCTCGAAGCCGAGGATGTTGACCACCGGCACGAGCACCAGGGTGCCCGCGACGACGGAGAAGGGCTGCTCTCGTGCAATCTGACGGATCGCGCCGGTTCCGTTGATCTCATCGCCATGGACGGCAGCGGTGACGCAGACGGTGGGACCTTTCCGCTCACCTCGGCAGACGTAGAGCGGAAGCCGAACTCCGTCCCCCGACGGACTTTCGGCCATCGTCAGGAAATGAGCTCGCTGCTCGCCGGGCTCGATGATCGCATCACCCCAGCGGCCCGGATCAGGATCAGCGTCAGCCACCGGTCCCGCCCTCCGCGAGGTCCTTCAGCAACTGCGGGTCGAGCGCGTCAGCCGTCACCTTCCGTCTACGTCGCTTGCGTTCGGAGATCAAACCGCGCATCGACTCGAGGCGGCCGTAGCAGAGAAGGCGGTCGCCCGCTTCGAGCTCGCGTGACCCCTTGGGGTTCGAGACGATGGTCGTCCCGCGGTGCAGGTTGAGCACCGCGATGTCCAGATCACGCAAGCCCGACTCCGCGATCGTCTTGCCGACCATCCCGGTGCCGGTCTGAACCGTGAGCTCGGCCACGCCGAATCCCTTGGAGACGGTCAGACGCTGGCGGATATCGATCTCCGGGAAATTCACCTGATTCGACATGTAGTCGATGACGGCGCCCGCCACGTCGAGTTCCGTCGCACCCTCGATACCCTCGAGGCCCGGAGACGAATTCACCTCCATGATTTGCGGGCCGTCCTTTCCCTCGAGCATGTCGACGCCGGCGACCCGCAGACCCATGATCTGTGCGGCGCGGACGGCTGTTTCCGCGAACTTCGGATCGAGCTCGATACGCTCCGCCTTGCCGCCTCGGTGAACGTTGCTCCGAAACTCATCGCCCTGGGCAACACGCCGCATGGCCGCAACCACGGCATCGCCGATGACAAACGCGCGAATGTCGCGCCCCTTGCTCTCGCTCACGAATTTCTGCAAGAGCACGTTCTGCTCTGCACTGTGCAGCGTCTCGATGATCGCTTCGGCGACCTTCGTCGATTCGGCAAGAATGACGCCGACCCCTTGGGTGCCCTCCAGGATCTTGATGATGACGGGGGCGCCGCCGAGGCGATCGATGGCCGGGAGAATGTCGGCACTGTGGCGAACGAACGTCGTATGCGGCATGCCAACGTCGTGTCGGCTCAAAATCTGGAGCGAGCGAAGCTTGTCGCGGGAGTTGGTGATGCCGTTGGACGTATTCGGCGTATAGACGTCCATCTGCTCGAACTGCCGCACCAGCGCGGTGCCGAAGAATGTCCTCGAGGCGCCGATCCGCGGGAGAATCGCGTCGTAGTCCTTCACGTGCTTCGCCTTGTAGAACAAATCGGGCTCGCCCTGTTCCAGCTCGATGGCGAAGCGCAGCGTGTTCAGCACGTCGACGTCATGGCCCCGCTCCTCCGCGGCCTGCTTGAAGCGACGCGTGCTGTAGCAGTTCGGTGCGGTCGAAAGAATGGCAAGATTCATCGTTCCCCCTCGCCGTCTGACGCTGGCTGCTTCAGTTTGGTGAGCACATACTTCCGGGACGGATCGACGCTGAACACTCCAGCGAGCGCCGTTCGCCCGATCAGCATCCGGCAGAGCATGCCCTGGCGGCACACCAGGCTCAGCTCGATCTCGTGCTCGATGCCGGCAATGCCCATCGTCGTCCGGCAGACCACGCGTTGCTGCCGCTCACCGC
>JABDLI010000040.1 GCA_013003065.1 Phycisphaerales bacterium | reverse complement strand
ATGAGCAACCCAACCATCATCTATACGCACACCGACGAGGCCCCCGCCCTCGCGACGTACGCCTTCCTGCCCGTCATCAAGGCCTTCGCGGCCGGAACGGGCCTGACCGTCGAGACCCGCGACATCTCGCTCGCCGGACGGATCATCGCCAACTTCCCCGACCGGCTCACGCCCGAGCAGCGGATCGGCGATGCCCTCGCCGAGCTGGGCAGTCTCGCCCAGACGCCGGCGGCGAACATCATCAAGCTTCCCAACATCAGCGCGTCGATCCCGCAGCTCAAGGCCGCGATCGCGGAGCTTCGGTCCCAGGGCTACGACCTGCCGAACTACCCGGAGGAGCCGAAGAACGACGCCGAGCGGGCGGTCAAGACACGCTACGACACGGTGAAGGGCAGCGCCGTCAACCCCGTCCTCCGCGAGGGCAATTCCGACCGTCGCGCGCCGAAGGCGGTCAAGGAGTTCGCGCGTCAGAACCCGCCGCGGATGAAGGCGTGGCCGAAGGACAGCCGCACGCACGTGGCAAGCATGGATGGCGGTGACTTCCGCGCGAACGAGCAGTCGGTCACGATGTCGGCGGCGACCACGGCCCGCATCGAGTACATCGGGAAGGACGATGCGGTGACCGTCCTGAAGGACGACCTCGCGCTCGAAGCCGGCGAGGTCGTGGATTCGACGTTCATGAGCCGCCACGCGCTCGTGGACTTCCTGCGGGCCCAGGTCGCCGACGCTTACGCCAAGGGCGTCCTGTTCTCACTGCACATGAAGGCCACGATGATGAAGGTCTCCGACCCGATCATCTTCGGCCACGCGGTGCGGGCCTACTTCGCGGACGTCTTCGAGAAGCACGGGGCGACGTTCGACGGTCTGGGCGTCGACGTGAACAACGGCTTCGGCGACCTGCTCGCGCGAATCCAGACCCTCCCCGCCGACGAGCGTGACGTGATCGAGCGGGACATCGAAACCGCGTTCGTGAACGGTCCGGATCTGGCGATGGTGGACTCCGACCGCGGCATCACGAACCTGCACGTCCCGAGCGACGTGATCATCGACGCCTCGATGCCGGTCGTCGTGCGGGACGGCGGGCAGATGTGGAACAAATACGGTGAGCTGCAGGACTGCAAGGCCGTGATCCCGGACCGCTGCTACGCCGGCGTCTACCAGGTGCTGATCGACTCGTGCCAGCAACACGGCGCGTTCGACCCGACCACGATGGGGTCGGTCGCGAACGTCGGCCTCATGGCCCGCAAGGCGGAAGAGTACGGCTCGCACGACAAGACGTTCGAGATCCCGGCTGACGGCTTGGTGCGCGTCGTGGACGCGGACGGCACCGTGCTCACGGAGCACGCCGTCGAGACCGGCGACATCTGGCGGGCGTGCCAGACGAAGGACATCGCGATCCGCGACTGGGTCAAGCTCGCCGTCACCCGCGCGCGAGCGACCGGCGTGCCGGCGGTGTTCTGGCTCGACGCGACCCGTGCGCACGATGCGCAGCTCATCCAGAAGGTCGACGTGTTCCTGAAGGACCACGACACCGCGGGTCTGGAGATCAAGATCATGGCGCCGGTCGAAGCGGCCCGGTTCTCGGTCGAGCGGATCCGCGACGGAAAGGACACGATCTCGGTGACCGGGAACGTGCTCCGCGACTACCTGACCGATCTCTTCCCGATCCTCGAGGTCGGCACGAGCGCCCGCATGCTCTCGATCGTCCCGCTCCTGAACGGCGGCGGCCTCTTCGAGACCGGCGCCGGCGGCTCCGCCCCCAAGCACGTGCAGCAATTCGAGAAGGAGAACCACCTGCGGTGGGACTCCCTGGGCGAGTTCATGGCGCTCGCCGCGTCGTTCGAGCACGTCGCCGAGCGTTTCGACCTGCCGGCGGCCCGCGTCATCGGCGAAGCGCTCGAGGAGGCGACCGCGAAGTACCTCATCAACGGAAAGACGCCGTCCCGGAAGTGCGGTGAGATCGACAACCGTGGCAGCCAGTTCTACCTGACGCTGTACTGGGCGCAGGCGCTGGCGAACCAGACCGACGACGCGTCGGTGGCGGCCCGTTTCGCCCCGATCGCGAAGGAGCTGGCCGACAACGAGTCCACGATCACCGCCGAGCTCATCGCCTGCCAGGGCCGTCCGATGGACATCGGCGGCTACTACCAGCCGGACCCCGCCCGCGCCGCAGAGGCGATGCGTCCGAGCGAGACGCTCAACGTGATCCTCGACGGAGCGATGGCGCAGACGGTCTAGAACCCTGCCACGGACACGTTCGCGGACACGGACACGGACCCCCGCGCGCAAGCACTCACCCGAAGTCACCGATGGCAAAGAACGAGTCACTCTTGTCTCCCGCCGCCATCGCTCACTACGACCGCATCATCGCCACCGTCCCCGGCGTGAAGCGC
>JABDLI010000005.1 GCA_013003065.1 Phycisphaerales bacterium | reverse complement strand
CTCGCCGAAGAAGACGCACGTCATCACCTCGCACGGGACGCCGGTGCCCTGGAAGGTGCCGCCGGCCGCGAGACAGTCGGCTTCGGTGAGCTCCTGGCAGGGCTCGACGCCGATCGCGCTGCAGTCGAGCACGTTGCCACGCTCGTCCACCAGACCCTCGAGGATCCAGTCGTTGATGAGACCGTCGTCGTTGTCCTTGCCGTTGCCCTGGTGGCGGCCACAGTCCTCCGGTCCGTCCATCTCGTCGTCCGAACAGGAGCGGTGGAACTGCGAGACACCGATCAGGTTGTCGGTGCCGGCCTCGAAGATCTCCCAGTGGGAGTCGTTGGGGCCCTCGAGCGGGCCGACCGTCACCTCGTCGCCGACCTGGATGTTGTCGATGTCGGCGATGAGATCGTTGCCGAGGTCGCCGTCGTAGACCTTCACCCGGACCGGCTGGTCGCCGTCCCAGATGAACGTCATCTCGACGACCTTGCCGCTGCAGTCGAAGTCCGAAGACGCCGGCTGGATGCAGCACGCGCCGGTGGACGGGCAGTCCGTCGTCGCGCACTCGGTGCCGAAGACCTGGTAGACGCCGCCGGCCGCCGCGCAGTCCTCCCGTGAGAGGTCGGCGCACGTGCCGTCGTCGAAGCAGCAGGCGCCGGGGCACGACCCGGCGTCGCAGGTGGTGAAGTCGCCCTGAGGAGTCCCGCCCGCGGCCAGGCAGTCGTCCTCGGTGAGCTCGACGCACGAGCCGTCGTCGAAGCAGCAAGCGCCAGGCGGCTGCGGGCAGTCGACGTCCGCGCAGTTCGAGCCGACGCCTCGGAACGAGCCGCCCGCGGCGACACACGCGTCCTCCGAGGTCTCGGTGCACGAGCCATCCGGGAAGCAGCACGCGCCCGGCGGGTCGGGGCAGGTCACGTCCACGCAATTCGTGCCGCCGCCCTGCGGGGTGCCGCCGGCCGCGACGCACTCGGCGACGCTGCCGACGAAGCAGGAGCCGTCCGGGAGACAGCACGCGCCATCCGGCTGCGGGCAGTCGACGTCGGCGCAGTTGGTGAAGTCGCCCTGGTAGAGACCGCCGTCGGCCATGCAGGTCTCCTGGTCGGTCGCCACGCAGGAGCCGTCCGGGAAGCAGCAGGCGCCCTTCGGCTGCGGGCAGCCCGCATCCTCGCACGCCACGCCGTCACCCTGGTGGAGACCGCCGGAGTCGAGGCAACGCTGCTGCGTCACGAACGTGCAGGTCCCGTCGGGGAAGCAGCACGCTCCGGCCGGTTCCGGGCAGTCGACGGTCACGCAGTTCGTGTCCGCTCCCTGCGGGATGCCGCCGAGATCGAAGCAGTCGCTCTGCGTCTGGGTGCTGCACGAGCCATCCGGGAAACAGCACGCGCCCTTGGGCTGCGGGCAGTCGGCGGTGTCGCACGACGTCCCGTCACCCTGGTACGCGCCGCCGGAGACCTCGCAGCGATCCTGCTCGACGAACGTGCAGGAGCCGTCCTCGAAGCAGCACGCGCCTTCCGGCTGCGGGCACTCGACATCGGCACAGGCCACGCCGTGACCCTGGTAGATCCCGCCCGTCGCGACGCAGTCCTCCTGCGACGCGGTAAGGCACGAACCATCCTCCAGGCAGCAGGCGCCCGTCGGCGGCGGACAGGACGCGCCCTCGCAGGTCACGCCGTCACCCTGGTAGGTGCCGCCGGCCGCTTCGCAGTCGGCGAGGGTCTCGAAGACGCACGAGCCGTCGTCGAGACAGCACGCGCCCTTGGGCTGCGGGCAGCTCGAGGTCGCGCAGGTGGTCTCGGTGCCCTGGAAAGAGCCGCCGCGATCTTCGCAATCGAGCTGCGTGCGCATCTCGCACGAGCCGTCGTCGAAGCAGCAGGCCCCGACGGGCTGCGGGCACATCGCGCCTTCGCAGTTGAGCCCGACGCCCTGGAAGTCACCGCCCGTGGTCGCGCAGTCCTCTTCGGTGAGATAGGTGCACGAGCCGTCCGCGTAGCAGCACGCGCCCTTGGGCTGCGGGCAGCTCGAGGTCGCGCAGGTGGTCTCCATACCCTGGAAGGAGCCGCCCGCGGCGACGCAATCCTCCTGGGTCAGCATCGAGCACGAGCCGTCCTCGAAGCAGCAGGCCCCGACGGGCTGCGGGCACATCGCGCCTTCGCAGTTGATGCCGACGCCCTGGAAGGTGCCGCCGGCCGCGACACACTCTTCGTCCGTGACGGACGAGCAGGAACCGTCGTCGAAGCAGCAGGCGCCCTTCGGCGGCGGGCAGTCGGTCGTCGCGCACGTGGTCCCCAGACCCTGCCACGTGCCGCCGCCGGCCCCGCAGTCATCTTGGGTCTGCATCTCGCACGAGCCGTCGTCGAAGCAGCACGCGGCGAGCGGCTGCGGGCAGTCCGCGGTCTCGCAGGTGGACCCGACGCCCTGGAAGGAGCCGCCGCCCGCGAGGCAATCGTCCTCGACGACCGCCGAGCAGGAGCCGTCCTCGAAGCAGCACGCGCCCTTGGGCTGCGGGCAGCTCACGGCGTCGCAGCTCGTGAACGAACCCTGGTACTCACCGCCGCCGGCGAGGCAGTCTTCCTGGGTCAGATCCTGACAGGAGCCGTCCTCGAAGCAGCAGGCTCCGGTCGGCTGCGGGCACGCCGCATCGGCGCACGTGGTGGCGTCGCCCTGGAAGCTGCCACCGGCGCCGGCGCACGCGTCCATGGTCAGAACGGCGCAGGAGCCGTCCTCGAAGCAGCACGCGCCCTTCGGAATCGGGCACACGGTCGCGTCGCAGCTGGTGAAGTCGCCCTGGTACTCGCCGCCACCGGCGACGCAGTCGTCCTGCGTCGTGTCGGTGCAGGAGCCATCCGCGAGGCAGCACGCCCCGAGCGGTTGCGGGCAGGCCGCCTCTTCGCAGGTGACGCCGTCACCCTGGTAGTCACCGCCGCCGACGATGCAGTCGCTCAGCGTCTCGAACGAGCAGGAGCCATCCTCGAAGCAGCATGCGCCCTTGGGTTCCGGGCACTCGGTCGTCGCGCAGCCGGTGAAGTCGCCCTGGTAGACGTGGCCGCCGTCCACGCAGTCGGGCTGCGTGAGCTCGACACAGGAGCCGTCGGGGAAGCAGCACGCACCGGTCGGCTGCGGGCAGGCCGCCGCCTCGCAGGTGACGTCGTCACCCTGGTACTCGCCGCCGCCGACGATGCAATCGGTGATCGTCTCGAACGAGCAAGAGCCGTCCTCGAAGCAGCAGGCGCCCTTCGGCTCGGGACACTCGGTCGTCGCACAGCTCGTACCGTCGCCCTGGTAGACGTAGCCGCCGTCCACGCACTCTTCCTGCGTCTCCTCCATGCAGGAGCCGTCGGGGAAGCAGCACGCACCGGTGGGCTGCGGGCAACCGGCGACGTCGCAGTTGACGTCATCGCCCTGGTAGGAACCCCCGCCTGCGGTGCAGTCGGAAGCGGTCAGGAAGGAGCAGGTGCCGTCCGCGAAGCAGCACGCGCCCTTGAGGGGCGGGCAGTCCGCGGTCGCGCACTCGGTGCCGCCACCCTGGAACGTGCCGCCGGCGGTGACGCATTCGTCCTGCGTCCCGAACGTGCAGGAACCATCTTCGAAGCAGCACGCACCCGGCGGCGTCGGGCAGTCCGCGTCCGCACAGGTGATGCCGATGCCCTGGAACGTGCCGGAGATTGCGTCGCAATCATCGGCCGTGAGGAAGGAGCAGGAGCCGTCGGCCAGACAGCACGCGCCCTTGGGCTGCGGGCAGTCGGTGTCCGCGCACTCGGTGAACACGCCCTGGGGTGCGCCGCCGGCGGCGAGGCAACCCTCCTGCGTGAGCTCGGCACAGGAGCCGTCGTCGAAGCAGCACGCGCCGACCGGCTGCGGGCAGCCGGCAGTGTCGCAGCTCGCACCGTCACCCTGGTAGACGCCCGCCTGCGAATCGCAGCGTTCGAGCGTCACGAAGATGCAGGAGCCGTCGACCAGGCAGCAGGCGCCTTCCGGATCGGGGCAGTCGACCCCGGCGCAGGTGGTGAACGCGCCCTGCGGCACGCCGCCGAGATCGATGCAGTCCGACTGGGTCTGCTCGGAGCAGCCGCCGTCCGGGAAGCAGCACGCACCCGCCGGCGGCGGGCAGGCCGCGTCGGCGCAGGTGACGCCGTCGCCCTGGTAGCTGCCGCCCGCGGCGACGCAGTCTTCGTCGATGAGGTAGGCGCAGGAGCCGTCCTCGAAACAGCACGCGCCCTTGACGGGCAGGCAGCTCGCGGTCGCGCACGTGGTGCCCAGACCCTGCCAATCGCCGCCCGCGGCGACACAGTCGGCCTGGGTGGCCATCGTGCACGAGCCGTCCTCGAGACAGCAGGCCGCAACCGGTTGCGGGCACGCCGCGTCGTCGCACGTGAGCCCGTCGCCCTGGTAGCTGCCGCCGGCCACGACGCAGTCGGTCAGCGTCAGGAAGGAGCAGGAGCCGTCCTCGAAGCAGCAAGCACCCTTGAGAGCGGGGCAGGGATCGCTCGCGCAGCCCGTGAAGTCGCCCTGGTATTGACCACCCGCGGCCACGCAATCGGCCTGGGTGAGGTCGTCACAGGAGCCGTCCTCGAAACAGCACGCGCCCGCTGGCTGCGGGCAGGCCGCCGCCTCGCACGTGACGTCGTCTCCCTGATACGAACCGCCGGCGACAATGCAGTCGCTGATGGTCTCGAACGAGCAGGAGCCGTCGTCGAAACAGCACGCGCCCTTGAGATCGGGGCACTCTGTCGTCGCGCAGCTCGTGCCGTCACCCTGGTAGAGGTAACCGCCGTCCACGCAGTCGAACTGCGTCAGCTCGACGCAGGAGCCGTCGTCGAAGCAGCACGCGCCGACGGGCTGCGGGCAGGCCGCCGTGAGGCAGTTCGTGTCGTCGCCCTGGTAGGAGCCGCCGGTCGCGGCGCACTCTTCAACGGTGAGCGCCGCGCAGGAACCATCCTCGTAGCAGCAGGCGCCCTTGGTCACCGGGCAGCTCACGGCGTCGCAGCTCGTGAAGTCGCCCTGGTAGAGACCGCCGGCGTCACCGCACGCGATCTGGGTCAGGCTCACGCAGGAGCCGTCCTCGAGGCAGCAGGCGCCCTCGGGATCGGGGCACGCCACGCCCACGCAGTCGGTGTCGGGACCCTGGTACTCGCCCCCGGCCCGCAGGCAGGTCTCGCCGGAGACGTCGACCGTGATGAAGCACGATCCGTCCGGCAGACAGCAGGCGCCCGGTTGCGGGCATTCCACCGTCGCGCAGGTCGTGCCGTCGCCCTGGTAGACGCCGGGGCCGGCCGGTCCGCGGGTGGTGGTGCCGAGAGCGCCGGTCAACGCCGCGCCGCCCTCGCACTCGAGCTGGGTGACCTCGATGCAGTCGCCGTTCGGCAGGCAGCAGGCACCCCGGCAGGGGTTGGGGTCGCACGTGGTGCCGTCACCCTGGTAAATGCCTCCGGCCTCGACGCACTGCTCCTCGGTCAGCACCGAGCACTCGCCGTCGGTGAAGCAGCACGCGCCGGTCGGGATCTCGCGGTATTGATAGATGATGTCGACGGTGCCCAGCGCCATGAACATCGTGGTCACGATGGTGGAGTCGGTGGAGCCGGAGAGGGAGAAGCCGCCGGTCGCGAACACATTGGCGGGGATCGTGCCGCCGCCGATGAAGAAACCGAGATCGGTCGATGTCATGTCCATCGCCGTCTCGGAGTCGGAGACCAGGCCGAAGTCCCAGAAGTCCGGACCGCTGCCGGGCACGCCGTCGGAGCGGCCGACCGAACCGTCGGTGAGGAACGTCGCGTCGTAGCCCATGAACGTCGACAGATCGCGGAAGTCGATCGTCATGAAGCCGGAGATGTTGAGCGCGAAGTCGGGCGCCGGGAGGACGGAGTCGTTCTCCGCCGTCACCATGGCCTGGATCGTGCCCTCCACCATCAGCGTGACCTTCTGGAGCACCCGTGTGCCCGCCTGGTCATCGAACTGATCAAAGGACAGCATCGTTCCCCCCGGTGCCAGCGGGAACTGGAACGACTGTGTCTGCACCTCTTCGAGAGAGCCGCCGGCGAACGACGGACCGGTACAGACCGCAAGCGCCAGACCACAAAACGCGGTCGTCACGACAAGCCTACTACTAAGCATTGGATACTCCCCTGCGAGCCGATGCGGCACGCCCCACCAGCGCGGACTCCACCCCCCGCTGATGTTCGGCCAAACACCGACAGCCGCCCCTTCTATACCGCCCCCGGAACGGGGGCGTCAAGAGCCAACATTCAAAACAGGCAGCCTGGCGAACTTAAGAGTTGCGAACATCCGCCGGGGCCCCGCATCGGGGGGGCGGTATACGCTTGTCGCGGCAGGATCTACGCCGGTCCCCGGCGGGCCCCATGCGAGTCACGTACGAGTCACGCGCACGGCCCCCAGGCGCTGATCACCATGAGGAGGTCGGCGAACCCGACATCGCCGGAGCCGTCCAGATCCTGGACGCACGATCCCGTGCAGGGCCCCCACGCGGAGATGACCGCGAGCAGATCGCCGAATCCGACGTCGCCCGTGCCGTCGATGTCCGGCCCGCACTGGCACTCATCGGGGATGCCGTCGCCGTCGACGTCGGCGCTGCCCCCACCGGCGATGTCCTCGTCGTCGGGCGAGCCGTTGCCGTTGCAGTCGAGGGCGTTCGCGGCCGCCGCATCGATGATGCCGTACCCCTCGACGTAGAGGGGATCGAACGTGCCGAACGCCTCGAAGTAGCTGGCGGTGCGGAACAGCAGATCACGCATCTGCGGCACGGTCCATCCCGGCTGGGCCTGCGCCAGGCACGCGACGGCGCCGGCCACGAGCGGGCACGAGAGCGAGGTGCCGCTGGCGGTGCGGTATTCGTCGGGCACGTCGGCGTCCACCGTATAGGTGCCCGAGCCCTGCGCGAGGACCTCGGGCTTGACGCGACCGTCGGCGGTGGGACCGTCCGAGGAAAACCCGACGATCTCCCCCGTGCTCTCGACGGCTCCGACGCTGATGACCTCGAGCGCATCGGCGGGGGCGCCCAGGTTCGAGGTGGCCGGGTTCGAGTCGTGTCCGGAGTTGCCGACGGACGTGCAGCAGAAGACGCCGTTGGAGGTCGCGATGTTGACGCCGATGCTCGTCACGGCCGTGACGCCGTCGTAATCGTCGTCCGTGTACCAGTCCGTATAACGCAGCGAGCTCGTGGCCACATCGCCGCCGTTCGCCTCGATGAACTCGAGAGCGGCGACGTAGAAGTCCTCCTCGCCCTGGTACTCGTCGCTCGTGTCTTCGGTCTTGCAGAGAATGAAGGAGGCGTCGTAGGCGCCGCCAACGAGTGTCCCCGGCATGTAGGCCCCGAGGGTGCCGAGGATGAGCGTCCCGTGCCGGTGCTGGGAGGAGGGGTCGCCCGGCTCGGGACCGGTGTCGGGGTCGTCGTTGATGAAGTCGTGCTCGGCGACGATCGTGAGCGGGTGATCCGGGTTGTTGAAGGCCTCGTGATCGCGGTTGAAGCCCGTGTCGAGGATGCCGACGACGATCCCGGCCCCGGTCGCCCCGGTGTCGTGGAGCGCGGGCAGGCCGATCTGCTCGAGCTGCGTCGTCGCCAGACCGTAGAATCCGCCGCCGAGCGGGAGCGCCGCCGGCGCCGAGGAGACGGGGTCGACGAGCTCGCCGCGACGCACGAGCTCGATCGCACGCACGAACGGGAGATCACCGATGGCCCCCAGCGTCGCCTCGTCGACATACGCGCTGACGGCGTTCAGCCACCGGCTCACCACCACCGGCTCGACCCCGAGGCGGGCGAGCGTGTCGAGGTACGCCGGCGCGACCGGCAGATCATGCTGATCGACGAGGCCCGGGGCGGTGCGGCGTTGGGCCCGTCGCGTCGCGGTGCGGGGAGACAGCGTCTCGGCCGCGGCCGCGAGTGCGGCGTCGAGCGCCGGGCCGGCGAGGTCCTTGTCGGTGAGGTGAATCCACACCTTGGTGGTGTCGACCTCCGCGAGGCGACGGTGCACTCCCGGATCGACGTCGGCCGCCGACACTCCGGTGGCAACCAGAAGCACGGACAACGCGGTCAGTGAACACGTTCGGCGGATGGTCATGAAGGAGCTCCCGGGGCTTGGGTCGGGTCGCCGGAGGTGGGTCACCTTCCAATGTACGCCGAACCTCCGCCCCCGGCCGCATGTTCCTCTCGCCTCCGCGTCGATTCGCGTTCGGGCCGCGGAGGCCCGATCATGTTCGGGAATCTCGCCCCCCCGGACGGAGCCCGCCCCCGATGACATCCCGCGTTTCCGAGCCCGGCGTGCTCGTCATCTTCGGGGGGACGGGCGACCTCGCCCGCCGCAAGCTCATTCCCGCGCTCGCCTCGCTCGCCGCCGGGGGCCTGCTCCACGAGGCCGTGCAGGTGCTGGGCATCTCGCGGAGCCGGGAGCACGACGACGACAGCTATCGCGACCTGGTCCGTCGGGCGTGCGTCGACGCCGGTCGAGCGGACGCGATCGACCCGGCCCGTTTCCACTTCTTCTCCATGCCGGGCGGGACGCCGGAGGAGTACCAGGGGCTGGCGGACCGGCTCGGCACGCTCCGCTCCGAGAACGAGCTGCCGCCCCGGCACGCGTTCTACCTGGCGCTGCCGATCGCCGCGATGGGCAAGACCATCGAGGCGCTCGGAGCGGCCGGTCTGGCCCACGCCCCCGACGGCGGATGGACGAGGATCGTGGTCGAGAAACCGTTCGGACACGATCTCGACTCGGCCCGCGCGCTGGTGGACACCACGCGCCGGCACTTCGAGGAGACACAGGTCTACCGCATCGACCATTATCTCGGCAAGGAGACGGTGCAGAACCTGCTCGCGTTTCGGTTCGGCAACGCGATCTTCGAGTCGCTGTGGAACCGCGACCGCATCGCCGCGGTCGAGATCATGGTGGCGGAGTCGGTCGGCGTCGGCGACCGCGGCGACTACTACGACGCGTCGGGCGCCCTGCGGGACATGGTGCAGAATCACCTCGCCCAGCTTCTGACGCTCGTGGCGATGGAGGTGCCGCCGGTGATCGGCGCCGAGTCCGTCCGCTACGAGAAGACGAAGGTCCTGCGGTCGATCGCCCCCATCACGTCGCGGGACGTCGTCTTCGGCCAGTACGCGGCGGGGACGATCGACGGCGAAGCGGTGCCCGGGTACCGGGATGAAACGGGCATCGATGCGGGCTCGACGACCGAGACCTTCGCCGCTCTGAAGCTGGAGATCATGAACTGGCGATGGCAGGGTGTGCCGTTCTACGTGCGCACCGGGAAGCGGCTGCCGCGGCGTCTCACTCGCATCGGCGTCCGCTTTCGCTCGTCGCCGGTCTGCATGTTCGAGCACGAGGGCGTGTGTCACGTGAGCTCCGACGTGCTGATCCTCACGCTCCAGCCCGACGAGGGCTTCTCGCTGCACATCGACGTGAAGAAACCGGGATCGCTGCAGGAGCTGCAACGCATCCCGCTGACGTTCCGGTATCGCGATCAGTTCGACGGGTTGCCGGACGCCTACGAGACGCTCCTGCACGACGTCTTGGAAGGCGACCAGACGCTGTTCGTTCACTCCGAGGAGGTCCTCGAGTCCTGGCGTCTGCTGGACCCGATCCTCGCGGACCCGCCCGTGGCCCATCCTTATAAAGGGGGCACGTGGGGACCGGAGGCGGCCGCCGGCTGGACGCTCGGGGAGCCTGCCTTGATGCGGGAGGGCCGATGACGGTGGGGGCGACGCCGGAGCTGAGCGTTTCCGAGACGGCCGACGCCACGGTGGAGACGCTCGCGGCGTTCCTCGCGGATGCGATCCGCGACGCGGTTGCCGGCCGTGGCGAGTGCCGCTTGGCGTTCGCCGGGGGCCGCACGCCGCGTCTCCTCTACGAGCGCTTGGCGGAGCCGGACCTGGCCGCCGCGATTCCCTGGGACCGCGTCGTCGTCTTCTGGAGCGACGAGCGGCACGTTGCGCCGGAGGACCCCGACCGCAACGAACGCATGACCCGTGAAACGCTCCTCGATCGCTTGCCCGTGACGCCGCGCGTCATCCACGGTATCGACGCCGCGTTGCCGCCGGCAGCGGCCGCGGCGGACTACGCGCGGCGTCTCGGCGAGACCCCGCTCGACGTCGTGCTGCTCGGGATGGGGGATGACGGACACACCGCGTCGATCTTCCCCGGCGGCCCCGACGGCTCCGACGGCCCGGAGCGGGTGGTGGCGACCCGCAGCCCCCAGGCCCCGCACGACCGGGTGACGCTCTCGCTGGCGACGCTCAACAAAGCACGGGTCGTTGTGTTCCTCGTCACCGGCGCGGGGAAGGCCAGCCGGTTCGCGCAGGTCTTCGCGCAGCGGGCGGAGCCGGTCACGCGGGCGACGCTCCCGGCGGCGCGGGTGCGTCCCGCCCGGGGAGTGGTGCACTTCTTCACGGATGCCGCCGCGGCACGCGAGCTCGACCCGTCCGCGACCCGCGATCAACGAAAGGACGGCAACGCCATGACGACGCCCGCAACGGCGCAGTTCGGCATGATCGGTCTGGCGGTGATGGGACGGAATCTCGCGCTCAACATCGCCGATCACGGATTCCGCGTCGCCGGATGGAATCGCAGCCAGGATCTGGTCGAGCAGGCGGTGGCCGAGAGCGGGGGGCGTCTCCTCGGCGTCGACTCGCTCGACGCGCTCCTGGCCACGCTCGAGCGGCCACGCAAGATCATGCTCCTGATCAAGGCCGGAGCGCCGGTCGATTCGGTGCTCGGGCAGCTTCGGCCGCGGCTGGATCCGGGCGACGTCGTGATCGACGGCGGCAACTCGTGGTTCGAGGACACGCGTCGGCGATCGGCGGAGATGGCCGACGCCGGCATTCGCTTCTTCGGCGTTGGCGTCTCGGGCGGCGAGGACGGCGCGCGGCACGGACCTTCGCTCATGGCCGGGGGCGACCCGACCGGCTACGAGCTGATCCGCCCGATCCTGGAAGCGATCGCGGCCCGCACCGACTCGGGCCCGTGCGTGACGCACGTGGGCCCCGACGGCGCCGGGCACTTCGTCAAGATGGTGCACAACGGCATCGAGTACGCGGACATGCAGTTCATCGCCGAGGCGTACCACCTGATGCAGACGCGGCTCGGACTCGACCCGCCCGCGTTGGCCGAGGTCTTCGGGGCGTGGAATCGCGGTCCGCTCGAGTCGTTCCTGATCGAGATCACGGCGCAGATCTTCACGGTTCCCGATCCGCGGGGCCCGGGCTGGCTCATCGACGCCGTGCTCGACAAGGCCGGGCAGAAGGGGACCGGGCGGTGGACGGCGCAGGTCGCGCTCGAGCTGGGCGTGCCGATTCCGTCGATTGCCGCGGCCATCGATGGGCGGGTGCTGTCGAGCCTGAAGGAGCAGCGTGTCGTGATGGCGCCGCAGCTCGGCGGCCCCGGACCCGGCGGAGACGCGGCGCGGATCACGACGGACGATGTGCGGGACGCCCTCTATGCGGCGAAGATCGGTGCCTATGCGCAAGGCATGGAGCTGATCGAGGCGGCATCACGCAAATACGAGTGGAACGTGAATCCGCGGGAGATCGCGCGGATCTGGAAGGGGGGCTGCATCATCCGCGCTCGGTTCCTCGACGTCATGATGCGGGCGTGGGAGCGTGATCCCGCGCTCGTCAACCTGCTCGTCGATGAGGAAATTCGCGGGACGCTCGCGACGCTCCAAACGCCGTGGCGACGCGTCGTCACCGCCGCGATCGACGCCGGCGTGCCGGTGCCGGGCATGAGCGCGAGCCTCTCCTACTACGACAGCCTGCGTCACGAACGCATGCCGCAGAATCTCGTGCAGGCCCAGCGGGACGCCTTCGGGGCGCACACGTACCGGCGTCTGGACGATCCCGACGGGGCGGCGGTGCACACCGACTGGCTGGACTGATGACGCACGCGGGCGTCATCGCCGGTGCCGGTGCCACCGCAGCACGCGATGGACGAGCGCGCGAACGAGCAGCGGGAAGACGCTCATCGCGATGAAAGCGATGATCAGCCCCGGGGAGAGGATCGACGAGAAGCCCTCCTCCGCGATCGTCTCCAGCGTCGGGGCCTGCGATCCGGCGTAGACGAAGATCACGTTGCCCGGCAGGATGCCCAACTGGGTCGACCACCAGAATCCCCGCAGACGGATCGGCGTCGCCCCCATCACGTAGTTCGTCACGCAGAAGGGCACGTGGAGCACGCGGGCGGCGAAGAGGTAGCTCGGCCCGTCCCGCGCGAGGGCGTGATTCACTCGTGTGAGCCGTCGTTCCCAGTGCGACGCGACCAGATCGTGGAAGAGGTACCGGCTCGCGGAGAAGCTCCCGATGGCGGCGACGGTGAGTCCGATGTTCACCATCAGCAACCCCGCCCAGAAACCGAAGAGCCACGCGGCGACGATCGCCTTGCCCGTCGTTCCCGGCACGAGGCTCACACCGACGTACACGGCGAAGCCGATCGCGAAACCTCGAACGGGATATTCCCCCAACGCCGAGCGGAGCGCAGCTTCCTTGGCCGTCAGCGTGGCCAGCGACACGTTCTCGCGAGCGGCGACGTAGAGCGTCGCCAGGCCGCCCACGAAGAGCGCGAAGAAGAGAATGCGTCGGGACATGATCTCGGCCGCCTGACGCGTCGCACGGAGCGCGGAACCCCCGACGGTATTCTCACCCGCCGCCGATCGCGGATCTCTCGACGCCCGGTGGGTTCGTGAAGATCGGGGCGAGCTTCCGCTTCCGACTCGGCGGCGAATCGGGTCTCATGAGGGCGGATCCGATCGCCGTCGTCACGTGAGGACATGCACGGGGATTCGGTCGGCGCTTCGATCGGTGCCGGATCGGAGCCGCCATGTCGGGGCTCGAGGAATTCATTCGCCGTGTGAGCGAGGTGACGTCGTTGCCGCTCGGCGGGCTCGGCGTGATGGCGGGGATCTTCGTCGCGCTCGTCGTCGGGACGATCGCCCGGCTGACGCACCTGCACAGACTCTCGGCGGAAGCGGGACGCGCGCTCGTCCGCCGGCTTCGCACGTGGTGGGTGATCGCGTTCGTCGTGGGGCTCGTCGTGCTGCTCGGTCGGCCCGCCACGGTCGGACTCGTGTGTCTTCTCAGTCTGCTGAGCCTGCGCGAGTACCTGGCGATGGTGCCGGAACGCCGTCGCTACCAGGGGCTCCTGCGGTGGGTCTACGCGGCTGCGGTGCTGCAGTACGTGTGGGTCTACTTCGAGCTCTTCGAGCTGTGCATCATCTTCATTCCGGTCTTGATGTTCCTGCTCCTGACGCTTCGCATCGTCTTGATGCGGCAGCCGGAGGGGTTCGTGCACATGGTGGGCACGCTCCAGTGGGGCATGATGATGCTGGTCTTCTGCCTCTCGCACGTCGCATTGCTCCTGACGCTCCCGCCGGGGACGAATCCGGTCGGGGGCGGCATCGGGTGGTTTCTGTACCTCGTGGTGCTGACGGAGTTCAACGACATCGCCCAGGCGTTGTGGGGTCGGCCGCTCGGTCGTCACAAGATCATCCCGGAAGTGTCGCCCGCCAAGAGCTGGGAGGGTCTGATCGGGGCGCTCGTCTGCACGACGCTGTTGGCCGTGCTGCTGGCGCCGCTCCTCACGCCGCTGGGTGAGCGTCCGCCGCGTTTCGAGGGCGGGCCGGCCGGGCCGTGGTACGGCTCCGCGTGGGCGATCGCCGCGGGCCTCATGATCGGCGTGGGCGGCTTCTGTGGCGATGTCGTGATCTCGGCCGTCAAGCGGGATGCGCACGTCAAGGACAGCGGCACCCTGCTTCCCGGTCAGGGCGGCATTCTCGATCGCGTCGACAGCCTTACCTTCACCGCCCCTCTGTTCTTCCACTACGTCGCCTTCCTGTACGTGCCATGAACCGAACGCCGGATTCCGACCGCTCGTTCCGCCCCGCCGCGACCGATGCCGGCGGAGTGGTCCGAGACGCCGTCATGACCGTGCCCAACGTGCTGACGATCGCGCGGATCGCGGGCTCCGGCGTGCTCCTCTGGCTCGCCCAGGCGGGCTCCGAGCGGTGGTTCGTCGGGTTGTTCGTCACGCTCGTGCTGACGGACTGGCTCGACGGGAAGCTCGCGGTCCTTCTCGACCAACGCACGGAGCTCGGCGCGCGTCTCGACAGCGTGTCCGACTTCGTCTGCTACTCGTGCCTCGTTCTCGGGACGATGTGGCTCGAGCCCGAGTTCGTCCGCGACGAGGCGATGCTGATCGCGGCCATGGTCGGAAGCTACGCCCTCCCGGTGCTCGTGTCGCTGTTGCGATTCCGTCGTCTGCCCGCGTATCACACGCGGGCGGCGAAGACGTGCTGGCTGCTCGTCTCGATCGGCGCCGTCACGCTTCTGTTGGGAGGTCCGTGGTGGCCGGCGCAGGTGACGTTGATCGCGGTCATCGTCACGAACATCGAGGCGTTCGCGATCGCGTTGGTTCTGCCGCGGTGGCAGGCGGACGTGCCGACGATCGTGCACGCGTTGAAGCAACCGCGGAGGGGGTGAACGTCCGTGCTTTCGATCCTCCACATCTCCGATCTCCACTTCGGCCCGCCGTACCTCGCGCGGATCGGCGAGGCGCTCCAGGCGATCGCCCCGACCCTGGGGCCCGACGTCGTGATCGCCAGCGGCGACTTCACCCAGCGCGCCAAGCGGGAGCAGTTCGAGCAGGCCCGTCGGTTCGTGGATGCGCTCCCCGGGGTTCCGAAGGTATTCGTCCCCGGCAACCACGACGTGCCGCTCTACCGGATCGCCGAGCGTTTCACCCGGCCGCTCGAGCTGTACCGCGAACACATGAGCAACGAGCTGGACGGCGTCCTGCGGCTGGACGAGGCGGTGATCGTGTGGCTCAACTCCACCTCACCGCGTCGCGCGATCAGCAACGGTCGCATTCACCTCGACCAGCTCGCATTCTGCGAGGAGACGCTGCGCTCCGTACCGTCGTCCGTCGTCAAGATCGTGGTGACGCATCACCATTTCCTGCCCGCCCCGGACTTCGAGCGCGATCAGACGATGCCCAAGGCGCGGCGGGCACTCGACGTGTTCGTCCGGCTGGGGGTCGACATGATCCTCGGCGGTCACCTGCATCGCGCCTACATCGGCAACTCGCTGGACGTCTACGCCGGCGCCGACCGGGAGCACGGCATCATCATCGTCCAGTGCGGCACGACGACGTCGCGTCGGGGCCGGGGCCGCGAGCGGGAGAAGAACTCGTTCAACCTCCTCCGGATCGACGGCGACGTTCTGAAGATCACCCACTACCTGTACTTCGACGACGAGCGGCGGTTCGAGCCCGTCAGCCACCACGCGTTCCCGCGACCGGGTCGGCGTCCGTTTCAGGACGGACTCCTGGCCGACTGATGGACCACCACCCAGCGTCAGTCACGCGGAGTCGGTTTCGCTGTTCCCCGCATCCATCAGCGCCACGGCCTTGTCGGCGTCGAGGGTGCCTTCCGCGACGTACGCGGCGAGCTCGCGTCGCGAGCGCTCGCGGTCGCGGGAGACGACGACTTTCGTAAAAGCGGCTGAAATGGTTCCGAAGACGATGGCGACGATCCCGACCGCCGCCATCCCTGCGAAGAGGATGTTGGGCACCTCGAGCAGCCCCGACCAGTCGCATGCGAGCATGGCGTCCATTGCGCGCTCCTTCCGTGCCCCGGCTCGTATTCTATTTCGGAGAACGAGCCGCGGATTTCCCCGGTTCGGCGGGCCCCGACCCGATCCGGGTGACCCGACTCCGGGCTCGGCGAGCCAGCGTCGAGAGGCCGGCGTCGGCCTGAATTCCCCACGTCAGCGGCTGGGGATCATGTTCCGATACGATGAACGTCTCCGACGGCTCGATCGCCGTCGGGGACGACGGGTGTACGGGCGACGTCGATGGCTCGGGTGACGTCGGTGACGGCAGCGGACACGGACACGGCCGCGGAAACGGACACGGCCACGGACACGGACGCGGACACGGACACGGACGCGGACACGGACACGGACGCAGACGCGGACACGGACACGGACACGGACACGGCCACGGCCACGGACGCAAACACGGAACCCCCACCATGGACTGGGCCAAGGACTACTACACCCAACAAAGCCGCACCTTCGCCCGCGCCACCGTCACCGACCAACATCGCCGCATCGCGCAACGCCTGCACGGCTGGTGCGGTGAGCGGGACGGCGTCCGCCGGATCCTCGAACTCGGCGCAGGTATGGCCGGCGTTGCCGCCGCTCTGGCGGATCGGGGCTACGACGTTTGCGCGGTCGAGTTCAACCCGGCCGACGCGACGCTCGCCCGCTCCCTTGCGTCGCAACCGCGGGCCGGTGGGTTGACGATCGTCGAAGACGACTTCTACACGGTCGATCTGCCCGGACGCTTCGACTTCATCTACTACTGGGACGGCTTTGGCATCGGCACCGATGACGACCAGCGACGGCTGCTGCGGCGAATCGGCCAGGACTGGCTCGCGGCGGATGGCCGCGCCCTCATCGATGTCTTCAGCCCGTGGAACTGGCGGCGTCGGCATGGCGAGCGTTCGACTTTCACCGCCCGTGACGGCTCGACGTGGGAGCGCCGAATCGAATACGAGACGCATGGCGAGCGGTTTCGCGATCACTGGTCAACCGCGGACGATCCCACCGTGCACCGATCACAGACGATCCGGTGTTACACACCGCTCGAGTTCGAGGATCTTGCGCGCGAAACGGGGCTTG
>JABDLI010000349.1 GCA_013003065.1 Phycisphaerales bacterium | reverse complement strand
GGGGCCGCCGAGGACGTCCTCGGCGCCCGGCCCGACTCGCGTCGCGACTGGGAGGATCGGATCAACCCCGACGATCGCGCGGCGTTGACCACGGCGGTCGAGACGCACCTCGCCGGTGAAACCGAGGCATACCGCGCCGACTACCGCTTCCGGACGGAACGCGGGGACGAGCGGTGGATCCGGGAGCGTGGCGTCGTCACCGCGCGAGACGCGAGCGGACGGCCGACTCGTCTGAACGGGAACTGCCGCGACGTCGACCGACCGCGACGCGAGCGGGATGCTCTCGTGCGATCCGAAACGCGGATGCGATCGCTCCTGCGGGCGGCCCCCGCCCTGATCGTCGACCTCGACGCCCACGGCTCCATCACGGCGGCCAACCGGCCCCTGCCCGACGGCAGCCCCGCGTCGCCCGGACGATTGATCTTCGATCTCGTCGCGTCGGAGGATGCGCCGTTGCTGCAACGCCGGCTGGCCACCACGCTCGCCGAGGGAACGGCCGAGCCGGTCGTGATCCGCCTGCGGGGCGACACCGGGTGGCGCTGGTTCGAGATGCACTTCGCCTCCATCACCGTGAAAGGTGATCCGCCCCACATCGTCATGGTCGGGCACGACGTGACCCGCCAGCGCGCGACCGAGGCGTCGCTGCGGGAGTCCGAACGCAGGCTGATGACGCTCGCGCGGTGCTCGCCGTCCCTGGTGTTCCGCGCCGATCGCGACGGTCGAGCGACGTACGTCAACGAACGCTGGGTCGAGTTGACGGACCTGCCCGATGGCGCATGGTGCGGCACCGGTTGGACGCAGGCAGTTCATCCGGAGGACCGCCCGCGGGTGCAGGCGAGCTGGAGCCGGTCCGTCGAGGCCGGCGTGTCCTGGCGTGAGGAGTTTCGCTTCCAACGCGTATCCGGCGGGCCGCGTTGGATCTTCGCACAGGCGGCGCCCCTCGTCGGGGACGGCGGCGTCGTCGAGGGGTTCATCGGAACCTGTACGGACATCACCGACCTCAAGAACGCAGAGCGAGCGCGGCAACGGGCGACGCAGCAGCTCGGGCTCGTGCTCGACGCCTTGCCGATCGTGAGCTACTCGGCGTCGCACGTCGACGGCCGTCTTCAGTACCTCAGCTCGTCCGCCCGCAGCATCACGGGGTTCGCGGTCGATCGATTCGAGGATGATCGCGGGTTCTGGCGTCGCCGCGTTCATCCCGAAGATCGGGCGGGACTGCCCCGGACCCTCGACGAAACCCTGCCCCAGGACGCCGAGTTCGAATACCGCTGGCGGGTGGCCGACGGGACCTACCGCTGGTTCGCTCACTTCGTTCGTGTCGAGTTCGATGCCGACGATGACACGCCGCGTGTCTACGGCATGTGGCAGGACGTCACGAAACGCAAGGAGTCCGAGGTCGCGTTGCGCGGAAGCGAGGAGCGGTTCCGCCAGCTCGCAGAGCACATCAGCGAGGTGTTCTGGCTCTCGGACTGGCGGACCAAACGCGTGCTGTGGGTGAGCCCGCAGTACACGCAAATCTGGCGGCGATCGGTCGCGAGCCTGCTCGAACGCCCGTCGAGCTGGTCGGAGAACATTCATCCGGATGATCGCGACCGCGTCGTCGAGCGTTTCAACCGCGATGCGGCGAAGGGCCGGTACGACGAGCAGTACCGGCTGCAGCATGACGACGGCACGATCCGGTGGATTCACGACCGGGCGTTTCCGATTCGCGACGCGAACGGTGAGGTGTACCGGATCGCCGGCCTCTCGGCGGATATCACGGCCCGCGTCCAGGTCGAGGAGGAGCTGCGGCGTCGCAGCGACGTGGAACGCCGGCTGTTCTCCGAGCTCGATCACCGCGTCCGCAACAACCTTGCGTCGCTGATCTCGCTCATCGACATGACGGCGGACACGACGACCGACCGGACGGATTTCGCGGCGGCCGTTCGGGGACGGGTGCAGGCGATGGCCGCGGCCCACGGGCTCCTGACGCACTCGAAGTGGGCGGCGGCGGACATCCGCGACCTGATCGGCGCGCTCGTGCCGTGCGGCGTCCCGGGACGTCTGGAGATCGAGGGCGAAGAGCTGCTGATCCCGCCCCACCAGTCCACCGCGGTTGCGATGGTGCTCCACGAGATGATGACCAACAGCGTGAAGCACGGCGCGTTGGGCGTCAAGGGCGGGCTTGCCCGACTCAGCTGGGGTCCGGCGGACGCGGCCGCAGCGGCGACCGAATTGCGTTGGCGGGAGCGGGGCGGACCGCTCATCGAGGTCAAGCCCACACCCGGGCTGGGCACCTCGTTGATCGAGGGTTTCGCGCGGGCCGATCTCGGCGGCGGGGCCCAGCTCGGCTACGCGCCCGAGGGCGTCGACCATCGGCTCACGCTGCGGCTGGAACCGGCGGCGGCGCCGGCGGGAAAGCCGCCACCCGAGACGGCGTTCGCCTCCCTTCCCGAACGGTGACGCCACCGACGCGGGCGGGCTTGCCCGCTCGAGGCGACGCCCTACCATGCGACCGCCGCGTCGCGCTCGGCGGTGGCGGCAGAGCCCGAGAGACCGAACCGCATCATGAACATCATCATCTGCGGGGCCGGGGAAGTCGGATCGCACGCGGCCGAAGTGCTCGCCACCTCCGGTACGAGCATCACCATCATCGACGTGGATGCGAATCGCCTGCGCGCCATCGAGGATCGGCTCGACGTCGCCACCTACGTCGGCAACTGCGCGCGAGCCGACGTGTTGGCCGCGGGCGGGTGCAGCAGCGCCGATCTCCTGCTGGCCGCCACGGATCGCGACGAGGTCAACATCCTGTCCGCGTCGATGGCGAAGGGGCTCGGAACCCGAACCACCATCGCCCGCGTCCATCACGCCGAGTATTTCGAGCAACGGGCATTCGACTACCTCGACCACCTGCGGATCGACCGCATGATCTGTCCGGAGTACTCCACCGCCCTTGCGATCGCGCGCACGCTGCGGAATCCGGGCGCGTTGGCGATCGAGGACTTTGCGCGGGGGGCGATCGAGATGCAGGAGTTTCCGGTCAGCCGCAAAGCGTCGGCCATCGGACGCTCCCTCCCGGACCTGGGTCTGCCGTCGGGAGCGCGGCTCGCGGCCATCACCCGCAAGGGCGGCTCATTCATCCCCGACGCATCCAGCACCATCGAGGAGGGCGACGTCGTGATCCTGGTGGGCAACTCGGCCATATTCCAGGACGCGCGGAAGCTGTTCCACGGTGAGAAGAGCGGCCGCAAGTCGATCGTGATCATGGGCGGGCAGCCCATGTCGGTCTGGCTTGCCCGCGCTTTGAGAGATCGTGACTTCACGGTCCGTCTCTTCGAGACCGATCGCGGCCGCGCCGAGGTGCTGGCGGAGAAGCTGCCCTGGGTCACCATCCTGCACGCCGATCCGACCGACCCGAGCATCTTCGAAGAAGAGAACCTCGCGCACGCCGATGCCTTCCTCGCGTTGCTCGACGACGACGAACAGAACATCCTCGGGTGCGCGTGGGCCAAGAGCATGGGCATTCCCTTCGTGGTCGCGGTCGTGCAACGCTCGCACTACCTGCACCTGCTCCGGCACGTCGGCATCGATCGCCCCTTCAGCCCCCGCCAGGTCGCGGTCAAGGAGATCGAGAACATCGTCGACGAGAGTCCGCTGCGGCTGACCGCGAGCTTGGCCGAAGGCATCATCGACGTGTACCGCGTGCGGGTGGGACCAACGGCGCAAGTGCTCGGCCGGCCGCTCAAGCAGATCAAGCTGAGCCCGAACTGGATCGTCGCCGCGATCCAACGCGAGGGTACGGTGCGGGTGCCGCAGGCGGACGACACCATCTCGGCGGGCGACACCCTGCTCGTCGTCGGCCGGCGGGGGCGGGAGAGTGCGTTACGCAAGATCTTCGTGACCGGATGACGGCATGAACTTTCGACTCGTCGGCAAACAGCTCGCGTTGTTGATGGTCGTGCTGAGCGGGCTGCTCGGGACGCTGTCCGCATGGTCGTTTGCGCAGTGGCGATGGTTCGACGGCGGCCTGGCGGAGCGTGAGGCGTGTATCGCCCTCTGCGTCGCGGCCGCGAGCGGGCTCCTGACCGGCGCCGTCCTCTGGCTGGCCACCCGCCGATGTCCCGGGTACCTCGGGCGTCGCGAAGCGCTGCTGCTCGTCGCTTTGAGCTGGCTGCTGGGCGCCGCTTTGGCCGGACTGCCGTACTACGTCTGGGCCACCAACCACTTCGAGTCCGACGTCACGCATCCGATGCACCGGTTCGTCGACTGTTACTTCGAGGCCATGAGCGGTCTGACCACCACCGGCGCGACGATCCTGAGCCAGATCGGAGAGCTGCCGCGGAGCCTTCTGCTGTGGCGATCGCTGACCCACTGGCTCGGCGGGCTCGGCATCGTCGTGCTGTTCGTGGCGGTGCTGCCATCGCTCGGCGCGGGCGGCAAGCGGCTCTTCCGCGTCGAGGCGCCGGGCCCCGTCCAGGAAGGCGTGCGTCCGCAGGTGCGTGACACGGCCCGCCTCCTGTGGTTCATCTATCTCGGCCTGACGGTCGTGTGCGGCCTGTCGTACCGGTTGTCGGGCATGAGTTGGTTCGACAGCGTCTGCCATGCGTTCTCGGTGATCTCGACGGGCGGCCTGAGCACACGCGATGCGAGCATCGGCTTCTACGACTCGCTCCCGATCGACATCGTCACCATGGTCTTCATGACCGTCGCGGGCGTGAACTTCGCGATCTTCTACCAGATGACGCAAGGGCGATTCCGCCAGGCATGGCGCGACACGGAGTTGCGTGTCTACCTTCTCACGAAGGTCCTCGTCATCGCGCTCGTGACGTGGGCGATCCTGGGTCAGACCATCACCCTCACCACCGGCGCGACCACGGGCCCCGGCGTCGGCCCCAGTCTGCGGCACGGCGCCTTCACGACCATCGCGCTGCACACCGGGACCGGGTTCGGCACCACCGACTACGACGGGTGGCCCTATGCGAGTCTCGCGTTGCTGCTCGGCCTCATGTTCATCGGCGGGTGTGCGGGCTCGACCGCGGGCGGCGTCAAGGTCATCCGGTTCTGGATCGCGCTCAAGGTCATGGTCGGGGAGATCGAACGCGCGTTCCGCCCGAACGTCGTCCGGCCCTTGAAGGTCGGCAAGACCGTCGTCGACGACGAACTCAAGATCGGCGCGATCGCCTACATGCTCATCATGCTCCTGCTCGTCGGCATCGGGGCGGGGGTTCTCCCCCTGCTCGAGCCGCCCGAGAGCCCCTGCGACTTCGCGACCGCCTGCACCGCGAGCGTCTCGTCGATCTGCAACGTCGGTCCGGGGCTCGGGGGCGTCGGCCCGACCCGGAACTACGGCTGGATGTCGCCGGCAAGCAAGATCTTTCTGTCGATCCTGATGGTGCTCGGACGACTCGAGATGTTCGCGTTGCTCGTGCTGTTTGCGCCGACGTTCTGGCGGAAACACTGACGGACGCGGACGCGGACACGGACGCGGACGCGGACACGGATACGGACGCGGACACGGGCACGGGCACGGGCACGGACACGAACACGGACACGGACACGGACACGGACACGGACACGGACACGGACGCGGACACGGACGCGGACGCGGGGGCGCTCGCTGGCGCTCGCGGTGCGTCAGCGCAAACAAAGCCGGGGCGTTCGACTCGCCCGCGCGATGAACGACGCACGGCACGGACGCTTCGCTGTCCGTGGCACCCGTGTGCGGGGGCGTCCGGAGGGCGCCCGACACAGCACTCTCCACGAGTCATCCACAATCGCGCGCGACCTTCCGATTTCGAGGAAGTGCGCAGCTCGTCCGGCCGATTTCTCGGACGGAGGCCGTCACGCACATGACCATACCGCTCACCGTGATCGAAAGGGAGGCCGTCGCAGCGACGCCCGTCCGTCCGGTATCCGTTCCGGTTCCGCCACCGGCGCGGCCGACGCGACGACGCCGAGCGCAGAGTTCGCGCGACGAACCTGCGCTTCAGACGGCGAACCTCTCGGCCATCCTGACGCTTGCGGTCGATCTTCACGAGCGGGGTCAGCTCGAACCGGCGCGGCAGCTCTATCGCCGGATCCTCCGCGCCGATCCGGCGCTCGTCGACGCATTGCAGATGCTCGGGCTACTGCATCACGGACGAGGCGAGCACCGCCGGGGGCTGCGGCTCCTGCGGCGGGCAGCGGAGCTGGCGCCCACGCGGCCGTCGATCCTGAGCCAGCTCGGCGAGTGTTACCGGTCCTTGCAGCGCTTCGACCACGCGATCACCTGCTTCGAGCGCGTGGTGAAGCTGACTCCGGACGACCCCGACGCGCACTGCAACCTCGGCCACGCGCATCTCCAGGCGGGCGCGTTCGCCGAGGCGGCTCGCTGCTACCGGCGTGTCCTGGAGGCGGACCTCGACGATCTGGAAGCGCTGACGTGCCTGGCCGTCGCGGCCAGCCGGCTCGGCGACGACAACGCGGCCGCCGCCTGCTACCGGCAGGTGCTCGCCGCCGACCCCGACAACTCCACCGCGCAACATCTGCTCGCCGCCATCACGGGCGAGACCACCCGCCGCGCCCCGGCCGGGTACGTCCGCGAGCTGTACGACCAGTACGCCGGATCGTTCGACGCTCACCTCGTCGAGACGCTTCGATATGACGTGCCCGATCTCCTGCGACGCGTCGTCGACGAGGAGGTGCCCGCGTCCACCCGCTTCGCGCGGGCGGCCGATCTCGGGTGCGGCACCGGTCTCGCCGGCGTGGCGATTCGCGATCGCGTCGATCACCTGACGGGCATCGATCTCTCCTCCGGCATGCTTCGTCGCGCCGCGGATCGGGGCATCTACGACGAGCTGATCGAAGGGGAGCTCGTCGGCACCCTCGGCCGGGCCACGACGCCGTTCGACCTGCTGCTCGCCACCGACGTGCTCATCTATCTCGGCGCTCTCGAAGACGTCTTTGCGGCGGCCGCCACCAGCCTTCGCCCCGGCGGCTGGCTCGGATTCTCCACCGAGCGCGCCCGAAGCGGCGCACCGGTGCTCCAGTCCAACGGCCGGTACGCTCATCCCGAGATCTACATCCGATCGACCGCCGCCGGGTCCGGACTCGACGTCGTCCGCATCGAGCACATCACGGTTCGCATCGAGCAGGGGCGGAAAGTGCGAGGTCAGATCTTCCTGCTCCGCCGCCCGACCGAGGTTCTTGCATCCTGAGCCATCGGAGCGGGACCGACCTCCGGCTTCTTTCCCGGGCTCACCGGCTCGCCGCGAGCGGCCGCTACAATCCTCGCTTTCCCCCGGGATTGGGTTTGTCGTGCCGACTCGCAACTTCTCCATCATCGCCCACATCGATCACGGCAAGAGCACGCTGGCCGACCGCCTGCTCCAGGCCACCCGCGCCGTGACCGCCCGCGAGGCGCGCGAGCAGATGCTCGACTCCATGGACCTGGAACGCGAGCGTGGCATCACGATCAAGGCCTCCGCCGTCACGGTGAAGCACCACTTCGAGGGTGAGGAGTACGAGCTCAACTTCATCGACACGCCGGGCCATGTCGACTTCGCATACGAGGTCAGTCGAGCGCTCACCGCCTGCGAAGGCGCCTTGCTCGTCGTCGACTCGACGCAAGGAGTCGAAGCGCAAACCGTGGCCAACGCCTATCTCGCGGTCGAGAACGAGCTGGAGCTGATTCCCGTCGTCAACAAGATCGACCTGCCCGCGGCGGACCCCGACGGCGTGGCGATGGAGATCGAGCAGGTGCTCGGGCTCCCGGCCGAGGACTGCATCTACTGCTCGGCCAAGACCGGCGAAGGCATCCCCGAATTGCTCGATGCGATCTGCCGGACGCTTCCGCCTCCCCGGGATCCGGTCACGGAAAAGACCCGGGCGCTCATCTTCGACAGCCACTACGACGACTACCGCGGCGTCATCGTCTACTTCCGAGTCTTCGACGGTGCGCTCCGCGTGGGCGACCGCATCCGCATGATGGGCACCGGACGCACGTTCACGATCAGCGAGCTGGGTCGCTACACCCCGCAGCCGACCAAGCTCAAGGAGATCCGCCACGCGGAGGTGGGGTACATGGTCGCCGCGATCAAGACGCTCGACGACGTACGGGTCGGCGACACGATCACGATCGATCACGACCCCGCCGAAGAAGCCTTGCCGGGCTACGAAGAGCCGAAGCAGATGGTGTTCTGTGACTTCTACCCCGCCACGAGCGCGGCGGACGCCGGCAAGAAGGGCGACTACGAAGATCTCCGCGAGGCGGTCGAGAAGCTGCATCTCAACGACGCCAGCTTCACCTACCAGACCCAGCACTCCGAAGCGCTCGGGTTCGGATTCCGGTGCGGATTCCTCGGACTGCTGCACATGGAGATCGTGCAGGAACGCCTGGAACGCGAGGGCGGCGTCGAGATCGTCCAGACCGCCCCCACCGTGAGCTACGAGATCGCGCTGACGGACGGGACGGAGATGGAGATCCACAACCCGGCCGAGCTCCCCGACACCGCAACGATCGCCGAGATGCGCGAACCGATCGTGAAGCTGGAGATCATCTGCCCGAACGAGAACATCGGTGACCTGATGAAGCTCTGCGATGGCCGACGTGGTCTGTTCAAGGGCCAGCGGTACGTGTCGGACACGCGTCAGATCCTCGACTACGAGCTGCCGCTCGCGGAGATCATCTACGACTTCTACGACAAGCTGAAGTCGATCACGCGGGGGTACGGCACGATGGACTACGAGATCATCGGATACCGCGCCGACAAGCTCGCCAGGATCTCGATCCTGGTCAACGGGCAACCGGTGGAAGCGCTGAGCCTGATCTGTCACCGCTCGAACGCGGAGGTGCGCAGCCGCGCAATCCTCAAGAAGCTGAAGAAGCAGATCGATCGCCACCAGTTCGAAATCCCGCTCCAGGCGGCGATCGGCGGCAAGATCATCGCGCGGGAGAGCATCAAGGGCGTGCGAAAGAACGTGACCGCCAAGTGCTACGGCGGCGACATCACGAGAAAACGCAAGCTGCTCGAGAAGCAGAAGGAAGGCAAGAAGCGGATGAAGTCCGTCGGTTCGGTCAACATCCCGCAGGAAGCCTTCCTGGCGGTGCTCGAGCAGGGCGACTGACCGCACTGGTGCCGCCGCCGGCGCCCGGCTTTGCGGCTATCATTCGGCTCCCGTTTCACACTGGAGTGTCCCCCCATGACCGAGATCGCTGGCGAGACCACGCTTCACTGCCCCAAGTGCCAGGCGGCGATGCGGACGCTGAAGACCGACGACGCCATCGTGAACCGGTGCGAGAAATGCTTCGGCATCTGGCTCGACAAGGGCGAGCGGCTCAAAGTGCTCAAGAACAAGTCGGCCATCGCCGGTCTGGACATGGCGGCGACCGCCGACGACGTCGAACCGGCCGCAACCACGGGACCGATCACGTGTCCGCGATGCGGCGTCGAGATGAAGACCATCAAGGACCCCGCCCAACGCCACATCGAGCTGGAGGTGTGCCCCGAGTGCGAGGGCAACTTCTTCGACGCGGGCGAGCTCACGGACCTCAGCGAGTTCACGCTGTCGGAGCGAATCAAGTCGCTGCTCGGCCGCTGAGCCCCGGACGCCCTTCGAAGGCGGCCGATCTTTCCCGGGAATGCGACTGCCCGCTCCGGTGTCTCGTCGAACGCGTCGTGCCGGCGCGAGGAAACCACCCGTCATGAAGAACATCGAGCGAATTGCCGTCTGGGGCCTCCTGGGGAGCGTGCTGCTCCTGACGCTGGCCCGGCCGAACCCCGTCTTGTCCCTCCCCGCGGGCCCCCAGGCCCACGCCGCCCCGCAGGCGGACGTCCTGGGACCCGTGGACGCCCTCACGCTCAACGATGCCGGAAGCGAGCCGCTGGAGCTCCGCAGCCGCAGCCACCGGCTCGCGTGGGGCGACGCGCCCCACGAACGCTCGTACAGCGTGGCGTACGTGTTCATCGGGAAGGTGCTCAACAAGCTGATGCAGTCCGAAGATCTCCAGGACGAGCGCGATCGTCTGATGGAGGAGCTGAACCAGACCGAGGCCAGCTACCGGGAGCAGCTCGACGCCATCGGCAGCCAGCTCCAGGGGCTCGACCCGGAGTCACCGGACGCCCAGGATCTGTACCAGCGGGGCTCGACGCTCTACCAGGAGTACTCGACCTGGCAACAGCAGGCGATGCGGCAACGCGGTCAGCTCGACGCCAAGCAGCTCGAGACCGCCTACCGCGAGCTGATCGAGGCGGTCGAGGTCGTCGCGGACCGCCGCGCCATCGACACCGTCTACCGCTTCATCCCGACCAGTGAGTCGTTCGAGGCGGAGAACCCGGACCAGGCGATGATGGCCATCCGGCTTCGCACGGCCCTGCGGTACCCCGAGGATCTGGACATCACCGATCACGTCCTCCAGGAGCTCTCGCTCGAGGTGGACTGACCGGCGGTGGCGATCCCTCTGAACACATCTGGCGCGTCCGGGGGCGAATCGCCGTTCGGACCGGATCAAACGCCGTACGCGGCGCTCGGGGGCGAGGCGCCGCTCCGTCGTCTCGTCGACGCGTTCTACGATCGCATGGACGCGTCGGCTGACTTCGCGACCATCCGCTCGCTGCATCCGGCCGAGCTGACCACCTCCCGCACGAAGCTCTTCGAGTTTCTTTCCGGCTGGCTCGGCGGTCCCCCCCTGTACATCGAGCGGTACGGGCACCCGCGGTTACGCGGGCGGCACATGCCGTTTCCGATCGGCGAGACCGAACGCGATCAGTGGCTGGCGTGCATGCAGGCGACGCTCGACGAGGTCGAGGTCGACGGACCGCTGCGTGCGTTCCTGACCGCCCGGTTCGCCCACGTCGCCAACTTCATGCGGAATCAGGAACCGGTCTGAGCCCCCGTGTCCCGGCGTTCAGTGCCTTCCGGGGCCGCGACGAACCGGTGGAAGGCCGCACTCATCCGCTGCTTCACGTCGCCGAGATCGGCCGCCACGCCGGTCTCCCGCTCGACGCTGGTCACCACGCAACCGGAGAGACCGCAAGGAACGATCAGGTCGAAGTGCGCGAGATTCGTCGCAACGTTGAGCGCCAGACCGTGCATCGACACCCACCGCGACACCCGCACGCCCATCGCGCAGATCTTTCGCGTCGGCGGTGCGTCACCCGAGCCGGGCACCCACACGCCCGTCGCGCCCGGTGAATGCACGCCTTCGATGCCGAGTTCCCCGAGCACGTCGATCACGATCTGTTCGAGCCCGCGCATGTACGAGTGAAGCCGCAGGCCGAGCCGGTTGAGGTCGAGGATCGGATAGACGACGAGCTGGCCCGGGCCGTGGTAGGTGATGTCACCTCCCCGGTCGGTCTCCGCCACCTCGACCCCGGCGGCGGCCAGCTCCCCCGGGCCGGCGATGAGGTTGGCGCGGGCCCCCTGACGCCGGCTCACGGTGATCACCGGCGGATCGTGTTCGAGCAGCAGCAGGTGCATCGGCCCCGGGTTGGTTGCGGCGCGGGCCGCGATCACCTCGGCCTGGAGTCGCCGCTGCAACGCAAGCCCGTCCGCGTAGGTGACCCGCCCGAGATCACGCACGAGCAGCGAGCGTGACGCGATCTCTGCGCCGGATTGGGATGAGGGGACGTGGTTCATACCGCCGGTGAAGAATAGGCCCCGCGAACGGCGGCGTCGTCTACCATGCACGCGCCCGGCGACCGCTCATGCCCACCATTCACCCCACCGCGATCATCGAAGGCGACGTCACGCTGGCCGACGACGTGGAGGTCGGACCGCACTGCGTGATCCGCGGAACCGTGCGGGTGGGCGCCGGCACGCGGCTGATCGGCAGCGTGTACCTGACCGGGCCCCTCACGCTCGGCACGGCCAACGTCGTGTACCCGTTCGCGTGCCTCGGCTTCGCGCCCCAGCACGCCAAGTACGATCCGCGGGAGCCGGGGTGCGGGCTCGCGATCGGTGACGGCAACACGATCCGCGAGCAGGTCATCGTCCACCGCGCGTTCACCGACGAGGGTCCGACCCGCATCGGGGACGGGAACCTGCTGATGGCGACGAGCCACGTCGGCCACGACTGCCGGGTCGCCGACGGGTGCACGATCGTCACCGGGGCGGTGCTCGCCGGGCACGTGGAGCTTGGCGGCGGCGTGACGGTGGGCGGCCACGCGGGGATCCACCAGTTCGTGCGGGTCGGCCGGGGCGCGATGGTCGGTGGCGGGGCGCACCTCTCGGCGGATCTGCTGCCGTACTTTCTCGTCACCGGCCGCAACATCTGCCGGAGCGTGAACCTGGTGGGGGCGCGACGCAGCGGCATGCCGCGTGTCGAGGTCGATCGTCTGCGGTGGATCCACCAGACCATCTATCGCCGCGGCTGGTCCACCGCCCGTGCCGTCGCGGCCCTGCGTGAGAATGCCGGCGAACCGCTCGTCGACGAGTGCCTCCGGTTCATCGACGATTCCAAACGCGGGATTTGCCGGGCACGGGCGAGCAATCCGCCGTCGTGTGCGGTCAGTGGAGAACGTCATGGATGACGCCGGGCTCGTCTTCACGGTTCTGGGCAGCGGGTCGCTCGGCAACTGCACGCTCATCGAGCGGGCGGGGGCGACGCCGATCCTGATCGACTGCGGGCTCTCCCCGCGTGCGACCGCACGCCGGCTCGCCTCGCTCGGGCTCAGCCTCGACGACATCACCGATATCTACGTGACCCACCTCGACTGCGATCACTTCGCCCGCGGCTGGGTGAAGCGGTTGACGACCCACCCGATCAGCGTCCACGTCCACATGCGTCATCGCACCCGGGCGGTTCGGCTGGGCGTGCCGGGGCGTCACCTCGAGCTGTTCGAAGACACGCACACCCGTCCGGACGGGACGCACGTGGAGCCGGTGATGCTGGCGCACGACGGTCTGGGCTCGGTGGGCTACGTCATCGAGCACGCGGGCTGCCGGTTCGCCCTCGCGACCGATCTCGGTCGGGTGCCGGCGGCGGTGCTCGACCGCTTCGTCGAGCTGGACGGGTTGGCGTTCGAGTCGAACTACGACCGCACGTTGCAGCTCACGAGCGATCGACCCCCGGTGCTGAAACGCCGGATCATGAGCGGCCGCGGGCACCTCTGCAACACCGAGGCCCTCGATGCGATCCTCCGGATCGACACGCAATCGCGGCTCGCGCACGTCGCGTTGCTGCACCTCTCGCGTGATTGCAACTGCCCGACGATCATCCGCCGGCTGTACGCCGAACGCGCGCCGCATCTGCTTCCGCGGCTGACGATCACGAACCAGACCGTCCCCTCGGGCCGGCATCCGCTCGTCGGGGGCCGAACGGTCGGGCTCCAGCAGCTCGCGTTGTTCTAAGGCGTGTCTGACACCTCGACCGGAAGCGCGAGCACGCCGGCGGGCCATGCCACGCGTTGTTGCCGCTCCCAGGCGGACGGGTCGGCGACGGCCGTGTCGAGCGTCCGCCCCTGCTCGCGGTGCAGCACGAGGAGCGGTTGCCCCGGCGGCGGGTCGGCCAGGATCGGCGCGACGACGTCGCGCACGATGACCCCCCGCTCGTCCGTCTGGCGGTAGACCTGATGCGGCAGCGGCGGACGACGCCGGGCACACGCCGGCAACGCCGCCGGCAACGCCGCCTCGTCGTAGTCGACCCACCACGCGACGGGCTCACCCCGCATGACGATCGTCCCGGGACGCATCACCGCGAGCGTTCCTCGGTCACCGGTCACCGGAAGCGTCGGCACGACTGCGGCGTCCGGCCCCTCCCAGACGAGCTCCTCCGCGCCGGCGAAGACGCTCGCGCGCAACGCGAGACGCGCATCGTCGATGACCTCGACGACCGCGGGAGGCCGCGGCTCCGCCCGCCACGCGTCGGCGATGGTCTGTGCGCTGCGGTGGATCAGATGCTCGGCCTGATCGCGGGCGAACGGTCGTTCGGACGGGGCCAGCCGCGTCAGGTCACCCAACGCGAAGGTGACGGCCTGCAAATCGATGATCGCGGGAACGGCACTTCGCCACGGGGCCGACTCCGACGGCGGCAACGCCCGCGCCGCCCGCGCAAAGTCGATCCAGTGGGCCAGCAGCCCCGCCCAGCTCAACCGGCCTGCATCGAGATCGCTCACGGTTTCGACCTCGCCCGCGGGTGGAAGGTCTCGATCGACGATCGCATGGTGCAATGATCGCCCGCGCCCGTCCGTTGGTCTCCCGAGCCGGGGAGTGAGGTGGCGACGTGTCCGACCTTCGATGCCTGCGCTGCGGCTACGACCTTCGCGGCCTCGAGTTCCGGGGTGATCAGGAGCGGTGCCCGGAGTGCGGGCGTCTGACCGATCTGCACATCCTCGCGATCGAGCTCGTCGACCGGCAGCGGCGCTGCCGCCGGTTCGAACGCGAGATCTACGTCGCGGTGACGATCGTGCTCGGTCTCATGCTGGCGAGCGTCGCCGGCCACGAGTGGCCCTCCGTGTCGATCTGGTCCCGGATCCGAACGATCTTCACGCCGTCCGGCGTGGGCTTCGCACTCGCGTTGCTGCCGCTGGCCGCTGCGCTCACGATGCCGATCCTGACCGAGCGATCGGGCACGAGCCGGCTCGCCTTCATGGCGTTCGCGGTCGCGCTCCTGCTGGTGGCCCCACCGGTCTTCAGCCTGCCGGCGTTGGCCGGGGGCGTGTTGCTCTATCACACGGCCGCCGCCCGCTAGAGCTCGACGAGCTGCATGTCGGGCTCGACGAAGATGGTCTCCGCCGGCATCGACACTTCGCGGAAGACGTCCAGTCCGTGGTCGGCCGCCATCCGCTGCCGCACGAGCGCGGGGTTGTACGCCACCGCCCGTTCGCCGGCGCGGACCGCGACGAGATCGAGGGCGAGCTGTGCTTCGCTCTTCGCGTAGTCGACGGGCTCGATCGCGCGGTCGAAGGCCTGCAGGCGGTTGTTCGCGTTCTCGAAGGTACCGGCTTTCTCGGCCCACGTCGCGCCCGGCAGAACAACGTCTGCGTGTTCGGTGAGCCGGTTGGGCAGCACGTCGATCGCCACGACGAAACGGCCCGCGTCGTCGGCCACCGCGCCGTACAGCTCGTCCGTGATCCAGTCGCTGGGGTACCCCCCCACGACGACGATCGCATCGACCGCATCGGTCTTGCCGAGCTGCTTGACGGCCTTGCCGTAGTCGAGCGGCGCGCCCCCGAACGCGTCAAGCACGCGAGCGACACCACGCGCGTTCGGCGCCTTCTCGGCGCACACCGTGAACCCGCCGGGGAACGTCTTGTCTTCACCCGAGCGGGGCACCGGTCCCACGGCGAAGGTGACGGTCCCGTCGAAACCTCCGGCCCACGCCGCGAGAAGGTAGGCATCCTCGCAGCTCACCATCGGGCTGACCATGACCATGATGCGCTCTGCGTTCGCGAGCCGGTCGTTCGTCCGCGTGTACGCGGTCTCGTAGGCGAGCGGCGCTTCCACGGGGTCGAAGGGCGGTTCGCCCTTGACCGCCGGCAGCGTCAACCGACGCTCGTCGTGCACGAACTTCCACCCGTACCGCACCTCGTCGGTGATCCAGTACCCGTTGACGTCGAGGTTCGTGCGGGGCTTGACGCGGTAGATCTGGCCGCTGTTGTGCTCGAGATAGATGTTGTCACCGGAGGCGGTGATGCCGTCGATCGACGGGGTCTTCTTGAGCATCCAGACGCGTTGCTGAAAGAGGAAGTCCTTGTCGAGCAACGCGCCGACCGGGCAGATATCGATGACGTTCCCCGACAGCTCGTTGTCGAGCGCCATGCCCGGAAAGACGTCGATCTGCTCCATCGCGCCGCGACCTTCGACCATGAGCTCGCTCGTGCCGGTCACCTCGCGGGTGAACCGCACGCACCGCGTGCACATGATGCACCGGTCGGAGTACAGCAGCACGTGCGGACCCACGTCCTTCTTGGGCTGCTTGATCTTCTGTTCCTGGAAACGCGCCTGGCTGCGGCCGTACTGGTAGGAGTAATCCTGCAGGTGACACTCACCCGCCTGATCGCACACCGGGCAATCGACCGGATGGTTGATCAGCAGGTACTCCATCACCGCCTTCTGGTTGGCGATCGCCTTCGGGCTGTCGGTGTAGATCACCTGACCGTCGGCGGCGGCGGTCTGGCAGGTCGGGAGGAGCTTCGGGATCGGCTCGAGCTTGTTGTCGTTCCGCGGGTTCGGCGCCCACACCTCGGCGAGACAGATGCGGCAGTTCGCCGGAATCGTCAACGCCGGGTGATAGCAGTAGTGCGGGATCTCGATCTCGTGATCGAGGGCCACCTGAAGCAGGTTCTGACCCGGCTCGAATGCGCAATCCTGGCCGTTGATGATGACGTTGGGCATGGGGGCTCTCGGCGGAGGCGGGGAGGCCGGGATGGTAGCAGGTTGGGGGCGGTCGCGGACGCAGATCGCAGGGGTCGTCCGGACGTCACCGATGCGATTGCGCGATCGGCTGGTCGGGGCCCTCCCTATGCGCCGCCCCACAACGGCAGGTCCACCGCGGGACCGGCGGACAAAGCAACGAGCGTCCCCGGCGTCACGAACAGCAGCTCGATGTCGATCGCTGCGTCGTCGATCCCGAGGAGCTGCGCCGCGACCGCGCGGTACGTCTCGAGTTGGGGACGGTACCGGTCCGCGTGCGTGGTGGCGGCGGCCGCGTCGATCTGGTCGGTCTTGAAATCGATCACCCGTGCGCGCACCACCCGGCCGTCCGCGTCGAGCCCGGCCACGAGCCGGTCGATGCTCCCCTCCTGCACCCGGCGTTCCCCCCCCGCTTCCACGAGCCGCGCGAAACGCCGCTCACGCCACACCTGCACACGCCCCGGCTCCGCCCCGCCCCGGCCGAGCGTCGTCCGTACGGCCTCCCGGTCGAGTGCGGTGCGGAAGTCATCGACGATCGCGCTCACCCACGCCCGGTCCCGCCGCGGCGCCGCCTGGCGGGCGATCTCGTGGAGCGCGGCATCGTCCGCGTCGAAGTCCTCGATCCACGTGATCTGCTCGAACAGGCGGTGCAACGCCCGGCCGCGGTCACGTTGCGTCTCGTCGCCTTGCCGCTGCCAGCGGCGGCGGGACCCCTCCGCGCCGAGCGCCGACGCCGGTGCCGCCGTCGCCCCCCGCACCGCCGGGACTCCCGGTTGGAGCGTGATCGGTTGCGGCACGACCGGTCGCGGCGACGCCGCCGGAGCGGGAACGGGTCCGGACCCGGACCCACGATCGCCCGTCAACGCCGTCCGGTCGCCGAGCGCGAACAGGACCGCATCGGGGTCGGGCACGCTGCCGTCGGTCAGCGCCGCCCGCAGCACGCCCGCCGCGGTCGCGGAGACCGGCGCCTTCTTCTTCCGCGCGCTCGGCGATGGCGGATCGATGAGCATGAAGACGCCGCGGCGGGCGCGGGTGATCGCGACGTACAGCAACGCCAGCGCCTCGCGTACATCCCGCACGGAGTGGCGTACGAAGAGCGGCTCCAGCTCGGGAGCCAGCGTCCGCAGCCCCCGGTTCACCCAGCGGCACACGCGGGTGACCGGGCCGTCGATCCCGACGCGGTCGGTGACGACGACGGCCCTTCGCGTCAGGTCCTCGTCCAGCTCCGGCAGCACGACCACGTCGAACTCGAGCCCCTTCGCCTGGTGAATCGTCATCACCTGCACCGGCGCCGGCGCGACGTCCGGCACCGGCTGACGCTCGACGAGCGTGACGAACTCGTCCGGGCGGAGCGTCGGCTCGTACGCCGCCGCCAGCTCGACGAGCTGGAGCAACCGTCGGTGCTGCCGCGGATCGCACGCGGCGGCGACGCGTTTCGTCCAGCCGGCGAGCGTCGCCGCGTAGCCGTCTGCGAGGAGCTGCGCCCGCACCTGCCGGGCGAGCGAGTGCCGCGTCAGGTGATCACCCGCGTCCGTGAACCCGAGGCTCGCGCCGAGCGGGCCGCGGGCGACGTTGAACGCGGCGATCGTGTCCCCGGGGTGATCGGCCAGACGCAACAGGTCGAGCAGCGCGTTGACCGCCGGCGTGTCGGTGAGCGGCCCCCCGCCGCGACCAGCCGCAGGCACGTCCTGCCGGGTCGGACCCAGCTCGTAGAGCAGATGCGTGACGGCCGCGTTCGTGCGTGTCAGCACCGCGACCGACGCCGACGGGTCGGCGCGGTGGAGCGTCGCCACGAGCGTCGCCGCCGCCCGCAACCGCGTCGCCACCCGCTTGGGCTTGGGGGCATCCTCGACCGTCCGCAGCTCGACGCACCCGGTCAGCTCCGTGCGCTCCGTCTCGTGGGTCTCGAACGCCAGGCCGAACCGCTCCGCCGCAACGGGATGCTCCGCCAACGCCGCGTTCGACGGCAGGTCGCCGAACACGCGGTTCACGAGATCCATGACCACCGGGGCCGAGCGGTAGCTGCGGTGCAGCCGCCGATCCTCGATCGCCTCCGCGCCGGCCGCGCCGAGCAGCAGGGACGGCAGCTCCTCCAGCAGCTCCGGGCACGCGTCCCGCCAGCCGTAGATCGACTGCTTGACGTCGCCGACGCAGAAGAACGTGCGGGCCCGCGTTTCGTCCGCCACCAGCTCCCGAGCGATCGGCGCGAGCGCCCGCCACTGCGGTACGCTCGTGTCCTGGAATTCATCCAGGAGCAGGTGCTGGAGGTTCGCGTCGAGCCGATAGGCGATCTCCTCGAGCGTGTGTACCGGCCCGTTCACGAGCGCCATCGTGAGATCGGCGAACGTCAGCCGGCGTCGCTCCGCCTTCACGCGTTCGTACTGCCGGTCGAAACGCTCCAGCAGATCCCGCGTCGCGCGGGTCTGGTCCCGCAGCCGGTTGAGGAGCACCGCCCGCGCGTGGGCGAGCAGCGGACGGTACGCCGCCACGAGCTCATCGGGGATGGCAGTGCGGCTGTAGGTCGTGACGCCGTTCACGAGCTTGGCGGCGGGCCCCTGCGACACGAACGTCTCCCACTGTCCGGACCGGGCGCGGTCGAGGTCGAGACGCACCGCGTCGGCCAGCTTCGTCGGCGTCTCGACCGTGGCCAGCCGCGTCAACGCGGCGGTGCACGCGTCGGTCGACAGCTCCGGCTGGAGCGGCAGCCAGTCCCACGCGTCCGCCGGCGCCTCGCGGTACAGCTCGTAGAGCCCGACCACCGTGCGGTCGATGACGCCGGTCACCCCCCGCTCGCTCGTGCCCTGGGTGAGCAGGCGAAGCAGCTCGACCAGCTCGGGCCCCGGGTGCGCGGCCAGCAACGCGTGAACCGCCTCCTGCCGCAGCGCGATGGCCTCCGGCTCGTCGACGATGCCCGCGCCGGGAGGAATGCCCAGCTCCAGGGCGAACGCATGGACGATCGAGGCGAAGAACCCGTCCATGGTGCGGATCCGCAGCCGGTGCGTCTCGTCGGTGAGCTGACGCAGGAGGTCGAGGACCTCGGCGCGGGCGAGGTTCGCGCGCCCGAGCGTTCGCGCGAGGGCGCGGCGCGCGTCCTCGTCGCCCGCCGCCTCGACCAGACGCAGGAGCACGCGATCGCGGATCTCCCCCGCCGCCAGCCGCGTGAACGTGCTCGCGAGGATCGACCCGACCGGCGCGCCGGCCGCGACCAGCGCGAGGTAGCGACTGGCGAGCTGGTACGTCTTGCCCGAACCGGCGGAAGCGAGGATCCGCTGGTGCCGGAGCGGCGTGGTGGAGGTGGCGGCGCTGGGGCTCACGCGATGGCTCCTTCGCCCGAAAGCTCGCCGGCAAAGCTCGCGGTCTGGCAGATTCGGGCGAAGCGGTCGAAGGGAGACGCGGCGTCGGGATTCATCGGGAAGAGCCCGCGACGCACGTCACGCACGATGCCCTGCGCGCAGGCGACGGCCGACGCGAGGTACGGCTCCGGCCAGTCGCCCGGCACCACGCGCACGCCGTCCGTCTTCTTCGGCAGCACGAAGTACGCCAGCTCGATCCGTTCCCCTTGCGTCGCCATCAGCGTCCGGACGAGGTAGTGGTAGAGCGGGAGCTGGAGGTCCTTCCAGATGCCCTCCCCGAGCGGCGGCCGCCTCTCGTTGTCGTGGTGCGTCTTGAAGGGCGTGTCGCCACGCTCACCGGTCTTGTAGTCGATGATCCTCCACGCCCCGTCGTCCGCGTGCCGCTCGATCCGGTCGATGACGCCACGCAGCGGCATCGGGGGCGCGCCCGGCACCTCCAGCGTCGCCTCATCGGGCAGCCGCCGCTCGACGTCCTGAATCACCCAGCCGTTCCGGCGTTCGCGGGCCTGGACGTGCGCGAAACCGCGGAGCCGCTGTCGCGCCCGCGCGAGCTGCACGGCGACGGCGGGCGCCGGGTGATCGCCGTAGTGTGCTCGCGCCGTTTCGGTGAGCGCGCTCGCGAGGAAACGCTCGATCGTGTCGGGATCGACGCAGTCGCGCAGGTCCTCCGCTTCGCCGAAGCGCTGGAGCACCTCGTGCACGAGCGAGCCGAACTGCATCGGGTCCAGCTCCTGGACCCGGTCGGTGCGTTCGACCAGACGCTCGATGCGGTCGAGCGCGAAGCGGTACGGACACGTCAGGTACCGCTTGAAGTCGGTGACGGACATGTGCGTCGGGATGACGGGATCGACGAGGGTGGGCACGGTGAACCCCGAGACGCTGCCCGCCACCGGCGCGCCCGCGGGAGGCCCGGAGGATCCGGCGTCACCGCCCGCGCAGAATCGCGCCGTCCGACGCACGAGCGTCTCGTCGTCGGCGCCGGCGAGCAGACGGCTCGGGGCGAGCGGGTCGCCGAGCGCATCGACGCGTCCCATCACGACCGCGAACGCGCTTCGCGTGTGGCACAACGCCTCCAGGCGGTACCGATCCCGCGCATAGCGGTGGCGATCGTCCGGGACGCCGAGCGCCCGCCGGAGCGCATCGGGAAGGAACGGATCGGACGGCACCGACTCCGGCACGATCCCGTCGTTCGCGCCCAGCAGGACGAGCGCCGGCGCCGGGTCCAGCGGCAGCTCCAGCCAGCCGAGCATCTCGATCTGCCCCGGGCCGGTCTCGCTCGCGGTCGCCGTCTCCGCCGCCTCGTCGAGGAACAGCTCGATCGCTTCCGCCGCGGTCACCGCCGGCTGAAGCTGGGGCCGAAGATCGATGAACGCCGCGAGCGCGTCCGCCAAGCCGTCGCCGGCGGCGTTCGCCGCGGCGTCGAGACGGGCGCCGTCGTACACGCGCCCGAGCACCTGCCGCACGGGATCGACCCACCCGCCGAGGCGACGGCGGCGTCCCCGCAGCGGCGCGAGGATCTCGTGCACGGCATCCCACAGCCGGCCGAGGTTCTCGTCGTGCGCGGCCAGTGGCGTCACCTCGATCACGGCCGGCACGCGTTTTGCCGCGTAGTCGTCGAGCCGGGCGACCCAGTCGAACACACCCTCCCCGCGGGCCAGACGCCGGGCGATCGGGTGCGCGAGGTCCGGGTGACGCACGAGCGCGGCGAACGCCGCGGGCGTCGCCCGCGCCAGCCACTGCCCGATCGCGTCGAGCAAACGGTACGGCGGCGTGCGACGCAGCGGCGTGCCACCGGCGTGGTGCACCTCGAGTCCGGCCCACTCGGCCGCCAGCGTCATCGACGCGGCGAGCCGATCGTCGGCGACACCGATGGTCATCTCGTTGGCGGCGTAGCCCTCGGCGTTCTCGGCGATGAATGCGATGGCCGCCTGTGCCTGGTCGGCCGGGGTCTCACGCACCACGATCGCCTCGTCCGGCACGGGGACATCACGATCCTGCCAGGCGTCGACGTCGAGGCAGCCGAGATCGTCGAAGCGGTCCGCGCAGCACGCCGGCGCGTGGACGAGCGACGTCACGACGCCCGGGTGCGTCGCGATCACCGCGCGTTGCCGCGTCGTGAGATCGGTGACCCCGACGAGCGCGATGCGGACATCGCTCACCTCGGGGCGGAGCGGGCGGGGCTCGTGGGGGTCGGCGAGGGCGCAGGCGTCCAAGACGTCCAGGTACGCCGCCTCCAGCTCCCCCAACCCCCGCCAGCGTTCGGCTTCCCCGAACCGCTCGAGCCGCTCGGCGCGACCGGCGACGTCCGCCATCGCAACGCCCTCGGCCGCGAGCGTCACCCGCACGTCTTCGAGCGCGGCGGCCGCGGCCCGCACTCCGCGGCGGTCGCGTCCGTCACCCAGACTGCGGATGCCCACGCGTTCGATGAGTGTCGGTGTCGCCGCCTCCAGGCACTGCGCCCAGGCGAGGCGGCACTCGGCGCGGCTGGCGATCGGCCGGTCGCTGACGCCGAAGACATCGGCGAGCAAACCGGGCGTCACGATCCGCGGCGGCAGCAGCCCGCGCCCCGCTTCGTCGCACCGTCGCACCAGCGCGCCCATCAACACCCGACCCGCGCGGCGACCGGGCACGATGCAGCACGTGCGTTCCAGATCGACGAGCGGCCCGCGCTCCGCCTCGTCCACCAGCCACGCGGCCACGGCCGGCAGCAGCGGCGCGCTCCAATCGAACCAGTGGCGGTGCATCGACGTCGTCACTCCGTTGACGAGCCCGGATCAATCACGGCGGCGGCAGCGTGCGGCTGGTGAGATCCACCGCGCCATCCCGCGCCAGCATATCGATGAGCTGAACGCGGCGCCCGTCCGGGAGCGCGATCGACGCGTCGACGGTGCCGTTGCCGCCAAGCACGCCGAGGAGACCGTGCGTCGCGGCCGGGTCGATGACACCACCGGGCGCGATCTGCTCGATCAGGTCGAGCGTCTTCGTGGCGACGGCTCCCGGCAGGTTCAGCCGTCCGAGGCCGACCTTGTCGATGTCCAGCAGCAACCGTCCCCGCTCGAAGCGGGGCGTGAGCCGCGTGACCAGCACCTGCGTCCCGTCGCCGACATGCACGTCGACCGCGAGGTCGATGCCGGCCGGCGTAAAGCGAAGCTGCGGCGTCCCGAACTCCTCCGGCCACTGAATGGTCTGCTCGTGCGCGACCCACTCCGGCATCCGGGTTGCCAGCCAGGCGTTGACCTGATCATCCCGCACCCGCAGCGTCCACGCGTCGTCGGAGCGGATCCGATGAAACTCCTCGACGATGCCGTACTCGACCTGCTCGGCCAGGGCGGCGACGTCCGCGGCGGCGGGGTCGGGCGGCGCGAACCAGTCGGGGGCCTGCTGCGATCGCCACCACGCGAAACCGGCCCCGGCGACGAACAGGACGAACAGAACCAGGACGACGCGACCGACGACCCGACGCTTGGAGCGGCGACGCCGGCGTCGACGCCGCATCGGCGCGGGGGGTGCCGGTGGATCGTCGGGCGCGGTCGAGCGCTCGGCGGCGTGCTCGTCCATGATGCGAGCCGCAACGCCGTCACCCGTGCGTGATTGTCCGGTTTCTTCGGGCACGCCCTAGTGTAGGCATTCGACCGCGCTTGTCTGCTTGGGGTCGTTGTGCGGGGTCGGGGCCGGGGCCTTGTCCGGGTCCGCGTCCGGGGCCGCGTCCGTGGCCGCGTCCGGGGCCGCGTCCGGGTCCGTGTCCGCATCCGTGTCCGTGTCCGCGTCCGTGTCCGTGTCCGTGTCCGTGTTTGTGTCCGCTCCAGCTACCCGCCCGACACCGCCTGCATGATCGTAATGCGATCACCATCAGCGAGCGCGACGTCGGTCCCATCGAGCCACCGGGTGTTGGTTTCGTTGTGAAAGCACAGCACGTGCTCGCGAAAACCGCCCGTTTCGTCGAAGAGATGCACGTCGATCGTCGGATGCAGCTCGCTCAGCTCACGCAGAGCATCCGCCAGACACGACGCTTCGACCGGGACCACACGTGGCACTCCGAGGAGCCCGGTCAAGACGCTCGGCAATTCGACGTCGACACGCGGCACGGAAGAGTCTCCTCCGGTCAACTCGGGTAGACCTCGACGCTCAAGACCCGCGGCAGGGTGACCGGCAGCGTCTGCCACGAATCGGCGCCGTCGCTTGAGACGTACACCTGTCCGCCCGTCGTCCCCAGGTAAACCCCGCCGTCCTGGTCCGCGGCCATCGCACCACGCAGCACGCCGACGTAGGCGTGCTCCGCCGGAAGCCCTGCGCTCGCGTCTTCCCAGGAGTCGCCACCGTCGCGGCTGCGGTACACGCTCAATCGACCGTCCACCGGCATCCGGTACTCATCGCTCTCGAGCGGCGCGAGGAACAGCGTGTTCGTCGGGACATCCATCACGATCGGGAATCCGAACCACGACGGAAGGCCGTGTTCGATTCGCTCCCAGTGTTCACCCCCGTCTCGTGTCCGGAACACGCCGACGTGCTCTCGCCGGTAGATCGTGTTGGCGTCCTTCGGGTCGGCGACCATGCCGTGCACGCACCGGCCGATGTCCTTGCACGACTTGTCCTCGATCACGATCGGAATCCCCTCGTTCTTCGGCGTCCACGACGCCCCGCCGTCGTCGCTCCGGAAGACGCCGACCGCGGAGATCCCGCACCAGAGCCGTTTCGGATCGGCGGGATCGACGAGCACCGCGTGCGCGCACAGGCCGCCGGCCCCGGGAAACCAGCCGGACCGCGTCGAGTGTTCGTTGAGGCCGTCGACGGGCGTCCAGCTCACGCCGTCGTCGTCGCTGGCGAAAAGCCCCGCGTCGTCGACGCCGGCGTACGTCCGGTTGCCGCCGTGGCCGAACGTCCAGATCTGCTTGAGCTTGCGGGCCTCGCCGTTCCCGCCGCCCTCGGCGGCGGCCGGCCACGCCGGGCCCGTCTCGACCTGCTCCCATTCCGCGAGATCGCGCGAGCGATGGACGGCGGTGCCGTACACGTCGCTCGCCGTCGCGGCGAGGTACGTTCCGGCCGGCGTCCGCGACGTGGTCGTGAGCTTCCACCCCTTGAAGAGCGGGCCCTCCACGGACCACGTCCGCCGGTCGTCCGACCTGAGGATGAATCCGCCCTTGGCGGTGCCGATGACTGCGGTGGTACCCATCTGACGCTCCTCTCTGATCCTGGATCGCGGCGGGTGGCGGTGAACGTGGCCTCACCGAGTGGCCTTCGCGTCACGGCCCCGATTGTCTCACTTCTTTTGTCTCGTCGCCGGCGGCGGGGCGGAGGTACTGCCCGAGGTACTCGACTTCCCGCTCGAACTCCGCCGGCGAGCGGCAGGTCAGGGCGATCTCGCGTCGGATGAAGGTCGCGAGCTTGCGGCGGGCGATCCAGAGCTTCTTCCGGTCGACCGGACGCCCGGCCAACCGGTCGACGAGAGTCGCGTAGTAGGGCGACCCGCTGTCCCGCAACGCCTCCAGACCACGCTCGGCGACGTGCCACGCCCATGCGTGGTCGAAGACCGGCTCGTCGGCCGATGCGGGCGGCTCGGGATCGGCGACGGGGGTCTCCCGTCGCTTGCGGTGGTGGTCGTGGAGCGTCCGCATGGTGATCGTGAGGAGCAGCGACCGGAACCGCCCGCGGGTCCGATCGGCCTTCGCCAGGACGTCACCCCGCAGGACCCGCAGGAACGTCTCATGGCACAGATCTTCCGCGAGCGCCGAGGGATAGCCGCGGGAGCGAATGAACGACAGCACGACCGGGCGGTAGCGGGCGGCAAAGGACTCGAGCGCCCGTTCGTCCCGGGCGCCGGCGTGATCGATGTGCGTCCAGACGGTGGTGGGGAACAGGATCAAGCTCCGTACGATCCTCCTACGATATCCGCGGCATGGAACCACAGCGACCGCTCTCGGAGATGCTGTCGGAGATGGTCACGCAGGACCTGCTCGGTCCCGACGTGCTGCTGGCTCCCGAGACGCCCGACCCTCCACCGGGGTACGCACTCGACCGGCTGATCGGCCGGGGGGGAGGTGGCGTCGTCTACCTGGCTCGGGACACGCGACTCGACCGGCCCGTCGCGCTCAAGTTCCTGCACGACGCCCGCCGGGCCGACCTCGAGCGGTTCCGTCGCGAAGCGCGGTTCACCGCACGACTGAACGACCCGGCCATCGTGCAGATCTACGAGCTTGGCGATGTCGACGGTCAGGCGTACATCACGATGCAGTATGTCGACGGTGGCAACCTCGCCGACGTCGAGCTGTCCGCGACCGGCGTCGCCCGCGTGCTCCAGGTGGTGGCCGACGCACTCCACCACGCCCACGGAGAAGGCATCGTCCATCGCGACATCAAGCCATCCAACATCCTGATCGACAAGAACGGTCACGCGTACCTCACCGACTTCGGCATCGCGCGGGACCTCGGTGGCAGCGTCGGCGACACGCTCAGCCACGACGGGCAGATCATCGGCACCCCCGCGCTCATGCCCCCCGAGCAGGCCCGGGGCGAGATCCATGCGATCGACGCCCGCAGCGACGTCTACGCGCTCGGCGCCACGCTGTTCACCAAGCTCACCGGGCGTTATCCGTTCGACGGTGGTCACCTCGTCGACATCCTGCACGCGGTCATTCACGATCCGGTGCCGCTGCCACGGTCGATCCGCTCCGACATTCCCCGGGGGCTCGAGGCGATCGTCATGCGGTCCATGCAGAAGTCACGCGACGATCGCTACCGCACCATGGCGGACATGGCCGCCGATCTCACCCGTTTCATCGGCGGCCGTCCGGTGGGTTCGGAATCGTCGGCGTGGTTCCGGCAGCTCGTCGGGGCGCAGGCCGACGGGCCGCTTCCGCCGGCGGAGCCCGCCCCCGAGACGGACTCGTTCCTCAGCGTCGGCATGGAGATCGTCCGCGCGATCGCGGCATGGGACGCCAATCTGTACCGCGTGTCCGGCTCGCTGGCTCCGGCGTTCACGCGGCTCGGCCGGCTGGGCGATCGATTGAGCGCGTTGCTGGAGGAGCGTCCCGATCTCGCCTGGGCGCGGTTTTACCGCGGTCTCGTCTCCTTCCGCGCCGGGCGGCTCGACGATGCGCTCGAGGACATGGAGCGCACGTTCGACCGCGTACAGCATCTGCCGGGCGCCGCGTTCGAGTTGGGGCGTTTGTATCTTGCGCTCTCGCTGCACGAGCAGCAGGTGGCGCGCAAGCATGTCTCGCAAGCGGGAACGGACGTCGATCTGCTCACCGCCCGCCGCCGCCTCGAGCAGGCCGCGGCCGCGTTCGCGACCGCCGGCCGGCACCGGGACGAAGGGCCGGAGTGGCACCGAGCGTACGCGGAGGCGGTCAGCCACCTCGCCACCTCCGACTACGCCGCCTGCGTCGCTACCTGCGACACGCTGCTGGAGTGCGAGCCGGATCTCGAAGAGGTCTGGAAGCTGCGGGGCGATGCCCAGCGGTTGGCGGGTGACGACCCGATCGAGAGCTACGAGCGGGCGCTCGGCGTGCGTCGGAGCTACTACGAGGCGTTGTACGCGAAGGCCAAGGCGCACCTGGAGCGGGGAGAACGCGTCGAAGCGCGGGCCGATCTGATGCGGGCCTGCGAGATCCACCCGGCTTTCGTGGACGCGGTGGCGCTCCTGGCCCGCGTGGAGCTCCACGAGGCAAACGGCTCGGCCGATGTCCTGGAGCGGGCGCTGCGAACGGTCGAGCGGGCCATCGCGCTCGACGGTGACAGCTACGACGCCGCGGTGACGTTGATCGAGATTCACATGGCCCGCGGCGCCGCCGAGCTCGACCCGCGGTGGTTCGAACGCGTGCAGGCCGGCATCGAGCACGCGCGCACCTGCCCGGGATGTCAGAACCGCGTGCAGCTCCTGGAAGCTCGTGCGCACCTGATGCGAGCGCGGCGGACGCCGGCGGACGCCGCCGCGGCGTTCCAGGCGGTCGTCGCCCTGGCGGCGCGGCTGCCCGCGGGCCTGATGGACCGGGAGCCGTGGGCGTCCGTCCTGGAGGAGGCGAGGCGTGGGCAGGGGCGGCCGGAATCCGGCGTGTGATCCCGGTCCCGCGTGTCACCCGCCGCGTGGCCGCGGCGTGAGATCGGGACGCGTCACGACGATCGCGTCGGCGCGTACCGGCCAGACGGCCGTCGTCGGCGTCGGCACCCCCATCGGTTGCCCCGACTGCGGCTGCGTCAGCCAATGCCCCGGCTCGACGCGACGCAGATCAACGAGGAACCGGCCCGGCCCCAGCGGCCGGAACAGCCGGTCGAGCGGCGTGTCGCGATCGGTCGCGAGGAACAGGATCGAATACGTCGTCACGGCATCCCCCCGCAGGCGTTGACGCAACCAGCTGCCGGCGGTCATGGTGGCGCCCGCCGTCGCGGTCGCGCGATCGACCCGGGCGCGGTCGAACCAGACGACCACCCGCTCCGCCGGCGGCCAGGACCGCAGGAGCCGCATGAGGTTGCGGGCGATCGCGAGATCGCGGCGGGCGGCGGCCGCGTCGGCATCCGCGGGGCCGGTGGGCGCGACGCGGATCGCGACGGGGAGATCCTCGACGACACGGGTCAACGCCGCGGTCACGGCGTCGCCGTGCGTCTCGGCGAACGCCTCGCGGCGGTCCCGCAGCGTGACGCGGAGCTTGGCCGCCAGCGTCTCGAGCGCGACGCGATCGGCCGCCGCGGTCGGCGGGGCGAGCTGCTCCAACCGGGCGTGGTCGTCCGGCGTGATCGCATCCGGTGCGACCGAAGCGATCAGTCCGAGCAACCGCGTGCCGGTGGGCGGGTCGAGCGTCGGGAGTCCGAAGCCGGCGATCCGGCCCGGCGTGGCGTGCAGACGCGCGACCGCCGCGGTTTCTTCACGCAGCGTCGAAAGCGGATCGAGCTCGAGGGCGAGCGTCGTGAATCGACCGCTGCCGAGGAGCCCGCGGGCCAGCGACGCCTTCGTCTGCGAGGCGGCCCCGTCACCGCGGGTCGCGCCGAGCAGCACGAGCCGGCGATCGCCGAGCAGATCGAGGATCGGCAACGCCTCGGCGTCGGCGGCCGCATCGAGATCGATCGCGTTCGTGCGAAGCCATTCGCCCGCGGTCTCCGGCGGCGCGAGCGCCCGCAACGCGAGCGGGAGCCGCTGCCAGGGGGGTGTCTCGCGTGTAAACGACAGTGTCGAACGCTGGTCCCGGATCGTAAACGTGATCGTGTTGATCTGGCGTTCGTTGACGTCGAGCATGACGGTGTGATGCACCTCGATGAACGAGGCCGCGTCATGACCATCTGCGGCGACCGCCGGGGCGACCGCTTCGAAGTAGAGCCAGCATTCCTGGTCCTCGATCTCGTG
>JABDLI010000329.1 GCA_013003065.1 Phycisphaerales bacterium | reverse complement strand
CCGTGTCCGCGACCGTGTCCGCGTCCGTGCCCGCGTCCGTGCCCGCGACCGTGTCCGTACCCGCGTCCGCGTCCGTGTCCGTGCTCCCTACACCCCAACCCCCGCCGACGGATCAACCGCCGGCCGCGCCGCGCCCTCGAGCGCCAACGCCTCCACCCGAACGACAAGCCCGCCCCGCTCGAAGTCGAACTCGACCCGCCCGCTCAGCTCGTGTTCGATCAACCCTCGGATGAGGCGAATGCCGCATCCCTCTTCCGCCGGAGGTTCGCACGGCTGTTCGCAGTGTTCACGCCAGGTGAGCTGGAGGACACCTGTCTCGGTGATACGCCACCGCAGGACCACGCGGCCGGTCGCGTGGGCGAGCGCTCCGTGCTTTGCCGCGTTCGTCGCCAGCTCGTGCAGGGCGAGGCCGAAGGGCACCGCCGCCGCGGCGTCGAGAGTGCAGGCTGGTCCGTCTGCGTCGAGCCGCCGCTCATCGTCGGACGCGAACGGTCGCACGATCAGTCGCATCGCCTCCGAGAGGCAGGCGCCCTCCCAGGACGCCTGCGCCAGAAGCTCGTGCATGCGGGCCAATGCGTGGATTCGCCCCTCGAAGCGGCTGCGGAAGACGCCGAGATCCGTCGCGCCGGAAAGCGTGCCCTGGAACAACGCGAGCACGGCGGTCAGGTTGTTCTTCACGCGGTGATCGAGCTCGTTCATGATCAGCCGTCGCCGGCGCTCGTTCGCCTTGTGGCTCGTCATGTCACGAACCAGCGAAAGCGCGAGCGGCGTGCCCCCGGTGTCGATCACGCCCACATGCGACTCGACGGGGAACGAGCCGCCGTCGCGGCGAAACTGGGTCGACTCCACCCGCACCGGCTCTCCGCGTCGCAGTGCAGCCCTGTGCTGACCCGCCCGAGCGGGCGACCAGCTCGTGTCGATCGACTCCAGGTTCAGCGCGAGCAGCTCGCGGCGTTCGTACCCGAGGCTCGCGCAGGCGTGGTGGTTCACATCGACGATGTTCCCCTCGAAGTCGTGCAGGAAGATCGCGTCCTGGGCGTGTTCGACCAGACGGCGGAAGCGGGCCTCGCTCTCCCGCAGGTCGGTGACGCGACGATCGACCTCCGCCTCCAGCCCCCCGGCGTAACGGCGAATGCGGTGCCGGGAGACCACGGCGATCGCGCCGAGGCTCACGAGCAGGATCAGCGTCGCGGCGGTGGCCGGCCAGAACCACCAACGCATCTGGATGGGAACCGGGATCACGGTGAAAGTGAGCGTCGCGGGCGTGCGGTCGACTGCCATCCCGCCGTCCCGGGCGCGCACGTCGATGCGGTGGTCACCGGTCGAGAGCCCTTCCTCGAGCGTGATCTGCGTGCTGAGGCGGAACGGAGACCACGGGCCGCCGTCCAGACGCCAGGAGAATCCGTAGTCATCGCCGCTTGGTCGATTGGGTTCCGAAGCCGCGAACTGGAGAACAAGCGGGGCACCCTCGGTGAGCCGACTGCTCTCGGCGGTCACGCTCGTCTCCGGTGCGTTGCCGTCCGGCGACAGCGACACGAGCGTTCCGCCGTGATACGCCCACAGCGTGCCCGTCGCGTCTTCGTAGGCCGCCTCGGCGGGATCGGTCCCGCCGATCGTGACCGGCGAGATCCCATCCTCGTCGACGCGGATCAAGAGGCCGTTGCGGCAGGAGAAGATCAACTGGTGATCGGGTCCACGCCCGACGTGCGCGCGGGTCGACAAGGGAAACGACGTGATGTGACCGTCGTGCCATCGCGCGAGCCCGCTTTGTCCGCCCGCCAGCCCGCTCGTGGCGAACCAGACCGAGTCGCCGCTCGGCACGCCGACGACCACGCTGCGTCCCGGTTGGACGTGCACTTCGGACCAGGTGCCGGCCGCGTGGTCGAAGCGGCGAACGCCGAACATACCGTAGATCAGCAGGGCGTCGTCCCGGGCGAGGAGGCGTGGCACCGCCGAGGCTGGCGACGGCGGCAGGTCGAGCGTCCGTTCGCCCGCGTCGGTCACGTGCACCGCGCGTCCTGGTTGCTCGGAGGTCGGGGGCACGATCGTCCAGACGCCGCCGTTCGGATCGGCGACGGGTCCGCGCTCGCAGCTCGTGCTGGGATCGATCGGCCGGATCTGCCATTCATCACCCGTCCATCGCGCGAGCGTCGGCGTTCCGGACTCGTCGCGGCCGAGGCACCACACGCCGCGATGGGCGTCCACCGCGAGCGTCAATTGTCCGAACTGCCCCAGCGTCGATCGGTCGTCCGTGAACGTCGAGCCGTCCGGCCGGAACCGGCGGACTCCGTCCGCGCACGATCCCCAGGCCGTTCCCTCCCGATCGAAGTCGATCGTGTCGACCGCACCGGAAAAGACGGTCCAGCCGTCGCCGTCACGACGCCACGTCTCCGCCGCCCCCGAGAGCCAGACCCGGCCGGCCGCGTCGAGTCCGACCGGTCGCATCGGCACGTCGTGGACCTGCCAACGCGGCTCGGCCTCCGCGCACCGCAGCAGCAGGTTGTGACCGACGCACCACACCGACCCGTCCGGGGCCCGGGCCGCGTGCTCGATGAGCCCCGGATGGACGGCAAAGTCCGTCAGCGGCTCGAAGCCGTCGCTCGTCCACCGTTCGAGGCGTTTCTCGTCGTGGGCTCCGCGTCGGAGGGCGACGCCGCCGGACGCGAAGCTCGGCTTGGCGTTCGATTGCCACGGCTCGCGGTGCCAGCCGTGCTCGCGTCGAACGAAGATCGCATTCGAGGTGGCGGCGAGCAGAACCCCGTCGCCGGTCTCCGCCATCGACCAGAGGTAGCCCCGCGCGTCGGCGTCATCCTGCGGGAGCGGATCGATCCAGCGGTCGTCGTGACGCTGGACAAGGCCTTCGATCGTCAACGCGAACTGCCGTCCCCGGCTGTCTTCGAAGAAGTCGCTCACGTACTCGTCGGGCAGACCGTCTTCGATGCCGTGCCAGCGTGTCCGCTCGGGGCGGAGCTCGAGCAGGCCGCGTCGGCGTCCTGGTGTGAGCCATCCGTCGACGCAGACCCAGATCGTGCCGTCCCCGCCCTCGACGATGCGTCGCGGGTTGACGCCGATCAGATCGGGCCGGGGCGAGAATCGCTCGGCCGAAAAGCGTCCGATGCCGGCGTCGGTGCCGACCCAGAGCTCGCCCGCGTTCGTCCACATGAGGCACCGGACGAGCAGGCTTGGCAGTCCTGACTCGAGACCGAACCGCTGCCATCGCAGTCCGTCGTACCGGTGGAGACCGTCGGCGGTGGCAAACCACGGGTGGCCCTCGGGTCCGAACGCGACCTGGAAAATGAAGTTGTCGGCGAGCCCGGCGTCGTCGAGAAAGGACCGCATCTCCCACGGGGCCGGGGATGACGCAGACGCCGGGGGCGGGGCGGCCGCGTCGACCGCCGAGGCGAGGAGGCATACGGCGAGCAGGCTCGACGCGAGCGAGGTCGGATTGGTCGGGAGTAGCACCGGCATGCGTCGGGACGGATCGGAACGCGGAGGCTTTGGGTTGATCGGGTGTCCGACGCGGCGCCCTTCAATCGGGTCCGAGAATCGCGTCCGATCGATCGGCGTCAGGCGGGCGAGCGGCTCGGTCGATCAGCCGCTGAACGCAGTCGCCTGAAAAGTTACCGCGTGAAACGACCGAGAACAAGGGAGTCGTGTCACCGTCCGGTGCCGACCCATCCGTACGTCCCGAGAGCGATGGAGAAATCACGCGATGTCCACCAGACTCCTTCCTGTGGCGGGGTGCTGCCTCGCCTGGATCGCCATGGTTGTGATCGGTGGGGCCGGAGCCGCCGCGGACACGCCGGACGCCGTGACGCCGGACGCCGTCGAGGACGTCGAGCCCGAACGGCAATCGGGACCGCCGAGCCCGCTGGCCGCCCGCGCCAAGGCCGCCGCCGCCGGGGGGCCGAACAGCGACCTTCCGAAGTTCGACGTCGTGGCCAAGGGATACGAGAAGGTCGTCGCCGGCGCGGATGGTCGGCGGGGTCTGTACACGCTGTGGACACGCAAGAAGGACGCCCAGGTGCTGGCGGAGCTGCCCCGGAACTTCCAGTCGCAGACCCTCTTCCTCGCCTACACGATCGCGGGGGGCACGTTGACCGCCGGGGTGCAGACCGGCGACATGTACGTCACCTGGAAGCGGTACGACAAGCGTCTCGCGCTCATTCGCCCGAACTTCGCCGTGCGCACGACGGGTGATCTGGAGTCGCAACGCGGTCGCGATCGGGTCTTCACCGACAGCGTGATCCTCGACGTGCCGATCGCGGCGATGGGGCCCGGGGGTGGTCCCGTGATCGACATGGACGCATTGTTGCTCGGTTCCGCGGGCCGCTTCTTCGGCTACGCCGCCGCGGGGATCAACCAGCGTCTGGCGACCATCGTCAAGGCGAAGTCGTTTCCGCAGAACGTCGAGCTCGCGTTCGAGGCTCCGCTCGGCGGTGGACGATTCGGGACGCTTCACTACTCGATCAGCGTGCTGCCGAAGAGCACCGGCTACAAGCCACGCGTCGCCGACGCCCGCATCGGGTACTTCACCACCACCCACCGCGACATCGGACATCCCGGCAAGGACACGCCGTGGGTCCGCTACATCAACCGGTGGAAGCTGGAGAAGGCCGATCCGCGGCTGAAGAAGAGCCCGCCGAAGGAGCCCATCGTCTTCTACCTCGAGCACACGATTCCCGTTCGGTACCGGCGTTGGGTGCGGGAAGGGGTGCTGGAGTGGAACAAGGCGTTCGAACGCGTCGGCCTGGTGGGCGCCATCGAGGTGTACCAGCAGGATGCCCGCACCGGCGCGCACATGGAGAAGGATCCTGAGGACGCCCGGTACGACTTCGTGCTGTGGACGAACGCCGGAATGGGATTCGCCATCGGCCCGAGCCGCGTCGATCCCCGCACCGGTCAGATCATCGACGCCGACATCGTCATGGACGAGGGGTTCATCACGAGCTGGGTGAACGCCTGGCGCAAGCTCATCCCGCAGACCGCCATGATCAACTTCGGCCCGCAGACCCTCGCGTGGCTCCAGACGAGGCCGCAGTGGGATCCCCGTGTGATCCTCTCGACGCCGGCGGAGCGTCCCGCGGTCGCGACGCAGCTCACGCAAACTCGTTCGGATCAGCCGTTCGCCGGGCACGCGGCGGCCGTCGCCGACCCGACGCTCATGGGCGATGATCCCTTCGACGGTCTGCTCGGCCGCGTGAGCCAGGTGAACGGCCGGTGTGAGTACGCCAGCGTCGCCGCGCTCGAGCTCGCACTCGTCCGGCTCGATCCGTCCCTCCTGACCGACCGCCGGTTGCCCGGTGGCGACGACAGCGACGGCGACGAACCCGCGGCGGAGGAGGAGACGCCGCCGGGGCAGGAGCTGGACGGCATCCCCGAGTGGTTCATCGGTCCGCTGCTCAAGGGCGTCGTGATGCACGAGGTCGGACACACGCTCGGTCTGCGTCACAACTTCAAGGCGTCGTGTGTCTACTCGCTGGAAGAGATCAACACGCACGCGTGGAAGGACAAGCCGATGACCGGCTCGGTGATGGACTACACGCCGGTCAACATCGGGTTCGACATCGGGGAGACGCAGGGTCCGTATGCGATGCACACGCTCGGTCCCTACGACGAGTGGGCCATCGAGTACGGCTACACGCTCGAACGCGATCTCGGCCCCATCCTGGCCCGGGTCGCCGAGCCGGAGCTGCTCTTCGGCACCGACGAGGACAGTTGGGGGTCGGATCCCCGCGCCCGCGTCTTCGATCTTGGCCGCGATCCGCTCGCGTACGCGGAGTCGCAGATTCGCCTCGTCACGAGTCTGCGCGGCGACCTGCTCGACCGGATGGTGAAGAAGGGCGAGAGCTGGGCCAAGGCGCGGGCGGGCTACGAGCTGCTCCTCAATCGCCACTTCGGGGCGGTGAGCATCGCGGCCAATTGGATCGGCGGCGCGCTCAGCAACCGCGACCGGAAGGGCGATCCCGACGCGCGGGTGCCCGTCGCGCCGGTGGACGCCGACTCCCAACGCCGGGCGCTCGCGTTCGTGATCGACAACGTCTTCGATTCCGAAGCGTACGGCCTCACGCCGGAGCTCCTGTCGAAGATGAGCGTCGACAAGTGGTTCGACGACGGCGGGTTCGCGTCCATTTTCGATGACGCCGCCTGGCCGATTCACGATCGCATCCTCGGGCTCCAGAGCGTCGCGATGACGATGCTCATGAACCCGGACACGCTGAATCAGGTCTACGACAACGAATTCCGCACGCCGGCCGCCGACGATGCCCTGACGCTCCCGGAGCTGCTGTCGACGATCGGCGAGAACGTCTGGTCGGAGATCGAGGGCCCGAAGACCGCCAAGTACACCGATCGCACGCCGATGATCGGGAGCCTGCGTCGAAATCTCCAACGCGAGCATCTGGATCGCCTGATCGATCTGATGCTCCCCAATCCCCGTCTGGGCGTGGCGGCCAAACCCGTCGCCACGCTCGCGACCGCCGAGCTCCGCGCGCTCGAGAAGAAGATCGACCGTCTGCTGGACCGGCGGGCCTCCCGGCTCGACGCGTACTCCCGGGCCCACCTGTCCGAGACGCAGGTGCGGATCACCAAGGCGCTCGACGCTCAGTACATCTACAACGCCGATGACATCGGAGGCGGCGGCTCCGCCCCGTTCCTTCTCTTCGGCCGGGAGTGAGCGGGGCCGGCCCGGTCACACGCGATCGGGCGTTCCCAGCGGCGTTCCCAACGTCGTCAGCCGACCGTGCGCGATGGCGACGGCGGCCGGGTTGACGTCGAACCCGATCGCCCGCCGCCCGGCGGCAAGGGCGGCGACGATCGTCGTGCCGCTGCCGCAGCAGGGGTCCACCACCAGCCCGTCCGGCGGCGCGCAGGCGCGGACGAGCAGATCCATGAGTGCCAGCGGCTTCTG
>JABDLI010000229.1 GCA_013003065.1 Phycisphaerales bacterium | reverse complement strand
ATGGGGCGCACGGTCTGGTGGGAGACGGTGCGGTTCGCCGAAGCGACGGCTGACGCGTGAAGGAGAATCCGCTACGGACATGCCCCCCATGCACTGAGCATGATCAGCAGATCGGCGAAGCCGACGTCGCCGGAGCCGTCGAGGTCCTCGGGGCAGCCGGGGCACGATCCCCAGGTGGCGAGGATCGACAGCAGATCGGTGAACGCGACCACGCCGTCGCCGTCGAGATCCGCCACGCACTGATCGACGACGGGCACGATCGCCCCGCTGATGAAGTGCCCCTTGCGGGTGATGCCCTGCTCGATCTCGAACGCGCTGAAGATAGTGTCGATCGGCGACGACTGATCGAGCGCAAGCGGATCGAGCAGACGCATCGTCACGTCGACGCCCAGATCGTGGTACTTGCCGGGAAGCGTGATCTCGATCGACGTCAGCTCGATGGTGGCGGCCAACTCGATGTCATCCGGGAACCAGGGGACGTCGAGCTCGACGAATTCGCCCGCGCCGTTCTCGAAGTCCCCTTCCTCGTACGTCCACGTGAACGAGCCGCTCATCGGCGCGGCGGCGCCGCCGGGGTGGCTGATGTCGGGAAGCAGCCAGACGTCGTCCAGAACGTATGTCAGGACAGCGGCTTGCGCAACGGCCGCTGGCGTCAACGCGGCCAGGGTCACGACCGTCGCAATGAGGGAGGCTCGGATTAGGGGGAACATTGCGGGAAGCTCCTTTGCCCAGAGACGAGACGCAGCCGGCCGGTTCGCGGGATCCTGGTGGGATCTTCTCTGGAAACGTGACGTGGGGGCGAGGCCTGATACACGCGGACCCGGACACAAACACGGACACGGACACGGACACGGACGCGCACGCGGACACGGACGCGGACACGGACGCGGTCGCGGTCGCGGTCGCGGTCGCGGTCACGGACGCGGACACGGACGCGGACACGGACACGGACACGGACGCGGACCCGGCCACGGCCGCGGACACGGTCACGGCCGCGGACCCGCCCCCGGACCCGCCGCGAACAGCCCTACCGGCACGGTCCCCAATCATCGAGCACCGTCAGCAGATCGACGAAGCCGACGTCGCCGTCGCCGTCGATGTCCTCCGCGCACCCCGGACACGGGCCCCAGGCGGCGAGCAACGCGAGCAGATCGGTGAAGCCCACGACGCCGTCGTCATCGAGATCAGCCGGGCACTCGCCCAGGAGTGCCGACGCGAACCGCACGGTCATGAAGAGGCTGTCTTCGTGGATGACGGCGGAGGCGACGCCTTCGCCCGAACAGGGATCGGTGTCGACGAAACGCAAGCCGCCGTTGACGGTCAGCCCTTCGTGTGCGGCCGGGCCGGCAAAGTCCGTCGCACGCCAGGCGAAGACCCGCGCCACCAGCCGGTAGCGGCGATCGGGCTGGAGGACGACGTCGGCGGTGACGTGGGTGCGGCGATTGCGACGCGAGGTGACGAGGTCGAGCGTCGCATCGTCGACGAGCAGCGGCGCACCGAAGTCGGTGACGTCCCAAAGGCGGATCGTGCCGGGGCTTCCGCAATCGATCGACGCACCGACGAGACCGTCGAGGATGTACTCCCGCAGACGCACCGGAGCCGCGGCGCCGGTGGTGTCGAGGTCGATGCCGACGAATTCGTTCGCCTGGGCCTGCTGGGGCGCCGGCATCGCGGTGTCCGGCTGGGGGCCGACCAGCCCACCCCCCGCGGTCGTGAGCACGGGGGATTCGCCGGTGGGCGGGAAGTCCGTGCCGTCCATCCGCACCAGCCCGGAGCGGAACACGTGGATCTCGCGATCCATCGCCATGTCGGCGAGGTCGAGGTTGCCGAGCGCGGGGTTGACGTGCTTGTCGACACGCCAGATGCCCTGGAACGGGAGCGTCGGGAAGTCGACGATCACGTCGAACCGCACGTCCTCGTCGGGGTCGGCGGGCGTCGGATCCTCGGGCAGGGCGAAGTGGAGCGTGTATTCGTTCTGGTTGTTGTAGCCGTGCGCCGCCGCCGTGTACTTCTTGCGACGCCAGGTCTCCTCGACGTTCAGCACGTCGATCTCGACCGTCGCGCCGAACTCGTTCTCCAGACCGGCGGGCACCGTCTCCGAGTCACCGAGCGGCCGGACCCGCAGGTGCCGCTTGACGGCGTGGGGGGTCGCCGGCCCGTACGTCGTATTCTCCATGAAGTGCGCTTCGAACCGGAAGTTCCCCATCGCGCAGTCGAGGTCGCCGTCGTGGTCCCAGTCCGCGTACGCCGGCGTCGGGTAGGTCATCCAGCTCGCCGGGATGTCGTAGGTCGCGTCGCTGAAATACCGCTCGCCGTCCTCCATCAGCATGTTGCGGTGGAAGATCCGCAGGGCGGAGAAATCCAGGTCTCCGTCCATGTCCCAATCTTCGAAGCCGAGCCCCACGTTGTTGCCGGGCAACGGGTTCTCCATGATGTCGCCGGCGGGCATGAACGTGCCGTCGCCCCGGTTGTCCCAGATCTTCGTGCCGGGGCCGGTGTAGATGATGGCAAGGTCGTAGTCGCCATCCATGTCGTAATCGAAGAGGGCGGCGCCTTCGTCGAGCTCGTTGGAGAGCCCGATGCCCGAACCGGTCTCGGTCATCGGATTGAAGCGCGGGATGCCGAAGGTGGAGACGTTCTGGTAGAGCGTCCCGTTGCAGTAGAGGTCGAGGTCGCCGTCGAAGTCACTGTCGACGAACTGCGCCCCTTCGGGACGGTTGACGCCGGGCGGAATGTCGAGACCCGCCTCGGCCGACTCCTCCATAAACTGGTAGACGCCCCCGGCCCCGACGGGGCCGAGGTTGCGAAAGAAGGCGTTGCCGACGGGCTGGTAGGCGGGAAGGAACACGTCGAGGTCCAGGTCGCCGTCGGCGTCGCCCCAGGCGATCGTCTCGCCGTCGGCGTTGCAGATGATCTCGTCGAAGATCTGCCCGTCGGCCGAGTCGTCGGTGAAATTCCAATCGCCCAGATTGCGAAGCACCCGGTAGCACTCGTCCTGGCCGTTGTTCCGGGGCGTGCCGGCGAAGTCGAGGAGACCGTCTTCGTTGTAGTCGGCGAACGCGACGCCGTAACGACGCGACGCGGCCGGGATGACGCCGTCGGTGACCAGATCGAGCATGAGCTCCCAGCTCTCCCCTTCGACGTTGCGCCAGACATTGCCGGACTGGAAGAGCACGAGGTCGAGCCAGCCGTCGCTGTCGAGGTCACCCCAGGAGATGCCGTTCGCGCCTCCCAGCGGCACGCCGGAAGGGAATCGGACGCTCGTCCAGTGAACGAGCGGCACGTCGAAGCCGCCGCCCGATCGCGGCCCGCCGATCGGCACCGGCGGGTGGTAGGAGAACGACACGCTCGTCGTGGCTCCCACCGGAATCTGCATCCACATCCACGCGCGACGCACGATGTCGTCCGGAACGTCGGGCAGACCGACCATGTCGTCGGGATCCGTAAAACCGCGGAGACCGGGCACCCGCCACTCCCGCAGATAGAAGACCTCGCGCAACGGCGTCTCGCCGATGTTCGCAAGGGTGGCGGTGACGTGGAGCCGGTCGCCGACGAACCGGTAGTCGCTGCGGATCTCGAGATCACCGAGCCGCCCCGTGACGGCGGCCCGGCCACGCTCGTGACGCACCAGACGCGACTCGATCATCTCCAGCGTTTCCCACCGCGTTTGGCCCCCGGGCGCGAAGCCGCGACGGGCTTGCCCGTCGTCGGTGACGTACGAGACGCTGTACCACTCGGCGAAGCCCGGCGTGATGGTGATCGGAATACCGTCCGGCTGCACGACGCCCTCCGCCGGGACGGTGAGCAGCACCCCGTGCTCGTTGATGCCGACGCTCAGGCCATCGGAGGAGAGCTTCGTCTCCCCGGAGGCATCCGAGATCGCGACCATCGGGAGCAGGGCCAGGATCCACGCGGCGGTGCGGAACGTCATGGCGGAACCTCCGTTCTTGCTTGTGAATCGCCTCGCCGCGCAGGATACCAATCCGGGCGAATATGCATAGATCCTTCTCGATGGTCGACAAAGAAACGGGAAACTGCCTCGTTCCGACGCGAAATCGGGAGCGAACCCAATGACGACCGACACCTCCGCGACCGAGCCGTCTCGGGCGGCGCTCCACGATCTCCAGACGAAGGCGCTCGCCACCGCCCAGCGATTCGTGGATTACGAAGGGTACGAACAGTCGGAAACGCGTGCGGTCTCAGCGCTCGCTCGCCGGTGCCCGGAGTTCACGAAGGACGAGTGCCGATCGTGGTTCTTACGTGCGGTCGAAGTGCACCGAGCGGGCATCGACTACGTGCGCGCCCACGCCACCCGCGCCTGCGAGCTCTACGAGAACCGGCAACCGCTCGACGAGATTGCGGAGTCGTTCATCCGTGAACACGCGGCGTTTCCACGTGACCTGGCGATCGGCGTGTTGATGTGGGTCGTGTTCTGGCATCACATGAAGTGAGGCCAGCGCGCTCGCGGACACGGACACGGACACGGACGCGGACCCGGACACGGACGCGGACCCGGACACGGACGCGGACCCGGACGCGGACCCGGACGCGGACCCGGACCCGGACACGGCCGCGGACACGGCCGCGGACACGGACGCGGACACGGACCCGGACCCGGACCCGGACCCGGACGCGGCCCCGGCCCCGGCCCCGCCCCTCAGTCCGCTTCCTGCGTCGCCGTCGACTCGAGCCGCAACCGAGGCGACGGCGTCGCAGGCACCGCGTCGATCGCACGCGGCTCGGGCCCGTAGCCC
>JABDLI010000192.1 GCA_013003065.1 Phycisphaerales bacterium | reverse complement strand
CGCTCCCGCAGTCGCTCGTTGGAGTCGCGGATCATCACCCACAGGCGCAGGTCGAGCGTTCCATCCCGCGCGTGGCGGACGAAGGCCTCGATGGTCTCGAAGCTGGAGCCCGCGTCCTGGAAGCTCGTCACTCCCTTCTTGAGGCACTCGCCGGTGGCGAGGGCGATCGCCCGGTCCATCTCGGCCCGCGCCCGGGTCGCATCCGCTGGGGTTTGCGCCGCAGCGATGAGACTCTGGGCCCGCTCGTTGAAGACGCCGATCGGTGCGCCGGTCTCGTCGCGGAGGATCTCACCCCCCGGCGGATCCGCCGTGCTCGCGCTGATCCCGGCGCGGTCCATCGCGTTCTGGTTCGCCATCGACGCGTGACCGCTGGCGTGGGTCAGCACGACGGGATTGTCCGGCGCCGCTTCGCTGAGCGCGTGGTGGGTCGGGAAGCCGCGGACCGCATCCGGCGGCGTGCGGTCCCACTTCTCCTGGTGCCATCCCCGGCCGAGGATCCACTCTCCCGGTTCCGCCCGCGCTGCCTCGGCCCGCACGAGACTGACGATCGCCGACCAGGAGCGTGTGGCGGTGAGATCGAGGTTCGTCATCGCCCGCCCGAGCCCCACGAAGTGACCGTGGCCCTCGATGAACCCGGGGATGGCGAGGCGTCCGCCGAGATCGACGACGGTCGTGCCCGGCCCGCGGTGACGATCGATCGTCGCGTTGTCCCCGACGGCGACGATCCGGTCCCCCCGCGCGGCGAGCGCTTGCACGGTCCCGAGCGTGTCGTCGACGGTCACGATCGTGCCGTTGCGGAGGATCAGGTCCGCGGGCGTGTCGGCGTCGGGTGACACCGCGGTCGCGAGGAGGATCGGCAGGCAGAGAAGGCTGGTGATCATGCGGCGTCTCCTGGGCGGGCCCACCGGAGGCGGCGGTGCGGCCATTCTAAGGGGTGCCGGTGGCCTACCATCGAACAACCGTTCGTTGGCGACACGGATTCCGACGGTCCGGTCGATCCGGGGCGTCTCATGGAGAGTGAACTTCTTCCAGGAGGCTCGCATGCGTAACGCCCTGACGCCCGCCGCCGTGGCCGCTCTGTCCCTGACCGTGGTGGTGCAGGCAGACGTGCTGATCACGATGCCGGCGCCGCCGGTGACCCGGGTGATGACGCCCGAAACGAGCCCCGAACGCGAAGTCGAGCTTGGCGAGGTTGCGCTCGCCCGCTACCGCCGCCCATCCGCGCCGGACCCGACCGCGGATGGCGGCTCGCGGGGATGGTGGGGCGGGCCGTGGCTGGGCGGCGGATACCGAATCTCGCTGAGCCCGCACCACGTGTACGCCCGTCGCGGCTGGAACGGCGGCTACTACTATCCGGGGTGGTACGGCTGGCCGTGACCCCGGGCCACGCCCGATGGTCACAAGCCGGCGATCGAGAGATCGAGTTCCGCGTACGCACGCGCCAAGTCGCGCACCGCCGCCCGCTGCTCGCCGCTGAGCGGCATGGCGATCTCCCGCGGGATGATGTCGATCTCCGCGAGCGCCGCCGCGAGCGTGTCGGCGTCCGGGGTGAACCCGGCGTGCGCAAAGGCGCGACGCACGACGCCGGCGGGATCGCAGTCGAGGTCGCGTGTGCGGAGCCAGTGAACGGGCAGCGACGCGGCCGCCGTCCGCCACGACGCAAGGAAGGTGACGACCGCCGGCCCCAGGCGGCGGACCGCGTACCAGCGCCGCTCGTCGTCGTCGCCGGCGAGACGATCGGCGGCGGCGGCCAGCCGGTCGAAGACATCATCGACGATGACGATCGGCCGGGCGTTCACCGCGCGCAGCCACCGCATCGCGTCGATCGTCGCCCGCAGCGGCGCGACCGCGAACGCCGGAGCGGCGACGAACGATGCAAGCCGTCCCTCGTCCAGATCGGCGCCGCCCGCGACACGCGTGAGCCGCCGGCAGGGGAGTCCCGTCACCATTTCCGTCAGGCGTCGCAGGCCCGTGGTGGGAAGACCGGGGGTCGGGACGATCAGCAGATGCCGGTGACCGGGCTCGGCGACGAGCGTCGGGATCATCCGCTCGGCGACGAGGATCGCCACGATCGGTTCCGGCACGCCCCGCGCCCGCCAGCGTTCGACGTCGGCCCGGAGCGCCCGATCAAGGACCGGTTGATGGACCGTCGCCGGCATCACGATGGGAGCCCGATCATCGAGAGATCCGCATCGCGTTCGGTGCCGGCGATGTCCTCGACGAGACGAATCTCCGCTGGGGTCAGCTCGAGACGACCCCGTCCGCCGCGGCCGCGGTTGAAGCGGACCTCCGACGGGCGGATCGACGCGAGGGCGTCGCTGATCTGCGTCGCCGGAACCCGCATGCCCACGTGCGTGAAGATCCGCTCGATCGTGGCGATGGGGTCGGCGACGAGCTCGTCGTAGGTGACGAAGTGCACGTCGAGCTTCGCGCGTGCCGCCCGCCACGAGGTGAAGAAATCGATCATCCAGGGCACCCCCGCGCGAATGGCCAGATCCTGCCGTACGGACGGGTCGTTCTCGTCCGGAGGGGGGTGAGCCGCCGGTCCGCGGGCGCCCGGCGGGGCGACGTGATCGCGGGCGGACACGACGGCGTCGAAGACGTCCCGGACGAGCACGACCGGACGCACGCCCAACAGCCGCAGCCAACGAACATTCTCCGTGCGCGCGTGCATGTGTTCCTGCGAGACGGTGGGCTGGGTGAGGAACATCGGGATCGACAGCGGACGGATGTCACGTTCGGTGTCGTGCCCGATGGGGTTGAGCAGGTACGGCCGGAATCCCGTGGCGCGGGCGAGCGTCGTCGCGAGGAACGTCGAGCCGCTCTTGGGGAAGCAGGCGATCACGATGTGCGGGTGATCTCGGCCGCGGGTGCGGGCCAGGCGGCGGATCGACCGCACGGCGGTGTGGATGAAGTCGGCGGCGGACGGTTCCGCCGGATCAAGCGAACACGGCGGGCGCTCGATCGAGACGACCGGGGCGGCGGGGGGCGGGGAGCTCACCGCCGCATCATCGGCCGGTTCGCCCCGCCGGCTTCCGAAACCGCTTGGGTCCTGGTTGACGGCTCAGAATCCGTCCGAATCGGGCGTGGAGGGGTCGAGATGCCGCCACGCCCGCTCCAACAGATCGCCATCCATTGCGAAGTGCCGGCCGAGCGTGGGCACGGGGTCCGCGGGTACACACCGGACACCGGTGTTTCCACGGGCGAACCACTCGAGCGTCGCGGGTTGCTCGTCCCCGCGGTACCGCCAGCTTCGTCCGTCGATCACCTTGGTGATGATGAGCTGGTCGAGGAAAAGGCCGCCGGGTCCGTAGTCGGCGCGGGTTGCCTCGTCGTAGTCGGGCAATGCGACGGGGTCATCGTGCAGCGTGAAGCAACGGGGACGTGGGTGGTGCGTGCGCATGATGTCGAAGCGCCGCGGGCCCGCCGGACGTGCGGCGTAGTCGTGAAACGGGCTCTCGGCGGTGGTCTCGGCGTCCGGGTCGAGGCGGAGGACGGCGTGGACCGGCAGGCCGAGGTCGGCGAGCCACCGCTCACCGTCGATGCGGGCGATCATCGCGGTATGACACGCCGCGTGTTCGTCCATGTCGTTGATCGTCAGCGTCACGTCGTACCCGAGCGTCGCAAGGAGGGCTGCGACCGCGCGGTTGCTTTCGAAGCAGGTGCCGCCGGTTCCGAGGTCGATCGCATCACGCCAGAACCGCGTCGGCGATCGGAACGGCGTGCGGCCGTCGACCGGGCCGTAGACGATGCGCGAGGCGGTCTCCCACGGCACGCGACGCGGGTACGCGGCGACGAGCGCGGTGAGCCGCTCGACGGTCGGCGGACCCGCCGCCAGGCCGAGATGCGCGAGGGCGTCCGCGGCAATGTCGTTCGGAAGGTGAGCCTCGACGGTCACGGAGGCGGGGTGGTCGTCGTCCGCGCACCGGCGGGCGGCTCCGGGTGGGGCCGCGGCCGCGGCACACGCGGGTAACCACCGAGCTGCCGGTGGATGTAGTCGGGGGCGCGGACGACGAGGAACCCATCGTGGTACTGCACGGAGGCCCACTCCCCGCCGTTCTGAATCCAGGCGAGCGGCTCGACGGTCGCGATGATCAGCTCGATGAGCTCATTCGCCCGGGCGGTGCGATCGGGCGTGCCGGTGCCGCTCCTCCCGGACTGGTTCACCACGACGCCGCGAGAACTGAACGACCCGGATGCGCCGGGCGGCGTGTAGGGACCGGCGTACGGGTCGTAGACGGGATTGTCGATGAAGATGCCGAGCTTCGGCGCGTCGTCGTACCGGGTCGGCTCGAACAGCATGGCCTCGATCGGATACGTGCGAAGCGACCGGGCGGCCGGCGCGCTCAACCGCTCCTTCGTGCCGACCTCGAGACCGCGTCGCGTGAGCTGCCACGTCGACGGCTCGTCGGCCGAGCATTGCTCGAGCACGAGCTCGATGGCGTCCAGGCCAGTCAGGTCCGCCGCCCGCAACGAGATCGGCAGGTCCGGGTCGATGCCGTGTCCGGCGGGGTCGTCGAGGTAGCGCCCCGCGATCGGGACGCCGAG
>JABDLI010000139.1 GCA_013003065.1 Phycisphaerales bacterium | reverse complement strand
CCGCCGGTTTCCGCGCGGTGGAGAGAATTGGAACTGGAATGGGAATGGGAATGGGAACTGGAATGGGAATGGGAATGGGAAGTGGAATGGGAATGGGAAGTGGAAGTGGACCCGGAGATCGGGGAGTGGCGAATGGGGAACTGGAATTCGTCGAACCGCCCCCGCGTACCGTTGAGATGGACGCGAGGACGACGCCCATCGCGCAAACGGCCGACCCAACCTGCCCAAGGCAGCATGGACGCCGCCGGTCCCAATGCGAGCGTCGCCTGCGCAACGCTCACACCATCACCGAGAACGAGGAGCCGCCGCGGACGCATACCGCCGCACGAACGCGTCGTACTGCTCGGGCGTGTCGATGCCGTGGTGATGCGCGTCGGTGATCGCGACCGCGATGCCGTGCCCGTGCTCGAGCGCCCGAAGCTGCTCCAGCGACTCGGCCTGCTCCAGCGGCGTCGCCGCGAGCGTGACGTACTGGGCGAGGAACGGCCGGCGGTAGGCGTAGAGACCCACGTGCTTGAGCGGGGTCGCGGTGACGCGCTCGCGGGGGAAGGGGATCCGGGCCCGGCTGAAATAGAGCGCTGTGCCGGCGACGCTCAGCACGACCTTCACGACGTTCGGATCGGACGGATCGTCGCCGGCGGCGAACGGCGCGGCCGCGGTCGCCATCGGACACGTCGGGTGTTCGTCGAGGCTGCTCACCACCGCGTCGATGACCGCCGGCTCGATCTCCGGCTCGTCCCCCTGCACGTTGACGATCACGTCGGCCGTGACGGAGGCCGCCGCCTCGGCCACCCGGCTGGTCCCGTTCGGATGATCGGTCCGGGTGCGGACCACGTTTCCGCCGAACCCGCGAACGGCCGCCTCGATGCGGTCGTCGTCCGTCGCGACGAGGACCGTGCCGATCGTGGACGCCGCCTCCGCGCGTTCGTAGACGTGCGCGAGCAGTGGCCGGCCCGTCCGATCGGCAAGGAGCTTGCCGGGAAACCGCGTGCTCCCAAATCGAGCCGGAATGATTGCGATCGCGGAGGTCATCGGGGGACAGACCCACGGCAAGGTGTCGCCGCGGACGCCATCTACTCGCCCGTAATCGTCTTGATCACTTCGTCGACTTCCTTGCGTTTCACGCGGATGTCGCGATAGGTGATGTCGCGGCGGGCGATCTCCGAGCAGATCGATTTCGCCTGCTTGGCGAGGTCGATGGACGATTCGGCCCGCGCCGCGGCGAGCAGGGCGAGCATGAGGTCGTAGCGGATGGCCAGCTCGCGCTCGCGTTCAGTGACGTCGATCGCGTCGAGCGCTTCCTCGTACTCCGAGATCGCCTCGGAGTACCACTCCTCGGCGAAGAAGCAACGGCCGAGCAGATGACCGGCCCGCACGCGAAGCTTGGGCTCGTCCTTGGCCGCCTGGAGCTGCGCCATCGCCTCGTCGTAGTCGCCGAGCTCGTACTGAACCGATCCGAGCTGGTACTTGCGTTGGCGATCCGTCGGGTACCTGGCGACGCGTTCGGTGTACTCGCGGCTCTGGAGCGTCAAGAGCGCCGTCCGCGCCGCCGCGTGCCGGTCCCGCACGCCGGCATCGTCCGGCGTGGCCTCGAGCTGTTCGGCCAGCGTGGCCACCGCCTGGGCAAGCAGCTCGATCTCGATGTCGCCGACGTGCATCCGGAATCGATACTCGTTCGTGTCTTCGAAGCCCTTCTTGTAGATCCCGAGTGCCTGTTGCGCCGCTTCCGGCGTGCCTTGCTTCTTGAGAAGCTGGGCGTAGCGGTTGATCGCATCCGGGGACGCGGGGTTGGCCTCGTAGTCGCGTTGGGCGCGGAGGAGGTTTCGTTCCTCGATCGAGCCGCCGCCGGCGAGCGACTCCTCTTCGATGAGCTCGCGTTGCTTGTCCTCGTCCTTGATGAATTTTCGGAAGCCGCCTTCCTCCCCGGCCGCCTGCTCGTAGCCACCCTGGTCCATCGCCCGCTGCGCGGAGAGGTTCTTCAGATCGGCGTCGAGCTCGTTGTCGCTCGGGTCGAGCGCGCGAGCCATCTCGCCGGCGTTGAGGGACTCGTCCCAGGCGCCGACGCTCCGGAAGAGGGTCATCGCCTGCACGAGCGACGACTTCGAGTGCTTCTTCTGCCCGCGGAGCAGGTTGAAGACCTTGGGGGCGATCCAGTGGCCGTACTCGAGCTGCTCGGCCTTGACCGCCATCTCGAGCGCTCGCAAAGCGTTCTTGAAGTTGTGGAGGTCCTTCATCCACTCGAACTCGGCGGCGACGAACTTGCCCATCTCCGAGCCATCGTCGAGACCCTTCACCTCGCGGCTCGACGCTGACTTGCCCCCCTGGTTCATGTAGCCGACGGCCGCTTCGAACATGGCCTCGTGCGCCGTCATCGCGCCCGGGTCCCACTTCAAGCCGTTGGCAAAGCACGAGAGGGCGTAGTCGAAGTTCGACGACATCGCCGCGGTCTTCGCGTGCTCGAACCACTTCCGGGCCTTCTCGGGCGAAGGCTCGAATGCCGGGGGGGGATCGGATTCCCCGTTCCCGTTCGTCGGTGATTTCTTCTTGAAGAGTGCCACGGATCGATGTTCCTTCGTCGGCATGGCCCGGGCCGCGCCGATCGGCGGATACGAGCCGTCTTGCTGACCATCGAGAACGGCAAGGTACGCCGCTTCCCGGCAGGGGTCAACGACGCCGAAAGAGGCCTGCGGAGCCGCGTCGGGCGTGTCACGTCGATCGCCGGTGGGTCGGTTCGCGGATAGCATAGGCGCCATGTCGGTCGATGCCGCCCAACTCCGGATCGTGACCTACCCCGCCGCGAGCCTGCGCGAACGCGGGGTCGCCGTGGACGCCGACTCGGAGGAGGTCCGCATCGTTGCCCGCCGCATGATCGATCTGATGCACGAGGCGAACGGGGTGGGGCTCGCCGCGCCGCAAGTGGGTCTCGCCTGGCGTCTCTTCGTCACCAACGGCGGCGAGGTCGATCCCGTCGATCGCGTGTTCATCAATCCCGAGCTGGAGCTGGGGCGCGGAGAGCTGGTGACCGCCGAGGAGGGCTGTCTGAGCCTGCCCGACATCCACGTGAACGTTCGACGCCCCGACGCGGCCCGCATCCGGGCGATCGATCTCGATGGCAAGGCCTTCACGATGGACGGGGAAGGGATGCTCGCCCGCATCTGGCAGCACGAGTTCGATCACCTGAACGCGGTGCTGATCGTCGATCGCATGAGCCCGATGGATCGACTCACCACCCGCCGTGCCCTGAAGGAGCTCGAGTCGGCCGCCCGCGCCGTTCGCTGATCGATGCAGCTCGTCTACTTCGGATCCGGCGTTTTCGGCCTGCCCACCCTCGAGCGGCTCGCCCGGGATCATCAGGTGCGGCTCGTGGTCTCGCAGCCGGATCGCCCCGCCGGCCGATCGCGTCACCCGGTGCCGACGCCGATTTCGTCGTTTGCGACCTCGGCCGGGCTGCCCGTGCTGCGGCCCGAGCGGATGGATGCCCCGGGCGTGGTGGAGGCGATCCGGGCCGTCGACGCGGACGCGTTCGTCGTCATCGCCTACGGCCACAAGCTCCCCGCGGCGTTGCTCGACGATCGTTTCGCCATCAACCTGCACGCGTCGCTGCTGCCGAAATACCGCGGCGCCGCTCCCATCAATTGGGCGATGATCAACGGCGAGACCGAGACCGGCGTGAGCGTGATCACGCTCGCCCAGCGGATGGACGCGGGCGCGGTGCTCGGCCAGCGGGCGGTCGCGATCGACCCCGCGGAGACGGCCGGAGAGCTGCACGATCGCCTGGCCGCCCTGGGGCCGGATGCGATCGAGGCGGTGCTCGACGCGTTCGCGCGGGATCGGCTGGAGCCGCGGGAACAGGACGAGCGTCACGCGACCCCGGCCCCGAAGCTGCGCAAGGCGGACGGGACGGTTCGCTTCGACCAGTCGGCCGACGCCGTGCGGTGCCGGATCCACGGTCTCACGCCGTGGCCGGGGTGCACCGTCCGGCTCGGCGTCAATCGCCTGAAGCTGCTTCGCGTGGAGACGGTCGCGGCCACCGGGGCGGAACCCGGCGTGATCCGGGAGGGCGGCGTCGTGACGTGCGCCGAGGGTGGCGTTCGGATGATCGAGGTGCAGCCGCCGGGCGGTCGCCCGATGAGATTCGAAGACTATCTCCGCGGTCACCCGATCTCACCGGAAGAACGAATGGAGCCGGTGTGAATCGATTTGCCGCCACCTTGTGGGAACTGCTCGCACCAGCGCGTCCGGCGCGTCCGACGCGGAGTCCGCGAGGGCGGCGGGCCCCGTCGTCGACGGCCCGACGCCCGCGGCCGATCCAGGGGCGGTACGACACGCTGGTGGCCGAGATGAAGAACGCGTACGGCGTTCGGATCCACCGGTGGCGGTCGAGCTCCAGCGGATGTGCGTGGGAGGTGCGAGACCGGCGGGGCGTGGTGAGCCGGCTCATCGAGGCGCCGTACCCGCGGGGTCCCATGAGCTGCGCGATCTTTCTGCACGAGATCGGCCATCACGCGATCGGCTTCGGTCGCTACCGGCCGCGGTGCCTGGAGGAGTACCACGCCTGGGCCTGGGCGATCGACGCGATGCGGGCCAACGGGTTCAACGTGACGGCGGCCGTGCAAAAACGGATGGCGGACTCGCTCCGGTACGCGGTCGCGAAGGCGCAGCGGCGAGGCCTCAAACGGGTCCCCCGCGAATTGCTCCCGTACCTGGAAACGCCGGCGGCAACGTGACCCGGCCGGGTTCCCCCTTCCATCCCGGGCTCGGCGTTCTAGGTCCTGTTTGATGGCTCAGGATTCGCATGGGTGCGATGCTTTTCGTCGTGGCAAGGAGTCGAACCGACGCCGTATTTGACGATACAGCGAGGATTCGACGACGAAGTCCACGGCGGAAATGAT
>JABDLI010000075.1 GCA_013003065.1 Phycisphaerales bacterium | reverse complement strand
GTGTCCGTGACCGCGTCCGTGTCCGTGACCGCGTCCGTGTCCGTGACCGCGTCCGTGTCCGTGACCGCGTCCGTGTCCGCGTCCGTGACCGTGACCGTGTCCGTGACCGCGTCCGTGACCGCGGGGGGAATCCACCCCGGTCTTCCGCCTCCCCCACGCAACCTCCTCAACCGTCCCCGCAACCCAGGGACACGCGGGTACGGTACGCCCGTTCACCAAGGAGCCTCCCGTGCCGCACCATCGCCTTCGACCCCTGCTGCTCGCCTTCGTGATCACGACTCCGGGCGTTGCCCAGGACGCACCGCCCGCGGCCGCGTCCGTCGATCGTCCGAAGTACACGTTCCTGCGTCAGAACGAGGACTGGTCCGTCCTCGGCTCCGCCACGCCCGAAACGCTCTCCGATCCGTGGGATCGCCTGAAGCACCTCGACCTCGGAGACGGCAACTGGCTCAGCTTCGGAGGGCAGGGCCGGCTTCGGCTCGAGGACTTCTCGAACTTCGGCTTTGGTCCGGGGAACGACGATACGTATCTCCTGTGGCGTTTCCTCCTGCACGCCGACTTGCATCTCGGCGAGAACCTGCGGCTCTTCACGCAGGGGAAGACCGCCGGCGCGACCGAGCGTGAGCTTCCCGGGGGGCGGCGGGCGCTCGATGCCGACAGTCTGGATCTCGAGCAGCTCTTCCTCGACGTCGTGATCCCACTCGACGCCGACGCGACGCTGACGCTTCGTCCGGGGCGACAGGCGTTCTCGTTCGGCAAGCAGCGGCTGGTGAGCCCCCTGCCCTGGGCCAACACACTGCGGCGGTGGGACGGGTTGAGCGGCGTCTTGAAGGCCGGCGGGTGGACGTACACCGGCTTTGCGAGCCAGTTCGTGCCCGTCCGCAAGTACGAATTCAACGACGCCGAGTCGGACATCGAGTTCGCGGGTCTGTACGCCACCGGCCCCTGGGCCGGCACCGACACCTCGGTCGATCTCTACTACCTCTATCTCTCCCGTGAACAGGCAACGTTCAACGGCACGAGCGGACGCGAGGAACGTCACACGCTCGGCGGCCGCCTCGCCGGCGCACTTCCCGCGCCCGGTCTGACCTACGACGTCGAGGGGGCCTACCAGTTGGGCGAAGTCGGCGCCGGTGACATCGACGCGTGGATGGTCGGTGCGCGGCTCACGTATGCCTTGCCCGACGTCGGGGGAGCGCCCGCGGTCTACCTCGGCATCGAGCACGGCAGCGGCGACCGCACGCCCGGCGGTGACGTCGAGACGTTCAACCACCTCTTCCCGCTCGGTCACGCGTACTTCGGCTACATTGACGCGATCGGCCGTCAGAACGCCGTCGACCTGCTCGCCGGCGTCTCGCTCACGCCGGCCGCGGGGTGGAAGGCCGACCTGAGCGGCCACCTCTTCTGGCGACCGAGCGACGAAGATGCGCTCTACAACGCCGGCGGCGGCGTGCTCCGCCCCGGTGGCGCCGGCACGGACGAAGAGATCGGGGCCGAGATCGACCTCACCGTCAAGTACCGGTTCGATCGACACCTCGCGGCGCTCGTCGGCTACAGCCACTTCTTCGCGGGTGACTTCATCGAGCAGACCGGCCCGAGCGATGACATCGACTTCGTGTACGTGCAGCTCGAGTACACGTTCTGACCCCACGTCTACTCTTCGGTCAGCATCAGGCTCTTCGGCTTGATGACGAGGACCGATGACGTCAGCTCACGCAACACACGCTCGGCGGTGCTCCCCAGGATCATGTACCGCAGCATCGTGCGGCCCTCGGTGCCCAGGACGATCAGATCGGCGTCGTTGGCGGTCGCGAACTCGATGATCGCATCGCCGTGGCTCACGTGGTCGACGACCGCGGTGGTCATCGAGAGGTCCGGCGTCTGCCGAGCCAGCGGCTCGCGCAACGAATCGAGCTGGGCGGTGAGCGCGGCCGTGTACTGACGCTGGAAATCCGGCGACGACTCCGACGAGGGGGCGCGGTAGTGCAGTCGGTGCCACGGGCCGTGAAAGACGTGCAGCAGGAACAGCTCGGCCTTGTCGGCGGCGGCGATCCGGGCCGCCTGCGCCGCGGCCGCCTCCGAGGTCTCGGAAAAATCGATGCACGCGACGATCCGCCGGTACGCGCTCTCGTGCCGCTCGTGGACCAGCAGCACGCGGACCGGCGCCTTGCGCACGCACTTCGTGGCCAGCGTGCCGGCCCCGCGTCCGGGCCCCGACACGCCGTATACGCCGAGCACGAGGAGGTCGGCGCGGGTCGATTTGACGACGCTCACGAGCACTCGGATGGACGACGACACCTCGACGTGGGTCTCGAACTCGATGTCGGGGTCGATGGCTTTGACGGCCTGCACCAGAGCGTGGGTCGCCGAGGCAATCGTATCGCTCGTCGTCTCCGCCACGGACATCGCGTTGGCGCGAGCCAGGTCGTGAACCACGAGCGGGTCAACCGCGTGCACCACGGTCAGGTCGGCGTGGTTCCGCCGGGCGATCCGGATCGCCTGCGCGACGGCCGACGCAGCGCACCGCGAGAAGTCGAAGCCCACGACGATCGATTTGAGGCGGTTCATTTCCGCTGGCAGTCGGAAGCAGGTGGGGTTGGTCAGGAGCGTCCGCGGGTTGCGCGGTAAGAATCGCGCGAGCGTTTCTTCTTCTTCGTCTTGGTCCGCCGCGACTTCGTCGGCCGCCGCTCGTCGTCCTGGTAGGCGACGCGGAAGACCTCGAACTTGGTCATCAGGAGCAGCTCGTCCATGGTCTTCTTGACATTCACGAGCTTGTCGTGGAGCGGACACGGATCACCGACCCCGCACACCCCTCCTCCAAACGGGCACGCGAGCGATTCGTCCTCTCGTTCGAAGAGAACGAAGACGTCCTGGAGCGTGATCTTGCGAGGGTCGCGGGCCAACGTGAAGCCGCCGCCCGGGCCACGGGTACCGTTCACCAGCCCGGCCGTCGAGAGCGTGGACAGCAGCTTGGCCACGAAGGGCTTCTGGAGCCCGCGGGACTCGGCGATCTCCGCGGCCGAGAGGAGCGTCGTGCCCCCGTCGTAGACCTCGGCGAGGCGGCTCATGGCCGCTATCGCATTCTGGGTGGCGCGTCCGTACATCGATGATCCTCGACACGGCCATGGTACCGCCGGAGCCACGTCCCGGGGCCTATTCATGAGAAACTGGTAGCCTTTTCTTGAACACGTCGCCCGATCGCGGTCGCGTGGACGCCAGCGCGGGGCCCGGGCATCGAGCCTCATCCGTGCGCCGAACGCCGACCCTGCCCACCTCCTCTCGACGCCGCGGCCGCGAAACCGACGGGAAGCGAAATCGCACTATCATCTGGACTCGTAACCGCGACGGCCACGAGAAGGCGGGAGCGGGGCGATTATCGTGGAGACGTATGGCCAAGCACCGCAGCGATCCTGCGCTCGTCCGGGCCTGTCTGCGTGGCGAGCAGGCAGCGTGGGACGCGATCGTCGATCAGTACGGCCGCCTCGTTTACTCGATCGCCCGTCGGTACGGGCTCGTCGACGCGGACGCGGACGACGTGTTCCAGAACGTGTTCCTCCTGCTTCACCGGACGCTCGAACGGCTGCGGGATCAGACCCGGCTCTCCGCGTGGCTGATCACGACGACCCATCGGGAGTGCTGGCGGGTCGGGAAGAAGTCGGACCGATACCCGGAGCTGGATGAGCGGATCGCCGACGTCGGGACCCCCGATCCGGTCGACGCGGACCGCTGGGAGCGGCAGCACCTCGTCCGCGAGGGTCTTGATCAGCTCGGCGGGCGCTGCCGGGACCTTCTCCTGGCCCTCTTCCAGGGTGGGGAGACGCCAAGCTACGACCACGTCGCCGCCCAACTCGGGATCCCGGTCGGCAGCATCGGCCCCACCAGAGCCCGGTGCTTTGCGAAGCTCGAGAAGATCCTCCGGGAGCTCGGCGTCCAGACGCCGGAGGACGCGGAGAATCCGCTGGAACCCCATTAGGGGCCCGTCCGGGGTGGTGCCTGTCGCGGGCTTCCGGCCCCGAACCACCAAATGCGGGAAGATGGGCGTATCTGGTTCCGTTTCGGGGTCTCTGACTGGTCGTTGAAGGAGCCGATCAGATGCCTCGCAAGCTGACCGATGAAACGATCTTCGCCTTTGCCGATGGCACCCTGCCGGCGGACGAGCACGCCGCCGTGACAGCGGCGTTTCGGGATGACCCCGCCGCGGCCCGCCGCCTGGCCCTCTACCGGTCAGCGGCACGCAGCGTCCGAGAGGACGACACGGTCGCGCCTCCCGCCCCGACCGTGGTCCGGGCCAAGGCCATCTTCACGCCCGCGCCCGAGCCCTCGGTCGCGTGGGTCGCGAGCCTCCAGCGGACCATCGCCGAGCTCATCTACGACAGCCGCGTGCAACTGGCGGCCGTCCGCTCCGCCGCGACGGAGCGCCGATTCGAGCTCACGTACGAGCAGAACGACTGCTCGGTGGATCTCCAGGCCGAACGCCTGACGACGACCGAGCCCGAGTCCGGGGATCCGCGCTGGCGGCTGCAGGGACAGATCGGTGGTCCCAACCGGCCCGACGAGCTCGAGGTTGTCGTGACCCGGGCCGGCTCCGAGACGCCGATCGTGGCGACCGCCGCCGACGAGGGAGCGTATTTCTGCGTGGAGCTCGCGCCGGGACGCTACGACCTGCACCTGAAGCTCGCCGACGGCGTGCTCGTGCTGCCCGACCTCGACGTGTCATGAACGACGACGAGCCCCAACCCGGTGCGCTCCTCCGCGCGCTCCTCGCCCTCCCGGTGGGCGAGCGGGCCGGACGCGTACGCGCCGGCGGCGACGTCGCCGCGCAGCTGACCACCCTCGTCGACGAGGTCATGAACCTCACCTCCACCGACGCAACCGCCGCGATCGACGCCGCGGAAGCCGTCACGAAGCTGGCCGAGGACCTCGACGACCCCCTCACCGCCAGTCGCGCTCAACACGCCCGTGCGCGAGCGTTGTCGTATGTCGGTCGCTTCGACGATGCGCTCGCCGCCTGCCGCGACGCGACGGTGATCGCGACGCGTCACGGTCACACGGTCGAGGCCGGGCGTGCGCAGCTCGCCTCGATGCACGCGCTCGGCGAGCTGGGCCGAAACGACGAGGCGATTGCCGCCGGCGAGCAGGCCCGGGCCCTCTTCGAGTCGGTGGACGCCGACGACTTTGCGGCCCGCGCCGACATCAACCTGGGCATCGTGCACCTCCGCCGCGATCAGCCCGACCTGGCGCTCGACTACCTCGACCGCGCGCGGCCGCGGCTGGAGCACGAGCCGGAGCTCCTCGGGCACATCGAGAACAGCCGGGGCGAGGCCCTCGTCGCGGTCAACGACTTCGCCGCGGCGGAGGATGCGTTTCTGTCCGCCCTCGCCGCGTTCGAGGAAGCAGGTTCGACGCTGACGGCGGCGATCGCCGAGAGCAATCTGGCCGATCTCGCCAGCCGGCAGGGCCGCCTCGATCGGGCTCTGTACTTCTTCGAGGGCGCGCGTCGCCACTTCGAACGGGTCGGCTCTCCGGCTCACCTCGCCCGCCTTCTCGCCGAGCAGGCCGAGGCGAAGGGCGTGCTCGGTCTTCCCGAGGATGCTCTCGAGGACTACCAGAGCGCATTGATCCAGCTCGACCAGTGCGGTCTCGCCCTCGAATCGGCCCGCGCCCGGTGCAGCATGGGTCTCGTGCTCCTGCGTCTCGCGCGACCCGTCGAGGCGGAGACCGCCCTCGCCGCGGCCGCGACCGCCTTCGACGAGCTCGGCCACGTCACGGCCCGAGCAACCGTCGACCTCGTGCGGGCGGAGCTGGCCTTGCAAAACGCTCGTCTCCCCGAGGCACGGCGGATGGCGACGCGAGCGCTCGCAGCGGTCGCCGACCGGCCGGCGGATGCCGCCACCGCCCGGCACCTGCTCGCGCGGATCGGCCTCGCCGAAGGCGACACCGAAACCGCCGAAGCGGACCTGACGGCGGCCCTCGCGGCGGCGCGGCGGCTCGACCTGGCGCCGTTGCTGGCGGACATCCTCGATACGCGCGGGCGCGTCTACCGCCGCCGCGGCGAGCTCGGCCGCGCCATCGCCGATCTCACGCGATCGCTCCAGGCCGTCGAACGCGTGCGGGGCGCCCTGCAGGCGGACCGTTTTCGCGCCGCGTTCCTCGGTCAACGCACCCAAACCCACGAGGCCCTGTTCGAGTCGATTCTGGACCACGAGGGCGAGCGGGGCACCGCCGAGGCGTTCGCGGTCGCCGAGCAGGCCAAGAGTCGATCGCTGCTCGATCAAGTGCACGCGGGGCTCGCCGTGACCGCGCCACACGGCGCTGACGCCACGACCACCGCACTCGAGCAAGAGTGGCAGCAGTGCCAGGCTGCGCTCAACGCCTTGTACAGCCGCCTCGGTGACCATCACGCGTTCGAGGCCGACGAGGCATGGACCGCCGCCGTGCGCGCGCAGGAACGCGCCCTCGAGGCGGCCGAGGCTCGCCTGGCCGCGCGCGGCCGCTCGCCGGTGACCCTTGGCACCCGCGCGACGCTCACCGAAGTCCAGGCCGGGCTGGGCCCGAACGCAACCGTCATCGAGTATTTCGTCACCGGCGACGCCCTGACGATCTTCGTCGTGGACCGCGACGGGGCGACCGTCACCCGCCACGCCGCGTCCGTCGACGCGGTCATGGCCGCCCTTCACCGGCTCCAGTTCCAGATCGATCGTGCCCTTCGCCCCGGCGCCCTGGTGGGCGCGAGAGCCGGCCAGCTTCGCGACGACGCCCGTCGCGCGCTCGGCGCGCTCTACGACCAGCTCGTCCGTCCGATCGAGGGACGCCTCCGAGCCACGCGAGCCTCCCGGAACCACCGGACGCTGACCATCGTGCCCCACGGGCCGCTTCATCTCGTGCCGTTTGCGGCGCTCTGGAATGGTGAACAGCACCTGGTCGAAGATTTCGACGTCCATGCGGTGCCGAGCGCGAGCCTGCTCCTCCACCTGCAACGTGACCAACGACCGGTGACGGGCACGCCGCTGCTCGTGGCCGTCGCCGACGAGCAGGCGCCTCGGATCGACGAGGAGGCAACGCGGCTGGCAAAGCTGCTCCGGCTTCCGCGGTCACGTCTGCTGCGGGGCGCGGAGGCCACCCGCGAACGGCTCCGCACGCTCGCCCCAACCGCCTCGTTGCTGCATCTTGCCGTCCACGGGCGGTTCCTGACCAATGCACCGGCGGGAAGCGGACTGCGGCTCAGCGACGGGTGGCTCAACGCTCGAGAAGTCGCGCGTCTGCCGCTTGACGCCGACTTCGTGACGCTCAGCGGCTGCGAGACCGGCCTGAACCGGGTGGACGCGGGAGACGAGCTGCTCGGGCTCCAGCGGAGTTTCCTCGCCGCGGGGGCCAAGACGCTCCTGGTGAGCCTCTGGCGGGTGGATGACGAGCAAACGGCCCGATTCATGGACCGGCTCTATTCCGGGTGCCATGATTGGTTGGGGACTCCCGGGGCCCGCGTCACGCACGTGGCCGCAACCCAACGCGCCCTCATTGCGAACGATCTTCACCCGGCCATCTGGGCCGCATTCACGCTGGTGGGACGACCATGACCCGACGAACCATCGCTCTCATGACCGCCGTTCTCGCGACCGGGGCGACCGCTCCGGCCTCCGCCGGCGACGATTGCTTCGGTATTCCGGTGGATGCGCGAATCGACGAGCTCGCGATCGTCACGATCGCGTCGGGTTCGTCGCTTGGAGCCTTCACGGCCGCCTTCCATGCCGCGCACCCCGACGTCGGTCTGGTCGTCGAAGATCAGGTCCCGACCCGCGAGACATATCTCATTCGGCTCGACCTCCCGCCGGGAAGCCCGCCGGGCTTCCTCGATCTCCTGGAGGAGGAGATCGAGACCGGCTATCCCGTCGAGTTGCTCTCCGGCGACTTCCTGTACGCCAACCGCACGGCGGAAGGTCACACGGGCAGCACCTGGGTCAGCGGCGTCTCCCCGGCGTCCTACACGGGCCAATACGCGGGCACCGTCATGGGCCTGACGACCGCCCACGCGCGAGCCACGGGCCGCGGCGTGGTCGTCGCCATCGTGGATACGGGCATCGATCCCACCCATCCGGTTCTGGCCGGACGCATCGCCACCGGCGGCTACGACTTCATCGACGACGACGACGATCCGGACGACACCGGGAACGGTGCCGATGACGACGACGATTTCCTCGTGGACGAGATGCTGGGGCACGGCACGTTCGTGGCCGGGCTGGTCGCCCTGACCGCGCCCGAGGCCCGGATCCTGCCTGTTCGCGTCCTCGAGGCCGACGGGGTCGGCGACTCCTGGACGTTGACGCGCGGCATCTACCACGCCATCGATCGCGGCGTCGAGGTGATCAACCTGAGCCTCGGCTCGACCTACGACTCGGCCACCGTCAAGCAGGCGATCGCCGAGGCCGCCCGGCTGGGCATCACGGTGACCGCATCCGCCGGGAACTTCGACCAGTCCGAGTGTCGGGAACGACCGGCCATGGACGACATCGACTTCGACGAACCCGTGTTCCCCCCGATCGCGATCGCCGGCGCCCTGGGCGTCGCCGCGCTCGATCACGCCGACGTCAAGGCGTCGTTCAGCAACTACAACCGCCGCTTGCGTCTCAGCGCCCCCGGGGATTCCATCGGGGCCGACGCGGACCCGGCCACGTCGATCATCAGCATTCGGCCCGACGGCGACTACGCCGCCTGGAGGGGAACCAGCTTCGCGACCGCCCTCGTCTCCGGTGCGGCCGCCGTCGTCCGTTCCCAACACCCGGAGTGGCCCGCCAACCTGGCGACGTACTTCGCCGTGCAGTCCGTGCTGGAGGGCACCGCCGCCGGAATCTACGACGTGAATCCCGCGTATGCGGCCGAGATGTCGCTCGGCGTCGGCCGCGTCGACCTCGCTGCCGCGGCCGCGTCCGGCCCCGTGATGCCGCCCCCGGGTGACCTCGACGGTGACGGCATCGTCGGGTTCGTCGATCTGCTGACCCTCCTCAGCGCCTGGGGCGAGACGCACTCGAGCGCCGACCTGAACGGTGACGGCAGCGTGGGCTTTGCCGACCTGTTGACGCTGCTCGGCAACTGGGGCTGAGTTCCCACGGTCGACTTTCCATCCTGACCTCCTCGACGAGGGCGTCGCGACAAATCCGCGCGAGCGGTGTATCTGGCACGACCGGCCCCCCTCTGCTCGGTCGGAGTCGGTCGAGGTGACCGACGGCAAACGCAATCTTCTCTCCACCTGGAGTTCCGTCATGCACCGCTTCACCCGCACCGCGATGTTCGCTGCCGCGTCCGGCCTGAGTCTCACGGCGATCGCCGACGCACAGTTCACGTTCGATCCCGCCACCAGCGTCTTTGCCGGCTCGGAACCGAGCGGCATTGCCGCCGCCGATTTCAACGGCGACGGAATCATGGATCTGGCGACGACCACCGACGCGCCGGATCAGCTCACGATTCTCTTCGGCAACGGCGCCGGCGGGTACACGGCGACGGTCGGCGCGTTCCTCGGCGCGTCGTCGAGCCCCCAGGACCTCGTCGCCGGCGACCTCGACGGCGA
>JABDLI010000070.1 GCA_013003065.1 Phycisphaerales bacterium | reverse complement strand
GCGTTAGGACGAAACCTCACTCGATCTGGACCGCGCCGGAGTTCTTTCGCGGCCTGCGACGTCCGAACGCACCGGGCCCGTCAACACGGTCCCCATGCCGCCAAGACGGCGAGCAAGTCCGTGAAGCCGACGATCTCGTCGCCATCGACGTCCGCGTCGCAGACGGGGCAGGGGCCCCACTCCGCGAGAACGGCAAGGAGGTCGGTGAACGCGACTGTCCCGTCGCCGTCGACGTCGGCGTCGCACGACGCGGCCGGTATGAAGAGCGTGAAGGTCGGGCAGCTCAGCCCGCCCGCCCCCGCGCCGACTGGCGTGTCGATGGCCGCCCCGGTCGCCGCGTCGTAGCGGTACACCGCGTCGTCACCAATGCTCGCGACCGACATGAATCCCGCGTGGTCGAGGCTGAGACCGGTCGGGCCGCTGATGCCGGTGACGAGCACCTCGACGAGCGCCCCGGATGACGCGTCGTACCGGCCGATCCGATTGGCGCTCTCGCTCGTCACGAGCATGGTCGTGTCACCGGGCTCGAAGACGATCGTGCGGGGTCGCTGCAGTCCGCCGAGACCCGTGCTGATGAAGACGCCGAGAAAGGACCCGTCGCCGCCGTCGTAGCGAAGGACGCGACTGTTCCAGAAGCTCGGGACGTAGAGGTGACCATCGGGGCCGAAGCTCATACCGGCGTCGGGTCCGTTCAGCCCGCCGAGGCCCGGCGTGACGAAGACATCGACGAACGCCCCGCTCGAGCCGTCGAAGGTGAGAATGGAGTCGCCGTCGAAGCTGGAGACGTAGAGCTCGGGCGTGTCGTCCCCACTCCGGTCGGGGCCGAACGTCACGGCCGCCGGCTCCGTCAGGCCGCCGGTGCCGGCGGGCACGAACGCGTCGAGAAAGTCGCCACCGGGCGTGAAGCGAAGGATGCTGTCCGTCAGCTCGCTGGCGACGTAGATCCGGCCGCGATCGTCGCGCGTGAGCCCGAGCGGGCCCATGATGCCACCGGCCGGATCGAGAACGCCGAGGCTCGCGCCGGTCACCGCGTCGTAGCGGTGCACGGCGTTCGAGCAGTAGCCGCTGACGAGAAGCTCGCCCGGCGTCGGTTGTCCGGCCATCAGGGCGAGTGTCATGGCAAGGTTCAGGATCATGCGTTCCTCCTCCGCGGGGCTGACGGTGCAGCGTGCCCGTCACCGGACGGACCACGGACGCTCACCGGTGCGAAAACCAGCACGAGCCCGTCAAAAAAAGGAGCGTTGGTTCGAAAAGGCACATTGACGGTCATGGATGCACCCTTCAAGATGAGGGTCCGGTCGGGGGGTGCGTCCACGACCTGAGATCCGAGGAAGGAAACACTGCATGTCGCGAAGCTCTGGCTTCGGGGTGGCCGCCTTGGCCGCCATTTTGTCCACCAGCCTGGCGTCCGCCAGCACCCTGTACGTCGACGACGACGCGGCCCTCGGCGGCGACGGCCTCGGCTGGGGCACCGCCTTCGCCTTTCTCGGCGACGCGTTGACGGCGGCGGCTCTCGACCCGATGGTCACGGAGATTCGCTTGGCGGGTGGTGTCTATCAGCCGGATCGCTCGGACGCCGTGCCACTGGGCACGGGTGACCGCGTTGCGACGTTCGCGCTCGTCGACGGCGTCGACCTGCGCGGCGGGTTCGCGGGGCCGGGCGCGGCGGATCCGAATCTCCAGGATCCAGCGACCCACGAGACGATCCTGAGCGGCGACCTCGCCGGTGACGACGGACCGAGTTTCGCGGGACGCGCGGACAACGCGTTGCACGTGGTGACCGCGATCGGCTCCCCGAGCCCGAATCAGTTCTCCGGTCTGCTCGAGGGCGTGACGATCTCGGGTGGCGAGGCGACGGGCACGTCGTCCTCCGACCGCTTCGGCGGTGGTCTGCGGCTGCGATTCGCCGGTGGCAACGCGTTCTCCGGCGACCTGTTCACCGTGCGGCAGTGCATCATCACGGACAACCGCGCGTTGTTCGGGGGCGGTGGCTACTCGGCAGGGACGTCGCAGACCCGCTTCACGCGGTGCACGTTCATCGGGAATCACGCGTCGCAGCAATCGGGGGGCCTGCACTGCACGACCGGGTCGTCTCCGATCATCTCCAACTGCCGGTTCCTGGGCAATCACAGCGACGGCAGCGCGGGCGCGTTGCACGTCCGCCAGTTCGCGAGCACCACGGAGGTGGTCAACACGCATTTCTGCGGGAACTCGGCGAACTTGGCCGGCGGGGCCGTCTACGCGATCGTGGCCACGTCGTCCTTCAGCAACTGTACGTTCGCGGGCAATGTCGCCGGAACGGAGGGGGGCGGTATCGTCACCGCGTACGGCGGGTCCACTCGGACGACGTTTGTCCGCAACTGCATCCTGTGGGGGAATGTCCCCGATCAGGTGACGCCCCTCTCCGGGGCCGGCAACACGCTCAATGTGCGGACCACCATCGTCGAGGGCGGGTTGACCAGCGGCGGGCACATCACCGCCGTCGACATCGTCGACGCCGATCCGCTCTTCGTGAATGCCCTCGGACTCGACGGCATTGCCGGCACGCTCGACGACGACTTGCGGCTCCAGGCCGGCTCGCCGGCCGTCGAGCGGGGGCAGCCCTCGTTCATCGCGAACGACAACGGCGACCTCGACGGCGATGGCGTCAACGGCGAGCCGAGCCCGCTGGATCTCGACGACCTCGATCGGGTCGTGGATGCCGACGACGACGGCGATCCGATCGTCGATCTCGGAGCGTTCGAGTTCCGTCAGATCGACACCGACAACGACGGCCTGCTCGACGCCGACGAGATCGTGCGTGGCACCGACCCCCACGACCCCGACACGGACGACGATGGGCTCGACGACGGCGTCGAGGTGACGCTTGCCGCGGGTGGGTCGTGCCCGAATCCCCTCGACGCCGACTCCGACGGCGACGGCGATCTCGACGGGCCCGACAACGACGCGTGCGACGCCAAGCCGATCGCGGAGATCCTCGTCGCCCAGCTCGTCGACATCGGCGCCGACGCCGTGGCCCAGCTCGACGCGCTGACGTCGACCGACGCCGAGTCACCCCTCGGTGATCTGCTCTACGAGTGGACGATCGACACGGACGTGGTGTGCAGCGGCAACGCGGCGACGTGTGGTGTGATCGAGGTCGATCTCGCGTTCGGCGACCACGATGTCGAGCTGGCGGTCACCGACCCGGCCGGCGGCGTCGGCGTTGCCCAGACGACGATCACGCTGCTGCCGGCCAGCTTGTCGGTTCTGGAGATCGAGAAGGCCAAGATCGAGTTCGACAAGACGCCGCCGAAGTTCAAGCTCAGCGGCGAGATCGGATTGCCGTTCGGTGTCGACTTCAGCGAGGTCTCTCCAACCGCATCGGTGGGGCTCACGCTGGCGGGCGTCGACGTGCTGCCGGCGCCCCTCGCTGTCATCGAATTCGAGGCAACCGGCGGTGACGGCGGGAAGTGGAAGTACCGTGACGACGACGCCACCACCGGCGTGACCAAGTGCGACATCGACTGGTCGGGCGGTCAGCTCCGCTACAAGGATCTCGGCGTCGACCTCAAGACGGAGATCATCACCAGCGACGAGACGACGCTCCGTGTCAAGTACAAGCTCAACGACATCGGTGGTGCGTTCACGGTCGACCTTGACGGGATCACCCAGATTGCAGTGGCCGCCGACGGCACCCTGACGACGAATGCGACCATCGTCGAGGTGAAACCCGGCAAGGAGGCGACCCTCACGCTTCCGCATCCGATCACCGAGGCGAGCATCATCACGCTCGGCGGGTCGATCGTGGCCACGGTGGCGGCGGCCGACCATCTGACCGCGTCGGTCGGGCGGTACAAAATCGAAGGCGTGTTCGACGCGTCGGCCGTACCCGATGGCGCGGCGAACGCGTATCCGTCCGTCAGGCTGGATCTCTTTGCCGGTGCGTCCGGGTACGACGGATCGGCTGAGCTCCTTGAAGCGGATCTCGAGATCAAGCCGGGCGAGTGGAAGGACGACTGAGACGCCTGTGACCACGCCGGGCCCCTCCGAACGGGGGCCCGGCGGATCGGGTGTCCTGTCAGTGGCGGCGACCGCGGCGTCCGTGCCCGCGACGGTCGTCCCAATCCTCATGCCGTCCGTGGTCGACGCAGACGTCGCCCGGTCGATGATCGTGGTCGTACGGGTGGTCGTGGTACCCGTGGCCGTCGGCGTGCTCCACGCCCTCGCCGATGATGAAGCCGCCTACGGCGCCGATGGCGGCGCCGATGATGGCGCCGCGGGCCGGCTCCTCCTCGTCGACGGCGGCCCCGAGGACACCCCCGACGCCGGCGCCGATGAGCGCCCCACGCTCGGGGGCGGTGTGACAGCCGGCAAGCAGGGTCGTGGCGGCGAGGATCAGACCGAGGCCGAATCCGCGGATCGTGTTCGTGATGGACATGTCGTGCTCCTGGTCGGGCGGTTGACGCCCATCGTCCGGACCCGGTGCGGGCGGGTGTATTCCCGCCGGAGCGGGTGAGAAACACTCGTTTCGCCGCCGGCCGGCTCGTATGATCGAGACCATGCGAGTGGCGGCCTTCATCGTTCTCGGTTTCGGGCTGGTGGCGGAATTCCTCGGGACGCCGGCGCACGCCGGGGCGGGGGCCTGCTGCGATCCCGGCGGCTGCACCGACGTTGCGGACGAAGCCGCCTGCGTGGCCATCGGCGGGGTCTTCCTGCCGGGGGCCGCGTGCGTCGATGCCCCGTGCGCCGACGGAGCGTGCTGTTTCGACACGAGCTGTGCGATCTCCGATGCGTACTCGTGCATCGCGGGCGGACGCGAGTTTGCCGGGGCCGGCACGAGCTGCCTGGACGATCCGTGCGACGCGGGCATCGGCGCGTGCTGCCTCGGGGCCGTCTGCGACGACCTGTCGCCGGAAGCCTGCGCGACGGCGGGCGGCACGTGGCTCGGGGCGGGGACGAGCTGTGTGACCGATCCGTGTGCCAGCGGCGCGTGCTGCCTCGCGGACCGCTGCTCGGCGACGCGACGCTTCGAGTGCGACGCCAAGGCGGGGACGTTCTTCGTCGGGGCCGAGTGCGCCGACGATCCGTGCGCCCGGCCATCCGCCTGTCCGCCCGGAACGCTGTACGGCCAATCGCTGGACGGGCCCGACGATTTCATCGCCGGCACCTCCGAGGCGACGAGCATCTTCCAACGCTGGGACGACTTCTCCGGCGTCGACGGCCCCGTTTCGTCGATCACCTGGTGGGGATTCGACCTTCGGCTGGAGGGCGCGGTCTTCGTCGAGTGCGTCGAGAGCGATCCGACGTTCTCGATCTCGTTTCACCGCGATGCGGGCGGAGTCCCCGGCGCGGTCGAGTGCAGCTACACCGTGGAGGCGACGCGGACGCCGACCGGCGCGATCTATCTCGGCGCCGAGCTGAACCGGTACGACGTCACGTTGCCCGAGTCGTGCGTCCTCGTCAACGGGTGGATCTCGATCGTCGGCCGCGGCGACGCGGCGTGCTGGTTCCTCTGGATCAGCGCGGGACCCGGGGGCTCCTATTGCGACGGCTGTCTGCCGTCGGAGCAGGGTTTCGATCTGGCGTTCTGTCTTCAGGGGACGAGCGGGGGCGTGTTCGGCGCCTGCTGCACGTCGGCGACCGCGATCTGCACCGATGGCGTCGAGATCACCGCGTGTACGTCGCCGGGGCAGCGGTTCGAGCCCGACGCGACCTGCGACGAGCTGGAACCGGCATGCGGCATCGTGCTCGGGGCGTGCTGCTTCGCCGACGCGACCTGCGAACGGGTGGAGCAGGAACGCTGCTTCGCGGCGGGGGGCAACTGGCTCGGCGGCGACACCGAGTGCGACCAGTGCCCGTGCATCACCCCGTGCCCGCCCGGCGGGGACGCCGAGGGAGAGCCCGTATGTCTCCCGGGCACGATCGACGACTTCAATGGCGGCTGCCTGTCGGCCCCGCCCGTCTTTTCGCCGTTGACCGTCGGAACGACCGTTTGCGGGACGAGCGGGGTGTACGACCTCGACGGGGAAAAGACGGCGGACTTCGACTGGTACGAGATCGATCTCGAGCGACCGGCGGAGATCACGATCACCGTCCAGGCGGAGTTCCGGGCGCAGGTCCTGCTCGCGGATGGCGCGACCGGGTGCCCGGGGCGACTGGTGGCGAGCGGAGCCGGCCTGGAGTGCGACGTCGTGACGCTGACCGCGACGGCCGGAGTCGGCCCGAGCTGGATCGTCGTTTACCCCTTCGCCTTCACGGACACGGCCGCCTGCGGCACGCGGTACACCCTGACGACTTCGGCCGCGGTCGACACCTGCCCGGCGGATCTCGACGACGACGGCAGGGTCGGCTTCACCGACCTGCTTGCGGTGCTGTCGCAGTGGGGGCCCTGTGCGGGCTGTGACGAGGATCTGGACGACAGCGGAGATGTCGGGTTCACCGACCTGCTGCTCTTGCTCGCGAGCTGGGGCGCGTGTCTCTGAGTTTGTCCGAGATCAGACGCGACGGGGCAAAAATGGCGGCCGGCCGCGTTCTTCCACGGCCGGCTCGTCGCTTCGAAGTCTCCCTGCGTTTCGCTCTCTCAGTCACTCTCTCACTTTGAGTTTTCGAACCAAGGCAACGCAGGTCGCTCCGTTTTTGGGCCCCTTTGTTTTCCGGTTGCCCGTCGAGCGGGCATTTTCATGAACCGGCGGGCCGTTTGTCTCATTGTATATACACCTCATCGGCAATTCAAGAACTCTTGACCAAAGATTCTTGAAATGTGTTGTCGTCTCGGACAAACACCCCGCGTCCGGCGGTGCCACGGACGCTTCGCGGTCCCGTGGGGGCCGCCGGGAGCCGGAACGTGTTGGACTGGGATCACACGCGGAACGCGTCACGCGGCGTCCGGGTGCTCCGGTTCGACCTCGGTTCCGAATCGGCGGCCGAGGTTCTCGAGGAAGCGGTCCATCGTGGAGTGGTACCCCATCACCCATCGCGCCATGAACCGGAAGATGGGGTTGCCGATCTCGCCGCGCTCCGTGATCCGCACCTCCGTTGCCGCGTCACCGTGGGGCGACAGCTCCCACGTCCAGCTCCCTCCGAACGGCAGACGGTCGGTCGCGATGCGGGTGCGGAGCGTGGTGGGGGCGTCGGCGACCTCCACGAGCATCGGAAGCTCACCGTACTTGCTGAACTCCGTCCACAGGGGGCGTCCGTCCCGGTCGGGGCCACGCTCGTAGCGATGGACCTCCGGTCGCCAGCTCGGATGCTCGGCGAAGTCGACGAGCGTCTCCCAGACGGCGTCCGGGGCGCCGGCAATCGTGGCCCGGCTGGATGCGACGTGCAGACGCGGGAGCGTCAGGCCCACGAGGATGACGACCCCCACGAGCCCGCCGAGGCACAGACCCACTCCCGCCGCCAGCCAGATCATGCTTCGCACTCCGTTGCTCCGGGCTTGGAAAGGGACGCGGGTCTACTCGTGTGGGGCCGCGGACTCCCGGATGCGTCCGACGACTTCCGGCGTGAGGTCGTTCGGAAGCGGGATCGTCAACGCGTACTGGGCGATCTTCCAGCCCCGATGCGTGCGGACGAGCACGCCGGTGCCGCGGCACGTCCCGTACCGCTCGTTCTCGAGCATCTCGTCGAACCAGGCCGTCGCGTCGTCGGGCCCGCGCGTGATATGGCGTTCCGTCGTGACGTACGTCCAGCCCGTGCCCCGTGCGAAGTGCGGCTTGGCGTACGTTTCGAACTCGGCGCGGGTCCACCGTTCACCGGGATCGGTGCCGATGAAGACGGCGTCCGCCGTGAAGTGGCGGAAGTACCGCGGTCCGTCGGCCGCGGCCGCGGCGGCGTGGAAGTCGTCGAGCACGCGGCCGATGAGGACGTCGTCCCGCACGCCCTGAAGATGCTGCATCATCACCGGACCGTCGAGGCTCGGCGGCACGTGACCGGCGCCGGGGATGATCGTCAGCGTGCAGATGCCGCCGAGCTCACGCAACCGATCGCGGGTGCGTCGCATCGGTCCGATCCATCCCGTGTCGCGGCCGCCGACGAACATGGCGACCGGAAGACCCGTCAACCCCGCGAGCCGCTCTTCGTCGTCCGCTTCCGGCGGGTACCCCGGCAGGACCGTCAACGAGTGGAAGCGATCGGCGTGAAGCCCGGCGACGCGAAAGGCGCTGCGGCCCCCGTTGCTCGAGCCGGCCAGGTGGAACCGGCCCCCTTCGACGTGAAGGGCCTGCTCCAGGTGGTCGAGCAACGCGGGAATCGCGTGTTCACCGCCTCGGAAGAACAGGCCGTCCGCCGGCGCGATCGGGCTCGCGACGATCCACCCGCGTCGCGCCGCCTGCTCCCCCCAGTACCGGCCCAGTCCCGCCTCGACCATCGCCCGCGTCTGGCGTCCGGGGGGCAACGCGAGCAGGACCGGATAGGTGCGGGCGGGATCGAAGTCGTCCGGGCGAACGAGCGCGTACTCGAGCGTCTCGTCGTCGCCGAGCGGGAGACGCTCGAACGTCGTTTCGGCTTGGGCCGAACGCGCCCCTACGAGCGGGAGGCCATGCGGGACAATGAGCACGACGACGGTGAGCAGGCGTCTCATGATCGCCGCATCCTACTCGGTTCGGCCGACGACCAGAACGACGAAGCTGTCGTCAAGCTCGTCCGGTCCGTCCAGCGGCCGCGAGTAGACGCCGCCCGCATCGTCGATGGCGTCGGGCTGGGCGTGATGGACGGCCGTTTGCGAGAAGCCCGCCTCCGCCATCGCGTCACGCAGCTCGGCGATTCCCCACAGACGCCAGTGGTAGACGAAGGCGTCCGTCAGCGTCAACTCCGTCTGCGTTTCCGCCGTGCCGTCGCGGAGAATCCGAAAGTGCATCGCGTTCACGACCTCTCCGGTGGCGGGATCGGCGCTCCGCTGCTCCCACGTGTACCGCACGATGCGGCCGTCCGGGAGCGGGGTGTCGCGGTCCGTGGCTCCGGTGAGAAAGGCCGTCTCGCCGCCGTACACATCGCAGACGAAGACGCCGCCGCGTCGGAGCCGTCCGCGAACGTGACGCAGGTAGGCGAGCAGATCGGAGCGCGTGTGCCACTCGCCGATGGAGAAGTTTCCGGCGTAGATGACGTCGGCGGCGTGGCGAGCGGCGTCCGTCGTACGGCAGACGTCGCCCTCGACGATCTGGACGCCGGGGGGCGTCTCGCCGCGTCGCGTGACCACGGGGTCGTGATCGACGGCGATGGCCCGCCGATCGGACGCGTCCCGCACCCACGCGCGGGACGTCGCCGCGGTGCCGGCGAAGTCCTCCCCGAGCACCCGCGGCGACGCACCGTGGATGGCCGCCAGCAGATCGGCGCGTTCCCCGGGCGTCTGCACGCACAGTTCGTAGAGGTCGTGGCGGTCCAGGGCGGCCATCGCTGCATTGTGACGTGTTCCGGGCCGCGACGGAGAGTGGTGGGAATCTCGCGATTCCGTGTCCGCGCGGCCGGCCGCGTGTCGCGTTGACTCACGATGCAGGGGCCGAAAGGACGCAACCATGCCCGAGGACCCGCCCCCCACCCTGATCCTCGGCGGCTTCGGGCCGCCGGGAGCCGACGACACCACCACCGATCCCGGCCGGCGTCCCCCCGTGGATGTCCCGGACCCACCGCCGCATCGCCGCGGTTTCTGGATCGCCTTGTCCCCCCGCGGACTCCTGCGTCGCCAGACCCGGTGAGAAGAGCTTTTGGCGGCAGGATCCTTGCGACGACACGGTCGCCCGCGCCTAATGAAGTCGATGCGAAGAAGATGGGGTCTGCTGGTGGCGATGTGGCTGCTTCCGGTCGTGCCGGCGACGGCAGGAACCGTGTTGTACGTGGACCGGGCCGCGATCCCGGGCGGTGACGGCGTGGCGTGGGCGACCGCCTTCGTGTTTCTGACCGATGCCATCGACGCGGCCGAGGCGATTTCCGGCGCGGTCGAGATCCGCATCGCCGCCGGCGTCTATCCGCCGGATCGCGACGCGAGCAACCCCGCCGGCACCGGGGAACGGGACGCGACGTTCGTCGCCGCGACCGGCGTGGCGTGGCGTGGCGGTTTCGCCGGCCAGGCGGCGCCCGACCCGGACGAACGGGATCCGGTGCGGTACCCCACGATCCTCAGCGGCGATCTGGCCGGCGACGACGGCCCCGGGTTCGCGGGACGCGCCGAGAATGCCCGGCACGTGGTGACGGCGATCGACGTGGATGCCTCGGCGCTCCTGGACGGTCTGACCATCACCGGGGGTCACGCCGACGGCGACGATCTGGATGCAACCGGCGCCGGGCTTCTGCTCGTCGCCGCGAGTCCGACCGTCGTCGGGTGCGTCATCACCGACAACCTCGCGGCCTTTCAGGGCGGCGGGCTGCAGGCGAAGGAGGGGAGCCGCCCGCGGTTTTCGGCGTGCGTGTTCACCAACAACCGGGCGCTCGACAACGGGGGGGCCGTCTACAACGGGGCCAGCCCCGCCGATTTCATCGACTGCCTCTTCGTGGCCAACACCGCCGCGGTGTACGCCGGCGCGGTCTGCAATCGCGACGAGAGCGACGGCCGCTTCGAGCGTTGCACGTTCGACGGAAACACGGCCGCGGAAGCCGAGGCGACCGGCGGGGGCGGGGGCGCGATGGTGAACGCCCGGAGCCATCCGACCCTCATCGAGTGCGTCTTCTCGGGCAACCACGCTCCGTTCGGGCGGGGCGGCGCGCTCGTCAACGAGCCCGGGCACGATCCGGCGCTCGGCGGCAGCCACCCCGAGGTGAGCGGCACCTCGTTCGCAGGCAACTCGGCGCAACGCGGGGGCGCCGCCTATTGGCTCGAGAGCGGCGGCCCGGTCACCGACTCCACGTTCGTCGGCAACACGGCGTTCTTCGACGATCGCGGCGGCGGCGGGGCCGTTTACAACGTCCGGAGCGCACCGGTCTTCACGGGGTGCCGGTTCGAACGCAACGCGTCGGATCTCGGCGGCGGCCTTTACAACCTCGATGAGAGCCACCCGCCGGTCGTCGCGTGTGTCTTCGTGGGCAACTGGGCGGCGGTGGCGGGGGGTCTGTACAGCGACGTGTGCAGCAACCCGTTGATTGCGAGCTGCGTCTTCGTGGGAAACCGGGCCGACGCCGAAGGAGGGGCGGTAAACAGCTATTACAGCGAGGCGATCGTGGCCGGCTGCTCGTTCGTTGCCAACCGGGCCGCCACCGGCGGCGCCCTCTTCGGCCTGCACAGCCGCGTGACCGTGAGCAACTGTCTGGTCTGGGACAACGGCGTCGAACCGATCGTCGACGGCACCGAATCGGCCACGACGGTGACGGCGTGCGTGGTCCAGGGGGGCTGGAGCGGACCGGGGCAAGGCGTCGTCGACGTCGATCCGCGCGTCGTCCGGTCCCCGGATCCCGGTGCGGACGGCCGGTGGGGCACCGCCGACGACGACGAGGGCGACCTGCGTTTGCAACCCGACTCGCCGGCAATCGACGCCGGTGAGAACCCACACATGCCCGCCGGCGTGTCGATCGACGCGGACGGTGCCGCGCGGTTCGTGGATGATCCGGCGACGATCGACACCGGCGTCGGTCCGCCCCCGATCGTGGACATGGGCGCGTACGAATTCCCGGGCCGCTCCTGCCCGGCCGATCTCGACGGCTCGGGCGACGTCGGCTTCGGCGACCTGCTCGCCGTCCTCGCGAGCTGGGGTCCGTGCGTCGCGTGCGGCGCGGATCTCGACGGTGACGGCCACGTGGGCTTTGCCGATCTGCTGACGACGCTCGCCGCATGGGGACCGTGCGTGCCGTGATCGAAGACAACGCGTGGTCACTCGCGTTTCGACGCGTGCGCTGTCATGACCACTTCGAGAGCAGCAACAGGAGATCGATGAAGTCGGCATGATCTGGACAGCCTTGCGGTGTTCGATTATCACGGCATCATGATGACGCTGTCAGACCAGCCGATCGTGGGCCAGACGGACAGCACGCCGCTCATCACGGATCCCGTCGGCGTGCTCGCCGTGTTGCTGGCGACGCTCGCGGTCATCTTCTGGTTCGGCGAGCAGGCAGTCGGGCGCCGGCTGTTCGGCATCGTTCCCAAGCTCGTCTTCTGCTACTTCGTGCCGACGCTGCTCACGACGATGGGCGTGCTGCCGGAAGACAGCGTGCTGTACGGGTGGGTGAAGGGGTACCTGCTGCCGGCCAGCCTGGTCCTGCTCATTCTCGCCCTGGACGTGCCGGGCATCGTCCGCCTCGGCCCCCGCGCGATCATCATGCTGCTCGCCGGGACGGCTGGCGTCGTGATCGGCGGACCGCTGGCGTTGCTCATTTGCAAGGCATGGGTGCCCGTCGATACGTGGCAGGGCATGACCGCGCTCAGCGGAAGCTGGATCGGCGGCGGCGCGAACATGGTCGCGCTCGGCGAGATCGCCGGCGTGACGTCCGACATGTTCAGCATGATGGTGATCGTCGACGTGTTCGTGGCGAACATCTGGATGGGCGTGCTGCTCTATTGCTCGGGACAGCAGGAGCGGATCGATCGGGCCACCGGCGCCGACGCCTCGGCGATTCGCGAGCTGGAGCAGCGGCTGAGCGACTACCAGGCCAGCACCGCGCGAATGCCGACGCTGACCGATCTGACGCTGATGATCGCGTTGGCCTTCGTCGGCGCCTGGCTGTGCTCGATCATGGGAACGCGGCTCGCCGAGGTGATCGTGACCGGCGAAGGAGCGGACGCGACACCGATGCTCTCGGCGACGACGTGGAAGTTCATTCTCATCACCGCCGGGGGCGTGATTCTGTCGTTCTCACCGGCGCGGCGGCTGGAGGGAGCGGGCGCGTCCAAGGTCGGTTCCGTGATGCTCTACATCCTCGTCGCCTCGATCGGGGCATCGGCGAACTTCATGAGCATCGCCGAAGCGCCCGTGCTCGTCGTCATGGGCCTCATCTGGATGGCGGTGCACATCATCGTGCTGCTCACCGTCGCCCGTCTCGTGCGAGCGCCGATCTTCCTCGTGGCGGTGGGATCGCAGGCGAACATCGGCGGCGCGGCGAGCGCGCCGATCGTGGCCTCGGCGTTTCATCCGACGTTGGCGCCGGTCGGCGTGCTGCTGGCGGTCGCCGGCTACGTGCTCGGGACGTACGCCGGGCTGCTGTGCATGTGGCTGCTGAAGCTCGTTGCCGGCGCGTGACCTACTTCTGCGAGACCGCGAGGGTGTAGCCGCCGCATTCGTCCGAGGAAAAGCCCTCGAGCGTCAGGTAGTAGACGCCCGCGGTGAGGTCGACCTGGATCTCCGAGGCAATGTCGCAGGCGTCGTCGCTCGCAGCCACGTCTTCACTGCACGGCGTCGTCCCGAGGAACATGACCGTGTCGAAGGACGCGCCGCAGACGGAGAATGTCCACGAGCCGTCCGCGGGAATGGTGATCTGCCAGCGGGAGTCGCGGGCAGACTCGAGATCGCAGTCGAAGCCGTCGGTGCACGTGTCGCCCGACCACACGAGCGGCGCCGAGACGATCCAGCCGTCGTCGCCCGGGCAGCCGATGTCGGCGCAGCTCTCACCGGCGTTGTAGACGCCGCCCCGGGCCGTACAGTCGTCCGCGCTGAGGTCTTCGCACGCACCGGGCAGGCAGCAGGCCCCGGTGGCGACCGGGCAGCCGCCCCAGTCGCTCAGCACCGCGAGGAGGTCGGTGAAGCCGACGTCGCCCGAGCCGTCGAGATCTTCGCCACACCCCGCGCAGGGACCCCAGTTGGAGAGGATCGCCAGGAGATCGGTGAAGCCGACGTCGCCGGAGCCGTCGACGTCGGAGGGGCAGGGTGGCGCGCACTCGTCCAGCTCGAACCACGTCGGCCCGACGAGAGATCCCGTGTAGCCGCCCGCCGTGTCCGCGGCCGATCCGCCGGCCCCCTCCTCGAACCGCCAGTAGCCGACGAGCCCCGGCTCGTCCCCGTCGAGGACGGCGTTGAACGAGGCGGCGATGTCCTTCGCGTTTCGCGCGACGTTCCAGATCCGCACCTCGTCGAGCCGCCCGTCCACGAGACGCATGGTCGTGCCGCCGGGTGTGAGCGCGGTGCCGCCGAACAGCAGGCTCTCGTCGGTGGTCATGGGGCCTTCGGTGGGGGTGGCGCTCCAGAAGCCGCCGACGGGCAGACCATCGACGTAGACCGCGATGTCGGCCGTGCCGAAGGTGTGCGTCACCGCGACGTGCTGCCAGCGTCCCGGTCCGATCACCCCGCCGTCGGAGTTGTACTCGAACCACCCCGTGTCGCTGGCGGCGCGGTAGAAGAACCCGAGCGAGCCGTCGGTCTCGTAGCGCAAGGCGTAGTTGACCGTGATGTCGGAGGCCTTGGTGATCATGTTGCCGAACGCCGCGACCGAATCGGGGTACACCCACGTCTCCAGCGTGATCGCGTCGCCGAGCGCGAGCGCGGCGACCGGCGCGACCTTGACGAAATCGTCGACGCCATCGAAGTCGAGGGCGGACGCGTCGTCGAGGAAGGGCGGCGCCGACGTGCAGGCCGTGCTCGACTCCTCGACTACCATGAGGTAGTCGCCCGCCTCTCCCCCGAAGCCGTCGATGACGAGGTAGTGCGTCGCTCCGGCGGCAAGCGGCACGCCCGCCAGCCGGGAGCGGAAGGGGTTGCCCGCCGCATCCGAGCAGGCGTCGTCGTTGCATGCGATCAGCCCGAGCGCGGCGTCGTAGACGTAGACCTTCGTGTCGTAGTCCGACTCGCAGAGGTCGATGTCGATCGCGATGTCCGACTCCGGCGTGATGACGTAGTAGACATCCGGGGAGGTCGAATCGGTGAAGGGACACACTTCGTCCGAGTCGTCCGTGAAGCCGAGCGTGGTGCCCGTATCGACGAACGGGAGCGATCCGATCGGCGTGGCCGTGGCGGGGTCGTCGCCGCCTTGACCAAAGCCGGGCGTCGCCAACGCGAGGAGCCCGCCGGCCACGACGCACGCTGTCATCCGGCCTTCGCACCGTTTCGTTCGCGGTCGCATTCCCGCCTCCTTCTCCCCCGGCGCACGCGACGAACGTCGATTGTAGGGGACCGGAGCCCGGGCCACGAGGGCATTTCTCGGCTCGACCGGCCGGCTACGCGGCGCGTTCGTAGGAGCTCGAGCTCGTCGACGCGTCCTGACCGGAAAGCAGCCGGTCGCAGAAACACTCACCGGCCTCGGCGCCGCACGTGCCGCAGCGGATTCTCACGCCGGCTCGAGTCCGGCGCGAGCCCATCAGCCACCAGACGCCGAACGCGAAGACGGCGACCATCGCTTGCCACGGACCAACCGACAGCAGGCCCGCACCGGTGAGCAGCAGAACGAGCAACGCGACCTGGTCGAGACGGCGGGCGTTGCGGTCGGGGATGGGCGTGGTGGCGGTCATGACCCTCTTATCGGCACACGGCGGCCGGAACATCAGCGGGCGGCGACCCCGCGTCGGCGGGCCAGCCACGCGCCGATGGCCTCGGGGGCCCACGTGTTGATGCATCGATCCGCGGTCAGCCATCCCCGCTGGGCGGTGAGGACGCCGTAGCGGAGCTGGTCGAAGTCCTCGACGCCGTGGGCGTCGGTGTTGATCGCGATGAGCCCCCCGGCCTCCACGACCGCCCGCACGTGCGTGTCGCGGAGGTCGAGCCGCCGCGAGTTGGCGTTCACTTCGAGCGCGGTGTCGTGCTCGGCGGCGGCCGCGACGAGCGTGGGGAGGTCGGGCTCCAGCCCCCCCCGGCGGCCGATGACGCGTCCGGTCGGGTGACCGACGATGTCGACGAGCGGGTGCTCGATGGCGGCCAGCAGGCGACGTGTCGCCTTCTCGGTGTCCTGGGTCAACGCCGCGTGCGGCGAGGCGACGACGATGTCCAGCTCCGCGAGCAGCTCGTCGTCGTAGTCGAGTCGCCCGTCGGTGAGGATGTCCACCTCGCTGCCGGCCAGCACCCGGATGCCGTCGGTCTGGGCCGCCACGTCCCGGACGGCCGCGATGTGCGTGCGCAGACGATCGTCCGAGAGCCCGTTCGCCTGCACGCTGGAACGCGAGTGGTCGGTGATCGCGATGGTGTCGTAGCCGCGACGCTTCGCCTCCGCGACGAGGAGCTCGATGGTCAGCCGGCCGTCGGAGGCGATCGTGTGCGCATGGAGCTCGGCCCGGACGTCGCCGACGTCGATGAGCTCCGGCGGAGGCTCGGCGAGCTCGCCGCGATCCTCGCGAAGCGGCGGGGGGATGTACGGCAGCTCGAGCTTCTCGTAGATCGACGCTTCCGTCGCCGAGACCACGGGCGCGATGCCGCGTTGCTGCGGCGGCGTCTCTTCGCCGTCGTCGGGGAACAGACCGTACTCGTTCAGCCGGTACCCCCGTTTGATCGCCCGCTCGCGCAACGCGACGTTGTGCGGCTTGGAGCCGGTGAAGTACAGCAGCGCCGCGCCGTACGCGGTCGCGTCCACCACCCGCAGGTCCGCCTGCAGACCCGCCGCGAGGCGGACCGAGCTCTTGGTGTCGCCCGCGACGAGGATTTGCTCGACGCCGTCCATCGACCGGAAGACCTCGGAGAGTCCGTGGGGATCGGTGCTCGACGCCAGGACGTCGAGGTCGCCGATCGTCTCCCGCCCGCGTCGCAGTGACCCGGTGAACTCGACGCGCTCCGTGCCCGGCACGGCCCGCAAACGCTCGACGATCGCCTCGGCGATCGGCATCGCCTTTCCGATCCGCGTCCGCCGCCCGGCGCGGCTCATGAAGCCGATCGAAGCCCGGATGTTCTCGAGCGTCTTCGCGCCCATGCGGGGCAGGCTTTCGAGGGTCCCCGCGTCGAGCGCGGCCTGGAGCGAGGGGAGATCGGTGACGCCGCCCTGCTCCCACAGCAGCTTGACGGTCTTCGGCCCCAGCCCGGGAATCCGCCGCACCTCCAGCAGACCCTCCGGCACCACGTCCAGGAGCTCTTCGTACTCGGTGATCTTGCCGGTGCGGACGTACTCGATGATCTTCTTCGCGCTCTTCGTCCCGATGCCCTCGATGCCCTCGAGCCGCGCCGGATCGTCGACCAGCTTGGCGACGTCGTCCGGCAGATCCTTGAGCGCTTGCGCGACGCGATCGTGGGCGATCACGCGAAACCGGTTCGCGCCGGTCAGCTCGAGCATCGCCGCCATGTCACGGAAGAGACGCGCGAGCTCGGCGTTCGTGGTGGCCATGTCACGAGTATACGGCTGGCGTACCGGCCGCGCCGGCCCCGGCCGTCGCGGCCGCGGGCTCTACGCGACGTCGCCGAGTCCCAGCCTCTTCCCGTGCGCCTTGAGCAGTCGCCGACGCAGGAGCGCGTCCGCTTCGCCGCCGAGCGTCGGGTTCCGCTCGACCCACGCGACCGCGTCGCGGCGGGCGAGCGCGAGCAGCTCGGCATCCTCCGGGAGCGTCGCGGCGTGGAAGGGCGCCATGCCGCTCTGCCGAGCGCCGAAGAGCTCGCCCGGCCCGCGGATCGCCAGGTCACGCTCCGCGATCACGAACCCGTCGTTCGACTCCACGATGGCCGCGATCCGCTGGTGCCCCTCTTCGGTGGTGGGATCGGCCACGAGGACGCACACGCTCTGCCGGCCTCCGCGTCCGACGCGACCGCGGAGCTGGTGGAGCTGGGCGAGCCCGAACCGCTCGGCGTGCTCGATCACCATGACGGTCGCCCGGGGCACGTCGACGCCGACCTCGATCACGGTGGTGGCGACGAGCGTGTCGATCTCTCCGGCGCGGAACCGCGTCATGATCGCGTCCCGCTCCTCGCGTTTGAGGCGGCCGTGCAGGGCGGCCAGCCGATGACCGGCGAGGGGGCCGTTCTGCAGCATCTCCAGGTGCGTCGTCACGTCCTTGAGCCCGGCGGATGATTCGTCGATGACCGGCACGACGACGTACGCCTGCTCGCCGGCGGCGAGCCGCTCGGCCACGAGCGTGTACGCCTCTCCCGAACGCGCCTCGGGCAGATGACGCGTGATCACCGGTCGCCGCCCCGGCGGCAGCTCGCCGATCGTCGAGATGTCGAGGTCACCGAAGATCGTCAGCGACATTGTGCGGGGAATCGGCGTCGCGGTCATGACGAGCGTGTGCGGGGTCGTCGTGTCGTCGTGGCCCTTGGCGCGAAGGGTCGCCCGTTGGTGAACCCCGAAGCGATGCTGCTCGTCGACGACGGCGACGGCCAGGCTCCGGAACGCGACGTGCTCGGTGAGCAGGGCGTGGGTGCCGACGATCAGATCCACCTCTCCCTCCGCAACCCGCGCGATGAGGGCGGTCCGTTCGGCCGGACGCAGCGAGCCGGTGAGCAGGCCCAACCGGACCGACGAGCCCGCGAGCATGTTCGAGAGCGAGGCGAAGTGCTGTTCGGCGAGCAGCTCCGTCGGCGCCATGAGGGTCGCCTGGTGCCCGGACGCCACCGCCATCAGCATCGCGTAGAGCGCCACGACCGTCTTGCCCGCGCCGACGTCGCCCTGGAGCAGACGGTTCATCGGACGCTCGGTGACGAGGTCGGCGGCGATCTCGTCGATGACGGTGCGTTGGCTTTCGGTCAACGCGAAGGGGAACCGCGTGCGGATCCGGGCGTCGATCGCGTCGTCGCGTTCGAGCGCCGGCGCCATCAGCGTCTGCTGGCGGTGCCGACGCTTCAGCATGACGCCGAGCTGGAGCAGCAGCAGCTCGTCGAACGCGAGCCGCCGCCGCGCGGCCCTGGCCTCGTCGCGGTCGGCCGGGCGGTGCACGGCCCGGTACGCCACGTCGAGGGGCAGCAGGCCGCGTTCCCGGCGGTAGTCGTCGGGGAGGTGGTCGTCGAGGAGGGTGACCGCCTCGTCGAGCACCCGGTCGATGAGCTGATCGAGAGCGCGGGACGTGATCTCCTCGCTGGCGGGGTAGACCGGCCGGAGCCGCGCGTCGCGGGGGGTGGTGTCATCGGCGTCCGGGGTGAGTGGCTCCCACCGCGGATTGACGAACTGCAGCCTGTCGCCGTACCGCTTCGCCCGGCCCGTCACCTGCACGCAGGCGCCCGGATGCAGACGACCCTGCATCCAGGACGCGTTGAACCAGGTGAGCAGCACGCTGCCCGAGCCGTCCGAGAGCGTCGCCTCGAAACGCGACCGTCGGCCGCGGACGAGGCGGGCGGCCTGGATCTCGCCCTGCACCGTCAACGTGGCGGCCGCGCCCGGAGCAAGCCCCAGCGCTCGTTCGGCCTCCGCAATCGGCTGCTCGGCCGCTTCGTGCTCGTACCGGATCGGCAGGTGCCGGAGCAGGTCGGCCACGCACCGCAGCCCGAGATTTTCGAGCGTCGCGACGCGGCGACGGCCGACGCCGGGAAGCTGTCCCACGTGGGTGGTGAGCGCGATGGCGGAGTCGGTGGGCACGGACCGTATTGTTGCACGCGGCGGGGAGGGCGGCGAACGATGCGGTGGATCCGCCGCCACGCTCTATCATGCCGCGGTGATGAACCGACTGCCCTTCGACCCCGACCGCCTGCCCGATCGCGCTCCCGACGCCGATCCGGCGAGCGACGAGCGGCCGATGTCCGTGACCGACCTGGCCGGGTTGATCAAACGGGTCCTCGAAGGCGGGGTGGAGTCGCCCGTTCACGTCATCGGCGAGGTGAGCAATCTGAGCGCCCGGGGTCACTGGTTCTTCTCGCTCAAGGACGACGACGCCGTCGTGAGCTGCGTGGCGTGGGCATCGACGGCGGCCCGGTTCGGATTCGTGCCCGCCGATGGCGACGAGGTCGTCGCGAGCGGCCACGTCTCCCACTACGAGCCGCAGGGCCGCACGCAGCTCTACGTCCGCACGCTCCGACCGGTCGGCGCGGGGGCGTTGCAGCGACGGTACGAAGCGATGTGCACCGAGCTGCGGGGCCTGGGCTACTTCGACCCCGCGCGGAAACGCCCGCTGCCGCTGCTGCCGCGTCGCATCGCGGTGATCACCTCGGAGGACGGGGCGGCGATTCACGACGTCGTGTCGACGGCCCGCCAGCGGCTGCCCGCGGTCGGGCTGCTGCACGTGCCGGTGCGGGTACAGGGCAGCGGGGCGGCCGCGGAGGTCGCGCGGGCGATCCGCTGGGTGGATCGCGCGCGGACGCGGCTCGGCGTCGATGCGATCCTGGTGACCCGGGGCGGCGGGTCGATGGAGGATCTGTGGACGTTCAACGAACGCGTCGTCGCCGACGCGACCTTCGCGTGCGTCCTGCCGGTCGTGGCGGCCATCGGGCACGAGTCGGACACGACCGTGATCGAGCTCGTGGCCGACCGGCGTTCGGCGACGCCGACGCAGGCCACGATGGATCTCGTCCCCGACCGGGCGGCGCTCGTGCGTCAGGTCGACCACCTGGCCGATCGAGTCACCGCCCGCGTGCACCGGCGGCTCGACACGGCCCGCGCCCTGACGCGTCGGCTGGCCGAGCATCCGGTCCTCCGGGATCCGGCCGCCGTCATCGGGCTCGCGCGGGAACGGATCACGCGACTCGCCCGTGAGGTCGAGCAGCTCGTCCGCGCCCGGGTCGGACGGGGCCGGACCCGCGTGGAGACGCTGGCCGGTCGGGTGGCGGTCTCGTCCACGGTGCGCCGGCTCGACGCCGCCCGCGTCAGGATCAACGCGATCGACCAGCGTCTCGCGGCGTCGACGGCGTCGCGGATGCGGCTCGCGCAGGCACGCCGCGACGCGCTCGAGGGGCGTCTGCGGGCCGTCGATCCTCGGTCGATCCTCCGCCGCGGCTTCTCGTACACGACGACACAGGCGGGTGCGATCGTGCGGTCGGTGGCCGCGGTCCGTTCGGGTGACGTCCTGCGGACCCACGTCGCCGATGGCGCCATCGAGTCGGTGGTCGGGGCGGCCGCGCGGCGGCGACGGGGCACGGGGGGCGAGAAGCCGGATCAAATGGACCTGTTCGGCTCCGGCGAGTAGATTGCCCGGATGTCCAAGACCTCCCGGCGCAAGCGACCGGATCCGGAGCGCATGCGTTTCGAGGAGGTCATCGAAGAGCTGGAGCAGATCATCGAGCGGATCGAGGACGGCGAAGTCGGCCTCGAGGAGGCGCTCGCCGAGCGGCGTCGCGCCGAGACGCTGATCCGCCGGAGCCGGACGATCCTCGATGCCGCGGAGCAGGAGCTCGAGCGGGCGACGCCGACCGAGGCCGACAGGGAGGAGGGTGCCGACGAGTCCGCCGAGTAGCGTCGCGTGGTCTCGTCGTCCGAATGTCCCCGTGCTGCCCGCTCATCCTGGCCGCGTTGCCGCCGGAGCTGCTCCTGCACCTGCCGGTCCTGGTCTTCGTGTTCTGCTTCGGCGCGTGCGTCGGCAGTTTTCTCAACGTGGTCATCTACCGGCTGCCGGCCGGGATGAGCGTGATCAGCCCGCCGAGCCGCTGTCCGACGTGCGGGGCGAAGCTCAGGTTCTTCCGCGAGAACCTTCCCATCATCGGGTGGCTGATGATCCGCGGGCGGTGCCGCTATTGCTCGGCGCCGGTGAGCCCGCAGTACATGATCATCGAGCTGATCATGGGCCTGTCGTTCGCGGGGCTCTACGCGATCTTGTTCATGACCAGCTCGTCCTCGGGCTGGCTCGGCGACATCGGCGGCGCGTGGTGGTCGGTCAACGGCGTCTTCCGGGTCTGGCCGGTGTTCATCGCCGTGCTGTTCCTCTGGGCGGGGCTCGTGGCGATGACGATCATCGACGCGAGGACGTTCACGATCCCGATCCAGATCCCGCTGTTCGTGACGGTGACCGCGTTCATCGCGTACCCGCTGCAGGCGTTGCTCCCGCACCGACTGCCGGTGGTCCAGACCTGGCCGATTCCCGCCGTCGGCTGGACCGGGTTCGGCGCCGCGGCGGGGGGGATGGCCGGCGTGTTCGTCGCCATCGCGCTCCTGCGTCTCGGGTTCTTCAAGTACAGCTTCGCCGACTACGACGACTACGTGGAGGAGGGCGAGACGCTGGGAGACTACCCGCACGCGCGACGCGAGGTGCTCCGGGAGCTGGGGTTCCTCCTTCCCGCGATCATCGGCATCGTTGCCGGCATCGCGTTGGCGCGCATCGCGTCGGGGACCGCGCCGCCGATCTTCGTGCAGGCGCTCGGCACGACCTGGCTCGGGTACCTCGTCGGCGGCGGGGTCATCTGGGGGATCCGGATCTTCGGCACGCTCGGGTTCGGACGCGAGGCGATGGGGTTGGGTGACGTTCACCTGCTCGGTGCGGTCGGCGCCGTGCTCGGCTGGTTCGATCCGATCGTCATCTTCTTCGTCGCGCCGTTTTCTGGCATCGCCTGGGTGTTCGTGTCGATGGGCCTGTCGAGGGTGTTTCGACGCTTTCGACGCGAGCTTCCCTACGGACCTCACCTTGCCCTGGCCACGGTGCTCCTCGTCCTGGCCCGACCGGCGTTCCAATCGCTCGGCAACGTGATCCTCCCGGGCGTGCCGCTGCCGGAGGCAGGGTTGGTGGAACCGGCTCCGCGAACCGTCGGGGCGGCTCCCGGCGGCATGCCGACCGGTCGGCCGCGGAGCGGCATGCGGATAACCTGACGGTTCTCGCGCCGGCTTCCCCAGCGTCGTAGCTTGCCTCGCAGCGCCCACGGTCGTTTTCGGCGACCCGGGGCGATCTCCTCCGGTGGCTTGGCCACCCGCGAACAGGATGTTCTGCCCCTCGAGAAAGGATCACGACGCATGCGACATCGGAGTTTGAAGCGCGGTCTGGCCCAATCGGCGATGGCCGTGGCCATCCTCGTCGGTCTCGGCGGCTGCCAATCGGCCCTGCACGAGAAGAATGCGCTCCTCATGCAGGAGAACCAGGAGCTGCGGGCCGAGCTGGCCGCGACCCTGGCCGAGGGAGGCGGGGCGAGCGCTTCGATGCAAGCGTCCGTCCAGCAGGAGCTGTCCCGTCGCGACGCCGACATCGCCGCGTTGCAACGCGAGCTGCAGGACGCCCGCTGGGAAGCGGAGAACGCCCGGACGATGGCGGCGGAAGCCGCCGCGGCTCCTCCGATCGAGAGCTACAACCCGCCGATGGGTCGTCCCGTCAGCGCCATGACCCCGGCCGATCCCTTTGCCGGCATCGCCGGCGTGACGGGTTCGATGCAGGCCGGCGAGGTGCGGGCGACGGTCGCGAGCGACGTGCTGTTCGACCCCGGCCGCGCGACGTTGAAGTCGAGCGCCAAGCAATCGCTCGACGCGGTCGCCCGGGTGATCACGTCCAATTACAGCGGCCAGTCGATCCGCGTCACCGGACACACGGACGCAGACCCGATCCGCAAGAGCGGACACAAGAGCAATCACCATCTGGGCTTCGAACGCGCCTTCAGCGTGCGGGCCTATCTCATCGAACGCGGCGTGCCGGCCAACCAGGTGTACCTGGCGAGTCACGGTCCGGATCGCGCGCGGGGCACGAAGAAAGAGAGCCGGCGGGTGGATATCTCGGTCGAGCTCGACGCCGGCTGAAGGATCGCGGACACGCGTGGCGACGTTCCCGCTGTTGCTGGATGAAGGCGGGTATCGCGCGACGACCAGCGATCTTGGCGTCGACGCCGACGCCCGCGGGTACTGGCTGGCGGCGTTCCGGTCCCAGCTCGAGGTCCAGTTGGAAGCGGCGGCAGCACAGGGGGCTGCCGCCGCTGTTTGTGATGAGGCGCGACGCGGGCTCGAGGCCATGCTCACGCGGTTTCGCGATGGCGCCCCGGGTGGGGGCCGTTTCGACCTGCTCGTCCTGGATGCATGGCGACGCCGGGTGCTCCGGCGGGCCGGGATCGTCGACGAGTTCCGCCACATCAAGCAGCGTGAGAACGCGGCGGCCCTCGCCGAGCTGCCGGCCTGGCTGACACGCATCGACAGCGCGGCGCCGGCCGAGCGATGGGAGCTCATCGTCCGCGGTTTGCTGGCCGGGAACCTCTTCGACATGGGGGCCGCCGAGACCGCCGACCGGTTTGCCGCCGGTGTGGTGCCCGCGGCGGACGGGCACGCGCGGGTGCCGCCGCGGCCGTGGCGGTACGACGACCTGCCGGAGGCGGAGGCGTGGATCGAGGCCGCCCGGCCGGCGGCGGCCGTCATCTTCGCCGACAACGCCGGCGCGGACGCGGTGCTGGGCGTTCTCCCCCTGGCCCGGTGGCTGCACCGCCGCGTCACGCGGGTGGTGGTGGCGGCGAACCGGGGACCCAGCCTGAACGACGTGACCGCGGCCGAGCTCGAAGACCTGCGCGATGCGGCCACGAAGACGGATCCGGAGTTCGCCGGTTCGTGGTTGGAGATCGTCGACAGCGGCCGCACCGCGCCGCTCATCGATCTCAAGCGGGTCTCCGCGCGGCTCGCCGCCGCCGCCGCGGACGCCGAGCTGTGCGTGCTGCTCGGCATGGGGCGCGGGATCGAGAGCAACTGGGACGCCCGGTTCCGCTGCGCGTCCCTCCGCATCGCGATGGTCAAGGACCCGCACGTGGCCCGGAAGATCGGGGCGTCCGTCGGCGATGCGGTCTGCCGGTTCGAACGCGGGCCGGATGACGCGACCCGGCCTTTGTTATAGTCCCGGCTCAACGGACAGAGGAGCCACACGCATGGGTCTCATGGACGGTCAACGCGGTCTCGTGGTCGGGGTGGCCAACGACCACAGCTACGCGTACTCCATCGCCGAATCGCTCAAGCGGGAAGGAGCGGAGTGCCTGTTCACGCACCTGCCCGGCGAGAAGATGGAGCGGCGGTGCCGGAAGGCGATCACGCAGCTCGGCATCGATGATCCCTGGCTCGCGTCGATGGACGCCGGCTCGGACGAGGAGCTTGATCGCGTCTTCGACCGGCTCGCCTCGGACGTCGGCACGATCGACTTCCTGGTGCACTCGATCGCGTTCGCCGATCGGGAGTGGCTGCAACCCGGTCGCTTCGCCGCGACGCCCCGCGCCGCCTTCTCCCAGGCGCTCGACATCAGCGCGTACACGTACATGGCCATGGCCCACCGGGCGCGGCCGCTCATGCCCGACGGCGGCGCGCTGGTGGCGATGAGCTACTACGGAGCCGAGAAGGCGGTCAGCGGCTACAACGTGATGGGCGTCGCCAAGGCCGCGCTCGAGTCGGCGACCCGCTACCTGGCGGCGGAGCTGGGAGAGCAGAACATTCGCGTCAACGCGATCTCGGGCGGACCGCTCCGCACGATGTCCGCCCTTGCGGTGGGGGGGTTCGCGAAGATCCTCGACTACGTCGAAGAACGCGCACCGCTGCGGCGGAACGTGACCGGCGCCAACGTCGGCGACGCCGCGGCATTCCTGCTCAGCGAGCACGCAGCGGGAATCACCGGGCAGATCCTGCACGTCGACTGCGGGTACAGCGCGATCGGCTTGTGAGCACCCGTCTCCGGGAGTCGGTGACGCACACAGAGCGATGGTGCCACGGACAGCGCAGCGATGGTGCCACGGACAGCGAAGCGTCCGTGCCGTGGGTCGTCCAGCGCGCGGGGGAGTCAGATAC
>JABDLI010000382.1 GCA_013003065.1 Phycisphaerales bacterium | reverse complement strand
GGTCGAGGGCGCACCCTGATGCGGTTCGCCCGACGCGATGCGGCCGAGCATGTCCTCGCCGTCGACATCACCTCGATGATCGACGTGGTTTTCCTGCTCATCATCTTCTTCATGGCAACGGCCCGCTTTGCGCAGATCACGCGGGCCGAGGTCGAGCTCCCCCGCGAGCGGGGCGAGCAGGAGGAGCAGAGCGAGGAAGCGGGTCTCGTCGTGAACATCGACGCCGAGGGCCGGCTGATCATCGATCAGCACACCGTCGACATGGCCGAGCTCGACGGGATCGTCACCCAGGCGATCGCCCGGCTCCCCGGACGCAAGGCGGAACAGCTGAAGCTGATGATTCGCGCCGACCGGAACGGCAACACCGCGGTTCTCAACGCGGTCGTGGCGCGACTGGAGGCGATGGGGGTGGGCGCGGCCCGGCTGGCGACGGAGGTGCCGCGGTAGCGTCATGCGGATACGGGTCCGATCATCGCGGCGACGCACCGAGCGCATCACGCTCAACCTGGCGAGCATGATCGATGTCACGTTTCTCTTGCTCATCTACTTCATGGTGACGATGGTGATGGCGGAGCAGGAAGATCGCCTGAGCCCGACGCTGCAAACGCAGTCCGAGCAGTCCAGCGGCGCCGCGACCGACTTTCAGCCGCAGATCATCCGCGTGCGGATGAGCGGCGACGCGCCGGCCTATCACCTGGGGGGCCGGATCCTGCCCGATCGCGACGGTCTGCAGGCCGCGCTCGAGCCGCTGCCCAAGTCCGTTGGCGTGTTCGTCGAGGTCCACGATGGCGTGCCGGTGGGGTTCGCGGTCACGGCGATCCAGGTTGCCCGCGACGCGGGATTCGAGCAGGTGACGTATGTGCCGGCGAAGTAGCCTCACCCCGATCGTGGTCGCGATGCTGGTGGGCGTGGTGGCCGCGGCTCGTCCGGCGTCGGCGGACGACGTGGCCAGCTACCTGGAGCGGTACGGGCTGACCCAGCTGCTCGCGGTCCACCTCGAGCAGCTGGTCGAGTCGGCCAACGGGGAGGAGCGTCGGGAGCTGATCGTCCGCCTGTCGGGTCTCTACGCCGAGCTGCTCGAATCCGTCGACGATCCGGTCGCCCGCAAGACGCTCGAAGAGCGGGGGCGGCGGCTGCTCCGCAGCGCGCCATCCGGCAGCGCCGACACGCTCGAGCTGGCGTTGCTGCGGGCGACCTACCGGGCCGTCGAGCGTGCGGCGGAGAATCACCGCCTCGCCCTCGCGTCCGCCGAGGACGTCGAGAACGCCAAGACCATGCTCGCCGAGCTCATCCCCGACCTGCACCGGCTGCGGCGTCGGTTGACGGACCGCGCGGAGACGAACTCCCGCCGACTCTCGCGGGCCAGCGGCACGGAGGCGACGCTGCTCGCCGAGGAGACCGAACGCGGCCACGCGCTCGCCGCCCAGGCCACGTTCCTCGCGGCGTGGAGCCTGTACTACCAGTCGTGGCTGCACGAGCGTGGCGACAATGCACAGGCGGCCCAGCGTCTCTTCATCGACCTGCTCGACTTCGGTCACGACACGCCGGTTCCCGAAAACGTGTCGGTGGATCTGCGGGGAACCGAAGCCATCGCGCGGTGCATTCTCGGGATGGCGTTGTGCAAGAGCCTGACCGCCTCGACGGCGACGGCGATGAGCTGGCTCACGCTGCTCGAGCACGACGCCGCCTACGCGCCGGTGCGGACGCAGGTCCCGGCGTGGCGTCTGGTCGTTCGGCTCGAGGCGGATGAATTCGAGGAGGCCGCCGACGAGCTTTCCCGGTTACGCGACGCCGGAACCCCGCCGCCCGTTCACTGGCTGCGGCTCGTAGCGGTCGCCGCGCTCGAGGCGCAGGATCGCTCGCGTCGTGCGGCCGAGCTGGCCCGCACGACGGTGACGGAGCTGGCGACGCGTGGGGAGCTTCAGCAGGTCTTCGATCTCGCTCACCGGTACGGCACCAGCTCCCTTGGCGCAGACGGGTTCGCGTTGCTGTACGTCAACGGCATCCTCGAGTACCACGCGGCGCGGGCGACGCACGACGGTGACGAGCCCACGCGTCGCAGCGATGTCGTGGCGATGTACGAGGACGCGATCGCATTCTTCACGCGGGCCCTCGATGCCTCGGATGCGGCGGCGTATCCGGAGGCCCGCCCCGACTGCCGGCGGCTGACCGGTTGGGCTCGGTACTTCCAGGGCGAGTTCCTCGAAGCGCGGACCGCGTTTCTCGCGACCGCCGAGGCCACGTCCGGCGCTGCCGCGGCCGAAGCGTTGTGGATGGCGATCATCTGCCTCGACCAGCTCGTCGACGACGATCGCGGCGGCGAGGCGTTGCGGGCCGAGTTGACCGATCTCACCAATCGTTTTCTCCGCGAGTTCCCGGCGAGCGAACACACGCCGAAGCTCCTGCTGCGGCGGGCGATGGCCGACGAGAACGCCTCGCCGAGCGTCGCGGCGGAGCTGCTGGCGGTGCCGAGCAACAGCAGCGTCTACGAAGCGGCCCGCAAACGCGCCGCCCAGATTCTCTACCAGCTGTTCCGCGACGCCCGCGGCTCGGAACGGACGGTGTTCGGCGAACAGTACCTCGAGGCGGCCGTGGAACTGCTGGGTGAGCCGGGCACGGCGTCCGACTTGCCCGTGTCCGAGCGTCGGCGGTTTCTCGCGCGAGCGCGTCGCGTCCTCGAGGTGACGTTGGCCGACGGAGTCGAGCGTCTGGGGCTCGCCCGCCGTGTGTTCGGACGGCTGGCGGACCTGCGGGCCGCGGATGAGGCATTGTTCGCGGGGCTCGACGACGAGCTTGCCTACCGACGGGTCCAGGAGCGACTCCTGAGCGGCGACACGCCGGCGGCGACGAGCGAAGCCGACGCGCTCTACGATCGGGCGGCCGCGTCGATCTGGACCCGGCTTGCCAGCCGCGGTCTGTACCGCGCGGCGCACGCAACCTGGCGCGGCGGCGGTCCCGCGGCCCGGGAAGCGCGGGGCCGGGTGATCAAGTACGGTCAACGCGTGATCGACGAATACACCGACGCCACCGCCACCGGGTTCCTCGGCTATGCGACCGCCGTGGCGGACGCACGGATGGCGAGCTGGCAGGACACGAAAAGCCTCCGGGATGCCGACGCGGCGCTCGAGCTGTACGACCGGCTCCTGACGGTGCGTCCGGGCACCGCTTCGTTTCTGCGGGCGACGGCGATCCTCGCCGCGGCGCTGGGCGAAGAGCCTCGGGCCGTCGAGTGCTGGCGGCGGCTGGTGGCGGGATTGCCCCAGGAGAGCGACGGCTGGTACGAGGCGAAGTACGAGCTGATCGTCGTTCTGTCGAGCACCGATCCCGAGCGGGCGGCGGCGGTGATCGGGCAGCACCGGGACCTGCATCCGGAGTACGGACCGGCACCGTGGGGAGCGCGGCTGAAGGCGCTCGACGATCGGCTGCGTCGAGACACCGGATCGGACACGCGTGGGGGGACCGGCGAATGACCGACCCGATCTTCCGCCGCCTGCTCGGGGTGCCCGACGCCAGCGATCCGCGGCGTCTGCTCGGTCTCACCGACGGCGCGCTCACCCGCGTCCAGATCGAGATCGCGTTACGCGAGCGGCTCGATCAGGTGTACCGTCATCCCGACGGACGCGCCCCGGCGGCGGATCAGGTGCGGCAGGCTCTGCGGGATGCGGCCCGCACGCTCATCAGCTC
>JABDLI010000378.1 GCA_013003065.1 Phycisphaerales bacterium | reverse complement strand
GCGCCGTGGGCGCCGTGGCAAGAGACGACACAGCGACGGCGAGCCACGATGGCAAGGAGCGGAGTGCGCGCATGATGAGTCGATCCTAGGGGTGTGGGTGTCCGAGCGAGTCGAGGGACGCCGGATCCGGGGTGATACACGAAGGTTTTGATCGGGCCGGACGCGGGGGAATGACGGGCATCCTGCCCTGGGCGGTGAATGTGCTTGCCCGGCGCAGGCCCCCGCGCGGTTGGGGCCGCGTCCTTGCGGCCCGCCTTCTTCTGGCTGGACGCGGGTGAATGACGGGCGTCCTGCCCTGGGCGGTGAATGTGCTTGCCGGGCGGAGGCCCCCGCGCGATGACGCCGCGTCGTGCGGCTCGATCTCAGTGGCCGGGCGCCCCATGTCGCCGCCGGCGTCCTGCCGGCTGGGTTCCTGGACATGTTTCAGCGGTTCACATTTCTATCTTTCGCACCGCCGTCCGGCGGGTGCAGGGACCGCGCGGGGGACCGGCGGCGTCGTGCCGCCTGGGGCAGGTTGGGGCGCGCGCTTGCGCGATCGCGCGATCGCGCGGTCTGCCCGGCGTCCTGCCGGTGCAGGTCGTGACGACGGCCCCTTCGCGCGAGACGCCGCGTCCTTGCGGCTCGCCTTCTTCTGGCCGGACGTGGGTGAATGACGGGCGTCCTGCCCTTGGGCGGTTAATGTGCTTGCCGGACGCGGGCCCCCGCGCGATCACGCCGCGTCGTGCGGCTCGGCCTCAGTGGCCGGGCGCCCCAATACACCGCCGGCGTCCTGCCGGCTGGGTTCCTGGACATTGATCTGCGGTTCACGTTTCTATTTTTCGCACCGCCGTCCGGCGGGTGCAGGGACTGCGCGGGGGACCGGCGGCGTCCTGCCGCCTGGAGCAGGTTGGGTCGCTCGCTTGCGTGATCGCGCCGCCATCCGTGTGTGCCGCTGCGTGCCGCTTTCTCAGCGGAGTCCGCGGACGGGGATCGTCACTTCGGCCCGCCACACGCCTGATTCGTCTCGCGTCACCGTCGCGATGGGGATGCCTGCGTCAGCGGCCTCGCGACGACGCTCTCTGGTCAGACGCGGGTCGTCCTCGAAGAAGAACTCCGAGGCCCGCAGCAGCCGGCCGTCCTGCTCGATGTTGTAGTGAACGTGCCGCGGCTCGTCGGGGGCGTCGTACTCGGACGCGTAGTAGCCCGGGCGAACGGTCCGCACGACGGCGGTGCCGGACTCGTCCGTGACGGCGAATCCGAAGTGACGCGGGTTCCAGTCCAGCTCGGGCTTCCACGGCTGGTAGTGCCCGTCGGCATCGACGTGCACGATCCCGACGACGACGCCGGCACGCACCAGCGGCGGCTCGACGCGGGCGCCGACGATCCGCACGGTCAGCACCATCGGCTCTCCCGGCGTGGCCGGGCTCGCCATCGCGATCGACGTCTCACGCGCCGCGTCCTTCAGGATCTCGAAGAGCTGCGGGCGCCTCGCGGGATCGTCCAGGATCGGACTCCACGCGGCGGACACGAGCACGTCCGATGGCGACGGGTAGCCGGCGGCGAGACTCGATTGGAGCAACGCGACGGCGCCGGCGGGATCCGCGCGGGTCATGGCGGACGCGTCGCGGTAGAGCTGCTGCGCTGCCGACTCGGACGACGGTCCGGGGTGACCCGCGCAGGCGACGAGGAAGGGCAACAAGGCCATGACAAACCGGTGCATGCCCTCTTCATACCATCTTCCGCGGCTTCGTCGTGTCACACCCGCGCAACCCCTGGTAGGCTGCGCGGTCGAGCGGACGCCATCCGTCACGGGGGCTGGAAGCGACGGGGACTGCCGCCATCAATGCACCGGGGTCGGAAGGAGACCACATGCGACGTCTTGGACTGGCAACCGTGACCCCCCTGGCCGCCGTCATCGCCGCGGCGGCGTTGGCCGATCTCACGCCGTGGAAAGACTACGAGATCAGCGAGGCGGTGTGGGAGGTCACGACCGTCAAGGTCGGCTCGAACATGGGCGACGCCTACCTCGAGGGCATCCGCAACACGTGGGCCGCGGGCAACGACGTGGCGATCAGCCTCGGCCACATCGTGGACTACAAGATCATGCGGAGCGAGCTGCCCGAGAGCGGCGACTTCAACCTCCTGCTCATGATCAAGTACCGCGACACCGAGGCCCTCGCGCCGAGCAAGAAGAAGTACGACGAGTTCATGCAGGCGTGGGGCGAGGAGCGCAACCGCGAGACGACGGAGTTCGCCCAGCGGAACTACCCCGCCATGCGGACGCTGACGGGCCAGTACCGGATGCGTGAGATCACGCTGAAGTAGAACGCCGACGCCGCCGCTCAGTTGTGAACCGCACACTCGCGGTGCACGCGCCGTCCACGCGCACGCAGACCCCATGCGCGCTGAACCCGGCCGGGAAGACGTGCTGTGTCGCCACGCGTTCCTCCGCCAGGGCCCGACGTGCGTCCTCGACCCACGCGCCGTCGAACGCGGCTCACGTCTCGGGAATGCACATGCAGCTCGTCATGATCGGCCGTTCCGCCGACGACCACGCGCGGTCGTACGCGGCTCGCGTCGCGATCGCCTCCTCGGTGCGTCCCTGCTCCTCGAGCGCGCGGGCGAGGCCGTAGAGCGACCAGCCGTTGCCTTCCCACTTGTCCAGGTCATCGCGGTACACCCGCTCCGCGTCGGCGTACCGACCGGCCTTCATGTACACGGCGCCGAGCGTGTGCCGCACCGGTTGCAGCCAGAGCGGCGGCTCGCCGTAGCCGAGCGTGTCCTCGATGACGACCGCCTGTTCCAGCAGGCTGGCCGATTCGTCCCACTTGCCCTTCTGGAGCGCGATCTCCGCCTCGATGAAGAGCTCGCTCGTCAGCAGGAACTTCATGGCCGTGCCGTAGGTGTTCCACTGGGGCGTCTCGGGGATCGCCTTCATGGCGACGCGAAAGGCCTGCTGCTCCTTGGCGGCGTTCTTGAAGTCCTTCTTGGCGGCGTACGCGATCGCCCGGTGGGCGCGCCACACGGCCGTCGTCGTGGGCAGGAACGCCGGGGGCGCGGGCTCGGCGAGCAGGTCGTCCCACCGGCCGAACCGCTTCTGCACGTCGTAGACGGAGCACATCCACGGGTCGAAGAATGGACCGACCATCCGCAACGCTTCTTCCGGCAGATCATCCCACATCGCGCGAGCCGCCGTCATCGCCTCGCGCTCACGCCCGATCATCATCGCCGAGAATGCCAGCATGTGGGAGTTGTGGGTCATGTAGCCGTTCTGCATGCCCTGCTCGGGCGACAGACGGCGGTACTCCAGGTCACGCCGCATCGCCTTCGCGTTCTGCTCGATCGAACGCTCCCACCTGCCCGTCTGCACGTAGATGTGCGAGGGCATGTGCATGAGATGACCGCTGCCCGGAACGAGATCGCTCAACCGATCGGCGGCGGCAATGCCGCGTTCCTTGTCGGCGCTCGGCTCGACGGCGTGGATGTACAGATGGTTTGCCCCGGGATTCTGCGGATCCATCGCCACCACCCGTTCGAGCGTGTCGATGATCGCATGCGTCTGATCCCGAGCCGGACGCTCGTCGCTGGTGTACAGCTCCCATGGGTTCTGCACCATCAACGACTCCGCGTAGAACGTCCCGACGTCCGAATCGTTCGGGAATCGGGCCCACACCTCGGCCATGGCCCTGCCGAACGCCGCATCCAGGTGATCGCGTTCCTCGGGGGCCGGGAACTCGTAGCGGTGGGTCAGCGCGTCGATCAGCGCTCGTTCCGCCGGCGTCTCATCGTCGACCCGGGCCCGGGCCTTTTGCAACGCAGACCACGCCGCCTCCGAGCGGCTCTCGGGCATCACCGGATCGTTGTAGTTCGGCCCCTGCGCATAGGAGACGCCCCACCACGCCATGGCGCAGTCCGGATCCAGTTCGGCCGCCCGCGTGAACGATCGCACCGCCTCATCGTGGTTGAAGGCGTACAGCCAGTTCAGTCCCTGGTTGAAGTAGGCCTGCGCTTCGGCGGAGTCGGTCGTGACCCGCCGCTCGTGCGGACCCATACCGTCGAACATCTGGGCCACGCCGGCAGCGCCGTACGCCGGCGGCGCCGTGGCCGGCGGACCGCTCGTCGCGCAACCCGCGAGCATGATCAGGCCAATCCCGCATGACAGAGTGACGTGCTTCATCATCGTGGCATCCTCCATACGAACGACCGCACCACCCGCCGGAGCAGTCGAGACCGGATCCAAGTTTTCCCGTGCCCGCTTCGCCGATCCCGTTCCGGGTACGCGTTGAAGCCTGGCGGCGCACCACCCGCAACCGCTCGCACGACGACGACATTGCACCATACGGCGGCGACTCGTGCAATGCCGTCGTGCCCGATCATCCGACGCGGCCGGACCGCCCCTGCCTAGGTCCTGTTTGACGGCTCAGACAGGACCTAACCCGGTTCGCCGCCGGAGGTTGCCCGCCGGAAGAAGGCGTCCGGCCAGCCGATCACGGGGCGCTCCCCGCGGCCATCGTTGCCATCTTCTCGAGAAGCTCGACCATCTTGGCTCGTTGCTCGTTGAACTTGGCGACCATCTTCTCGAGGAGCTCGTCCCTCTTGGCCCGTTGCTCGTCGAACTCGGCGACCATCTCCTCCAGCTCGTACGCGACGTCGTTGAACGCGTCCACCGCTTCTTCGTTGCCGGCCAGGGCCGTCGCGCCGAGGGCGGAAACACCGTAGCCGACGATGTTCATCTCGAGGCCGTTCGTGGCGGTCTTGCCCACGGCGGCCAGCTCGCGGGCGGCGGTCGCACACGCAGCCGGGGCGAAGCTCTGCTGCGTGACCTTCGACGCGATCGGCTTCCCCTTCTCGTAGATCGCGGCCAGCGACTCCGCCGTGGTGGCGTCCGCGCCGGCGTTCTTCCACGCCTGCACCTGCGCCGTCGCCGCCTTGGCCGCCGCGGCCTGCCCGGCCGCCCAGAGCGCCGCATCCCCCGCCGCTTCGTCCCAGTGCATCTCGTAGTCTTCGTCCCAGAGGTACGCGCTGTACGCGAACAGCTCGAACTCGAGCGGCGGATGACCGGCCTTGACCATCTCGGGATCGATCTTCAGGTGGCACGACACGCACTTCTCCGCGCGGGTGGGCAGGTGCGTCGTGTCGATGAGCTTGTATTCAGAGAGCAGACCGGCCGCACCGCGGTTCTTCCGTTCCGTGGGCGTCCAGTTCTCATCCGCGTGCGGCTCGAGCCAGTCCCCGGCCGGGCCGTGGCACATCTCACAGCCGATGCCCTCGCGTGTCTTCCACGCCTTGCCGGTCTCGAAGTGCTCGGGATGGAGCATGTTGGCGGGAACCGTCGGCGCGTGACAGGACAGGCAGCGGTCCGACTCGGTCGGGGTGGCGATCTGCATCTTCTCCGCGATCGCCTTCGACGCGTCGTTTTCGAGCGTCTTGTACCCGTGGCTGTGCGGATCGCTCTGCGACCAGATCCTGTTCTCGTCGCCGATGGTCTGCCCGCGGACATCCTCCGGCTCGTCCCGGTGACACTCCGCGCAGCTCGCGGTCCCCGTGTAGACTCCCGGCAGGATGACCGCGTCGGCCGCCGGTGCTGCGACCGGTCGCGGCACGCCTTCGACCATCACCGTCCCCGAGAAGACGACTCCGAATCCGGTCATCGCAACGGCGAATCCGAGGCCGCCTCTGCGCCAACGCGAACGGTGCTCAGCCATCGACGTGTCTCCCTTGTGATTTGACCGCGACGCCATTAGACGATGCGGATCCGCCTCGGTCAATGCACTCGTTGCGGCAACGGTGGTATAGTGCCGCCGGCGAGCGCGTGGGGCGGGTCTTGCCCACATCGCATGAAGCTCCAGGCGGATCGCCGCGAACGTCATCGGTCCCGCACTTCAGCGAGGCAGCTCATGACGCCGTGGCTCGAGTACCTCTGGATTCCCGGAGCCGTCGCGGTCGGTGCCGTCGCGGTGCAGGCACTCGTGATGACGTTCAACTTCGTGATGCGTCACACGCACGAGGTGAGCCGGCGTCAGGGCGAGCGTGAGCTTCTGCACGAGCGGGTGATGGCCGCGCGACGCGAGAGCGCGGCCCGCGAGGAGAAGTCACTCTCCTGGTCGGGCTTCCGCAAATTCGAGATCGTCAAGAAGTGCGTGGAGGACGCGAAGGGAGAGATCTGCTCGTTCTACCTCGCCCCCCATGACCGCAAACCGATCCCGGGCTTCGCGCCGGGACAGTACTTGACGTTCTCGGTCGCCGTGCCGGACGAGCCGAAGCCCATCGTGCGGTGCTACTCGCTCTCCGATGCGCCACGCCCCGACCACTACCGGGTCACGATCAAACGCGCGCCGGCGCCGGCCCTCGCGTCGAGCTTCTTCCTCGATCAGCTCGAGGAGGGCAGCATCTGCGACGTCCGGGCGCCCACGGGTCACTTCTTCCTCGATCTCTCCCGCCCGACGCCGGTCGTCCTGATCGGGGGCGGCATCGGCGTGACCCCGGTCTTGAGCATGCTGAACGCGATCTGCGAGACGCCGGGCATGCGGGAGACCTGGTTCTTCTACGGCGTGCGGGACGCGGCCGAGCTCACCATGCGTGAGCACCTCGAGACGATCGAACGCGAGCATCCGAACATCAACGTGCGGATCTGCTACAGCCGCGTGCCGCCGGAGGAGATCCCCGACGGCGTGTGTCACATCCCCGGGCGGGTCACGGCCGAGCTGCTCAAGACGCACCTGCCGTCCAACAACTACGACTTCCTCTTCTGCGGCCCCAAGCCGATGATGGACGGGCTCTGCGCCGACCTCGCCGAGTGGGGCGTGCCCACGGATCGACTGCACTTCGAGGACTTCGGCCCCGCCGCCGGCACGCCGACGATCGACCCGAACGCGAGCACGGGTCCGCTCATCACGTTCAAGAAGTCGAACAAGACGATCAACTGGAACGAAAGCGCGGAGAGCCTCTGGCACCTGGCCGCCGCCAACGGCATCGACATCGAGGCCGGCTGCCGCTGCGGCGCGTGCGGCACGTGTGAACGCGCGATCATCGACGGCGCGGTCGAGTACACGAAACCCACGACCTGGGAGTACGAGGACGGGGCGTGTCTCACGTGCTGCTGCGTGCCGAAGGGTCCAGTCGAGCTGGACGCCTGATCACGCCGGGCGAAACAGCGTCAAGGGGAATGCGTCGCATGGCCGACTTCGAAGTCGTCGAGAGACCCGGACGCTGGTCGATCCCGTTCAGCCAGGAGCGTCCGGCCGCGGCCGAAGCGCCGCCGATGTCCGACGCCGACGTCGACCTGGTCATGTCGATGTGGCCGTTCAAGGACATGGACCCCGAGCAGTTTCCCAAACGGCTCGCGCTCCGGGACATCATCCGCAACGACTGCCGGATCCGCACGTTCGAGCACGGCGACGTCATCGTGCGTGAGGGCGACTACGGGAACTCGCTGTTCATCTTCATCGAGGGCGAGGTGCGGGTCGTCGAGCGTGGACTGGATCCGACCAAGCTCGGTCGCAGCCAGCGACGCCGGCGGAGCTGGTGGCGATCCCTCTTGCAGCCGCTGACGAATCCGAAGACCCCCGGCGCCCGCGACACGCGTCGCGGCTACCACGCCCGCTTCGACCTGGCCGAGGCCAACGCGCTCAAGATCATGCCGGACGTCTTCGAGGTCGCGGAGCTGCTGCCGATCCGCGAAGGGCTTTTCGGCGAGCAAAGTGCGCTCGCCCGCCGCGGCCGAACCCGCACCGTGCTCTCGTACGGTCCGACCAAGCTGCTCGAGGTTCGTTGGCAGGGCGTGCGCGATCTGCGTCGCCACGACGCCGCCCTCATGGCCCACCTCGACGAGAAGTACCTGCGGATCGCGCTGATGACGCTGCTCGGCGAGTCGCCGATGTTCAGCACGCTCACCCGGGAGACCCGCACCCGCATCATCGAGGCGGCGCGATTCGAGACGTACGGGCGGTTCGAGTGGCATCGCGCGTACGAACGCGATCCCGACGATCCGCTGCGTCAGGAGCAGGTCATCGCCGAGGAGGGCCACTACCCCAACGGCCTGCTCATGATCCTCAGCGGGTTCGCCCGGCTCACCCGCACGCACGGAGACGGGGAGGAGACGCTCACCTTTCGCCGACGCGGCGACTGCTACGGTCTGGAGGAGCTGATTCACAACGCCGACAGCGGCGACCAGGTGCCGCTGACGACGTCGCTTCGCGCGGTTGGATACGTCGACGTCATCCGCATCCCCACCCGCACGTTCGAGGAGCACATGCTGCCGGTGTTGCCGCCCGCCATGCGGGCGGCCGCCACGCTCGAACGGGAGCCGGAACGGATCGGGGGCGATCTTCCCCGCCTCATCGCCTCCGGCGCGCGGTCGAAGGTGAACCACGAGATGCTGGAGTTCCTCGGCGACCACCGGTTCATGAACGGCACGGCGACGATGGTCATCGACATGGATCGGTGCACCCGCTGCGATGACTGCGTTCGCGCCTGTGCATCGGGACACCTGAACAGCCCCGTCTTCGTCCGCCACGGACCCATCTTCGACAACTTCATGGTCGCCAACGCCTGCATGCAGTGCGTCGATCCCGTGTGCATGATCGACTGCCCGACCGGCGCGATCCACAGCGACGTGGATACCGGGATCGTCGTCATCAACGAGAAGACGTGTATCGGGTGCGAAGCGTGCGCGAACAGCTGTCCGTACGACAACATTCGAATGATCGAGATCCGCGATAAGCAGAAGGACGAGAAGATGATGGTGGCCCGCGAGACGGGACGGCCGATTCTGAAAGCGACGAAGTGCGATCTCTGCGTCGATCACCACGGCGGCCCGGCGTGTCAACGCGCGTGCCCCCACGACGCATTGACCCGGCTGGACATGCAGGATCTCGACGGGTTGGCGGGGCTCATGAATCGATGAAGACGTTCGCCGCACGCCGATGGCTGGCCGGACTGCTCACCGCTTCCGCCGCGGCCGCCGTCACCATCGCCTGCATCTCGCTCTACCCGTCGCTGCGGGACGCGGCGTACTTCTCGGGGTGGACGCTGCTGGGAATCTGCGTCTTCCTCGCCGCGTACAACGTGCGGAAGAAGTTCCCCTACCCACCGTTTCTGAGCTCGGTCGTGTGGCTCCAGCTTCACGTGTGGGTCGGGGCGATCTCGCTGCTCGTGTTCGTGTTGCACGTGGACGTCGCCTGGCCCCGGGGACCGTTCGAGATCACGCTGGGCGTCCTGTTCCTGCTTGTCGTCGGCACCGGGTTCCTCGGCATGTTCCTGACCCGCACGCTGCCCCCCCGGATGGCATCACGCGGCGAGGAGATGATCTTCGAGCGGATCCCCGTCTTCCGCCGGCAACTGTTGACGCAGGCGTCGGATCTGGTCGTCCAGATCGTCGAGGAGACGGACGCGACGATGCTCATGGATTTCTACGCGCGGCGACTGGACGCGTTCTTCGCCGGTCCGCGGAACCTGTTCCTCCACATCTGTCAGGCGACCGGCCCCCGGGAGCGGCTGCTGGACGAGTTGCACACACTCGACCGCTCGTTCAACGAACGCGAACGCGCCGGCGCCGATACGCTGCGCGGACTGATCTACACCAAGGACGGGCTCGACTATCAGGTGGCGATGCAAGGGTTGCTCAAGGGGTGGTTGTTCGTGCACGTTCCGCTGACCTACGTGATGCTCGTGCTGCTGGTCGTGCACGTCGTCATCACACATACGTTCGTGGGGGAGTCATGACGGTGCGGCTCCAGCAATTCGGTCACCGGGCGAGCCGGTACGAGCAGCCGAACCCGAAGTGGGTGTGCGGGTGGGCGGCCGAGGGCAACCCCTGCCGGCTCGGACCGGACGGGAAGGGCCGGTGTCCCGCGGCCGGACAGGCGTTGTGCGAGCCGCGTCGGGATGGCGACCGGTGGCTGTGCGCGCGGCCGGAGCTGTACGGGGGCGTGTGTGAAGACGGCCCGCGTCCGGACGGATCGTGTTGTCGCCCGCGGCCGGAGCAACCACTCTGCCAGCCTCGGCTGAGCTGGCGGGCCCGACGCGGTCGCCTGTCGGCCTCGTGCGTCGCGGTGACCATCGGCCTGCTTGCGCTCGCGTTGCAGAGCGACTGGGGGTACCCGTTCATCTCGCCCGGGCCGCTCATGTCGGCGCACGCCGTCGTCGAGACCGCCGCGCCCGCGGCGTTGCTGCGTTTCGAAAGCAGCGGCGAGATCGCCTGCGTTGCGTTCTCACCGGACGGCAGCCGTCTCGTGGCCGGAGCCCGGGACGGATCGCTCCGCATCTGGGATGCGGCACGGGGCGGAGCCTCCATCGTCCCCCTGGTCGGCCACACGGCGGCCGTCGACGCGGCGCAGTTCTCCTCGGACGGCAACCGGGTGGTCTCGGCCGGCACGGACGGCTCGATCATTCTCTGGGACGCGGCCCGGGGGGGGCGACTGCGTGACGTCCGCGTCGCGGGGTCCGCCGTTCTCGCCAACGCGATCTCGTCGAACGGGCGTCTCGCGGCCTCGGGGTCCGCCGACGGCGCGATCGTCGTGATCGACACCTCCAACGGAGAGGAGCAGTGGCGACACGCCGGCGTCGGCGACGCGGTCGCCACGATCGCGTTCTCACCGGACGGCGGACGTCTCGCCGCGGGGGCGGAGGATGGCATCACCCGGGTGTGGGACGCCGAGACGGGCGACCTCGTCGACACGCTGCGTCAGGAGCACGCGGTCGTCGCCCTGGCGTTCTCGCAGGACGGCGAGCGTCTGGCTTCGGCCTCGGTCGATCGCGTCATCCGGGTCTGGCAGGTCGGGGCGGGGGTCGAGCTGCAGACGATCTCGCACGTGCGGTCGACCGTGCATGCCATGGCGTTCGCGCAGGACGGGAGCCGGCTGGCGTCGGGAACGAACCACGGCACGATCGTCCTCATCGATCCGGGCAGCGGCCAGGAGCGGCTGAGCGTCCCCGGTCACGACGGGCCCGTCCGGGCCGTGACGTTTGCGCCCGACGGGCGTCGCGTCGCCTCGGGATCGAGCGACGGACGCATCAAGCTCTGGAAGGCGGCGACCGGCGAGGACGGCTGGCCGGCGTGGCGGGCGCCACCGCGGAAGGTGCATTGCCATTTCTGTCACGTCAAAGCCGAAGGCACCGGCGGGATCCTCCAGCCCGTCAAGGACAGCGCGTGCGTGAGCTGCCACATCGCGGAAGCCCATCACCCGTCCCGCTCCGCCGACACCGGACAGTCGATGATGCTCAAGGAGCGTTTGGGCAGCGTGCAGATGGCGAGCGGATGTACCTCCTGTCATTCCGAGCATCACGGACGCGAGGAACAACCCCGCCGGGTGCCCGATTCGACGTGCACGGAGTGCCACGAAGCCCTCGCAGTGCATCGCGGAATTTCAACGGACGACCACGTCCCGGGCGACCCGCTGCCAAGGATCGATCCGCCGATCGCGATTCCGGTGGCGGACACCGTCACCGCGCTGGCGGACGGACATCCGGAGTTCGACGCGGTCGCCGCGGACGCCATCGACGTCGCGACGATTCGTTTCGGACATCGCAAGCACATGGACCCCGAGACGGGACAGATGCAGAAGCGTCTGACGGATTGGGTGACGACGCTCAAGGAAGAGCGTCCCGAGTACGAGATTCCGGTCAAGCATCTGGAGAACGGACAGCTTCGCCTGAGCTGCTCGGCGTGCCACGCGCCGGACGCGACCGGCCAGCACATGAAACCAATCCGGTTCGATCTCCACTGCCGCCATTGTCACGAACGCCCGTTCACCTCGATCGTCGATGCCAAGGACATGGTCGACGGCGAGCATGCGATCCGCTTCCCGCACGGCTCGTCGATCAAGACGTTCTTGCCGGCAGAAGCCTTCGAGCTGGCCGGCAGCCTGAAAGTCATCGCCGGGGAGAGGAAAAGACGGGGCGGGACGAAACCCAACCGCTGGGCCAAGTTGAATATCGAGCCCGATTCGACGCCCTCGGCACGAATGCCCATCGTGCTGGAGTACCTTCGCGAGGAGGCCGCGAATCGGTGCAGCAAGTGCCACTCCGATCCGGATGCCGACACGAAGATCGACCCCGTCGACATCGTCGATCCCATGATCCCCGAACGCTGGTTCACCCGCGCATCGTTCAACCACGACGCGCACCGATTCGTCGCCTGCCTCGATTGCCACGCCCAGGCCGGCCCGGATGCTCCGGCCCGTGACTGGACGCACGCCATCGACCCCCCATCGATGCTCGAGGAGCTTCGCTGGACCAAACGCACCAAGGACATCATGCTGCCGTCGATCGAGACCTGCCGCGAGTGCCACGCCCCGCGATCCACCGCGGGCGAATCCGCGGTCCGTCACGATTGCGTGCTGTGTCACGAGTACCACGTGCCGGCGGTGACCGCCGTCCTCGGCGGCGCGGTGCTGGCGCGTCCGGTGACGGAGACGGCCGTGCCGCCGCCTCCGGGTCCCGATCAGCCACGACCGCCCGCCGAGGAGTGATCGCGTTGGGCTACGGCCCGACGAGCAGGATGGTGCCGGTGCCCTGGTCGTCGAGGAAACCGCCCACCTGCAGGAGGTACGACTCCCCCGCCACCACGTCCACGATGATCGTGGATTGCAGGTCGAGCGGCTCGACGCCGTCGCACTCCGAGTCGTCGTTGCACGCCAGCGGTGTCGTGCCCGGTTTCGGACAGGGCGTGGGCCACCAGGCGATCACCGTGTCGAAGTCCGTGTCGCCACAGGTGGTGATCGTGACGGGGCCGCTCCTCTTGGCGTGGTAGATGAACCAGACGTCCGCGCCCATCAGCCCGCACGGCACCGGACCATCCTGGGTTGCACCGAGGTTCGAGAACCGCGTCTCGCCTTCGAAGAGATCGAGTGCGCTCACGCAGGTGTCGGCGGCACAGAGAACGCAGCTCGTGTCGTCGCCCAGGTACGATCCGCCCAGCTCGACGCAGTCGTCCGGGTTGACGGGCAGGCAGAACCCGTCGGAGAAGCAGCACGCTCCGGCGCAACCGGCGTCGTCGCACGACACGCCGTCGCCCTGATATTCGCCGCCGCCCTTCGCGCAGCTCCCGGGTGACGTCTGGATGCACGTCCCGTCCGCGAAACAGCACGCCCCACCCTCGTCGGGGCACCGAAAGCCGACGCAGGAGGTGAGGTCGCCCTGGTAGACGCCGCCGGAGGCGATGCAGCTCTCCTGCGACTGGTCGGCACACTGGAACGGGCCGAAGCAGCAAGCGCCGACCGGCGCGCAGTCGACGTCGAAGCAGCTCGTCATCGTGCCCCGAAAAATCCCGCCCTTCTTCGCGCAGCCCGATTCCGTCGCCTTCACGCACACGTCATCGTCGAGACAGCACGCGCCCGGCGGTTTCGGACAATCCGTACACGGGCTCGCGTCACCGCGATAGAAACCGCCAAGATCCTCGCAGTCGTCTTCGGTGACGACGAAACACGAGCCGTCTTGAAAGCAGCAGGCGCCGGTCACGGGGACACATGGGATCACGTCGCAGCTCGTGAAGTCGCCTTGGTAGACGCCGCCGATCGTCGGACACACGCGCTCGGTCAGCTCGAGACACGCGCCGTTCACGAAGCAGCAGGCGCCGACTGGTTGCGGGCACCGGGCCGCTCCGCACGTCACCTGATCGCCCTGGTACTCGCCGCCGCCTTTCGCACAACTCCCGGGGGTCGTCTGGATGCACGTCCCGTCCTCGAAGCAGCACGCACCCGTGCCCGGCGTGCAATCGACGCCTTCGCAGAAGGTCTGGTCGCCCTGGTACTCACCACCGACGTCCTCGCACTCCCCGGGCGAAAGCTCTTGACACCCGCCGTCCGAGAAGCAGCACGCGCCGATTCCACCGGCGTCCCCCGCCCGGACGGTTTCGGTTGCAAGGACGCACGGGACCAGCAGCAGCATGAACAGCAGACGACGGTTCATCATGACCGGCTCCCCCCGCTCGGGTTCGAGTCGCGCACCGCGCGGCGGTGGTCCGCCGGCCCCGACACACGTTCGGTGGTGACGCAACGCGTGTCGTCACGCCTCGTCAACGGTACGCCCAAACCAGACGGTTTCAAGTGCGATCGATCCGGTCGCCGGCGCACGCACTCGCCCAGTTCATCCCGGACACCCAGACTCCCGTGATCGGGATGGAGGCTAGGGATTAATCCGTACCCGCGATGGGAAAGGTCCCAGTTGTTCTCTCCCGGAACGGGCCCGAGAATGTCGATGAAGTGGTCAAGGTTCGGCGGTGGCATGCTCGCCCCCGCTTCGCTTTGCGGCAACCTCATCATGACGACCCTCCGCGTATCCCGGACCCGTTTCGCTTCCGTGCTGACGGCGGCGTTGATCGGGTTCGTCCTCGCACCGATCGTGGCAGGACAAGACGGCGCCCCCATCGATCGCGGGCCCACCTACGAGGTCACGGAGTTCTCGATCGAGTTTCTGCCTCCCGACCACCCCGGCCAGCCGGTGGTGGCGGAGCTGATGGAGATCCCGGTCGACCTCGCCCGCACGCCCGCCGCTCTCGTCGCTGCCGGCGACGAGAGCGGAGAGACGATTCGGTTCCGGCTTCGTGACCTCGACGGCACGCGGGCCGAACGGGTGTCGCTGAGCGCGTTGCAGAGCATCCTCGAGGCCATCCGGATCGAGCTCACGGCCCGCCGGCTCGTCGGCGTCTTCGCGACGGTCACCCCCGCCCAGATCGACCTGACCACCGGCGACGACCTGCGTGGCGGCGATACGCGTCTGCGTCTGCTGGTCGTCACGGGCATGGTCACCCAGCTGCGCACGCTCGCCTCGGGCGACCGGATTGCGGCGGAGGAACGGATCAACCATCCGGTTCACCAGCGGATCCGAGATCGCTCGCCGATCCGGCCCGCCGGAGCCGCGGATGGCGATCGTCGCGATCTCGTCAACAAACCGGCGCTCGACGCCTACCTGCTTCGGCTCAGCCGCCACCCCAACCGGCGGGTGGAGGCGGCGTTGTCGTCCAGCCGGACCCCGGGCGGCGTGACGCTCGACTACCTCGTGGCCGAGGGCAACCCGCTGCAGCTGTACGTGCAGGCCTCCAACACCGGGACCGAGCAAACGGGCGACTGGCGTCAGCGGTTCGGGCTGGTCCGCAGTCACCTCACCGACCGGGACGACCTGCTGTCCCTCGATTTCATCACGTCCGCGTTCGACGAGACCAACGCGTTCATCGGATCCTACGAGACCCGCGCCGGCGACGACGACCGCGAACGCTGGCGGGTCTTCGGATCGTGGAACGAATATACGGCGTCCGATCTCGGTTTTCCGGGACGGAACTTCACCGGCTCGTCGTGGGACGCGGGGGGCGAGTACATCCTCAACGTCCTGCAGTCGAACGCGTGGTTCGTGGACCTGCTGGCCGGCGCCCGCTGGCAGCACGTCGACGTCGACAACCAGGTCGTGCTGGTGAGCGGCGCCGCCGACTTCGTGCTGCCGCAGATCGGCCTCCGGGCCGAACGCACGACGGACGAGGCCGTCACCCGCGGGCTCGTGCGGCTGGAGTGGCAACCGGGCTGGGTCTCCGTCGATGACCAGGATCTGAACAGCCTCGGCCGGCTCTTTCCCGACGACGACTGGCTCACGCTGCAGTGGGATCTCGGGCACTCGTTCTACCTCGAGCCCGTGCTCGACCCGGCCGCGTGGCAGGATCCGACCACGGCCGAGTCGTCGACCCTCGCCCACGAGGTCGCGCTCGCCTTCCGCGGCCAGTACGCCTTCAACGACGCGCGGCTGATTCCGCAGTCCGAGGGCGTGGCCGGCGGCTTCTACTCGGTGCGGGGCTACCCGCAATCGGTTGCCGCCGGAGACACGCTGCTCACCGGCACGGTGGAGTACCGGTATCACCTCCCTCGCGACTTTGCCATTCAACCCGAGCCTGCGCAGACCCCCCTGTTTGGCCAAGCGTTTCGGTGGGCGCCGCAGCACGTCTACGGACGTCCGGATTGGGATCTGGTGCTGCGGGGCTTCGTCGACGTCGCGCACGTCATCAACAACGATCGCCTGTCCTTCGAGACGGACGACACCCTCGTGGGCGCGGGCATCGGCGTCGAGCTGCTGATCGGCGGCTTTCAGGTCCGAGTTGACTGGGGCTTCGCCCTGCACGACCTCCAGGACGAGAGCGTCACCGCGGGGAGCAGCCAGATACACCTGCTGGGATCCTTCTTTTTCTAGATGATCCCTTTTGGATGGCACCGGAACCAATCGGTGCCACGATTGAGAAACACGCGGCCGGGTCTCTCGCCGAGCGAGGACGCGCCACGCTTTCGACGGCACGGAGGCTCGAAGGCGGCCCCGGTCGAGCCCATGGCTCGAACCGGGTCGACGTACAGCGCACCAGAGTCAGGTCCCCCGCGACGAACGCCGGAGATGCGAGAGGAGCCGGAGATGTCTATCGGACGCACCCGAACGTGGTCCCTTCTGCCGACGCGACGCCGCCGACTGCGGTTGCTGGCGATGCTGCTGCTCGCCGCCTCCCTCGGCGCGAACGCCTCCGCCGACCTCGACGATCCTCGGGTCATCCGCGGCGACGTCGTCTTCGAACGCAACGGCGACCTCTACATCATCCGCGCCAGCGACAACGCCATCATCAACTACCGTGGGCTCTCGATCGAGGAGTACGAGACCCTCCGGTTCATTCAGCCGCATCGGAACGCCCGGGTCCTGAATCGCGTGACCGGCGAGCAGTTCACCCGCATCGACGGAAAGCTCCTCTCCAACGGCATCGTCTACATCGTCAACCCCGCCGGCATCTACTTCGGCAACGGCGCGGTGGTCGACGTGGGCGGGCTCTACGCCGCCGCGGGCACCATCTCCAACAACAGCTTTCTCGCCGGCTCCGACCGGTTCAAGAATCTCCAGGGCGACGTGGTCAACGAGGGGGCGATCCACGCGGACGCGGCGCACCTCATCGGCGGACGCGTGGTCAATCACGGAACGATCAGCGCGGACCGCGGCGTGATCACGATGGTCGCGGGCGAGGACGTGCTGCTGCGTCAGCAGGGCGACCGCCTGCACGTGAAAGTCGACGGCAGCTGGATCACCGATCGCAGTCGCCCGCACGCCGGCGGCACGGATCCGAACCCGGACGCCCTCGCCGGTGTCCACAACACGGGCGTCGTGTCGGCGACCCGCGGCCAGCTCGTGGTCGGCGCCGGCGACCTGTACGCCCTCGCCATCAACAACGAAGGTCTGTTCGCGGCCGAGCGTGGTCACGTCACCGTCGCTGCGACCGACGGGCTCGTGGAGAACCACGGCACGATCACGGCCTCGACGGCCGGGGGCCGGGCCGGCACGGTCGTCGTGCAGGGCCCGCACGTCGTCAACGCCGGCGAGATCTCGGCCGACACGGACCGCGGCCGCGCCGGTGCGGTCGAGGTGACGAGCCAGTCGCACACCTACCTGCTCGACGGCAGCGTCGTCTCGGCGGCGGGCGGCACCCGCAACGCCCGGGGGGGCAACGTGCTCATCCACAGCTGGGGCGGCCTGACGGTCTTCGCCGATGGCGCGGTCGTGGACGTCTCCGGCGGCCGTCGGCAGGGCCGTGGCGGGTACGCGGAGGTGTCCGGCGACGCGCTGCTGTTCGCGGGCACCGTGCGTCTGCAGGGCGGCGGCCTTTCGGCCGACGGTACGCTCCTGATCGATCCCTTCAACATCACGATCGCCGAACAGGGCCAAACGGAGTTCGACGGCACGATCACCTTCGACGAGGGACCGGATGAGCTCGTGCTCGCCGCCTCCGCCCTCGAGGCGATTCTCGGTGACATCATCCTCCAGGCCCGCAACGACCTGACCGTCGATCACCCGGTGTTCCTCGTCAACGGCAACGACGTCACCTTCGAAGCCGGTCGCAACATCATCTTCAACGCACCCATCTTCGGCGCTCGCGACCTCACGTCGATCGCCGATCACGGCATCTTCGTCCGGACCGATCTTGCGGTGACCCGGGCCCTGACGTTCATCGGCGACACGACGTTCGACGGAGCCGGCGCCCAGCGGATGGACGCCGCTGCGATCAAATTCCGAGACAACGCGTTCAAGATCACCCCCGGCGCGTTGACGCTCGCGGGCTTTTCGGGGGTCTTCGTCAGCGGTGACGTGGTCGCGGCCGGTGGCGATCTGCGTTTCGGCGGTCCGGCGTTCTTCGACGGCGAGGGGGACCAGGACATCGTCGCCGACGGCACGCTCGTCTTCGACGGCGATCTGACCAAGACGATCGACGGCCGCCTGATGCTCTCGGGCACGGACGGGATCCGGATGGGAGGCAACGCGGCCGCCCCGGGCGCGCTCGTCTTCAGCGACGACACGACGTTCGACGGGGTCGGCCGGCAGATCGTCGAAGCCGTCGGCCTGAAGTTCCTCGGCGACCTGGCGAAGTCGACCGGCGGCGATCTGGATCTGATCGGCACGGCGGGGATCTTCATCGCCGGCGACGCCGAAACGACCGCCGGTGATCTTGCGTTCCTCGGAGACACGATCTTCGACGGAACCGGTGACCAGACGGCCCGCGCCCGCGGCGGGGAACTCAGCTTCGCCGGCGGGGTCGAGAAGATCACGCCGGGGACGGGGACGGCGGCGCTCACGCTGCGGGGCACCGATGGCATTCGCGTCGAGGGCGACGTTGCCGGCACCGGCGACCTGATCTTCGGCGACGTCGCGCTCAAGGCCGACGATCTCTTCGTCACCGGCGACATCGAGGGGCTCGGCGCCGTCACCTTCGCCGGCCACGCCCGGCTGCGGGGCGATGTCTTCGGCGATTGCATCGTCTTCATGAACCGCGCGACGCTGACCGGACGACGCAATCAGACCATCGCCGCCACCGGTGACGCCGGCCTGCTCTTCTGCAACCTCCTCGCGAAGACCGAGGCGGGGTCGCTCACGCTGGCCGCGCCGCGGATCGAGTTCAGAACGTCGCTGGTCACCGCCCTCGACGACATCCTGCTCAACCCGGCCGGCCGCGCGCTCGACGATCTGCCGACCGACGCGACGATCGTGCGTCCGAACGGCGACCTGACGATCCGTTCGGAGCGGGGCGACGTCCGGATGGGCTTCGGCGAGAAGATGAGCGTCGGCGGAGATCTCCGCATCGAAGCGCAGGGCCCGGGGGCCACGGCGCAGCTCGGCGACCTGAGCGCGCTCGGAGGCATCACGGTCATCGCGGACAACATCGATCTGCTCGCACGGCCGGCGGCCGCCAGCGACGTCGGGCTCGACTTCGTCGCCGGCACCGGCATCGACTTCTCCGTCGTGCCGACGGTCATCTCCGGCGTCGGGCGTCCCGGACCGCGGTTCGGAACGATCTCCGGCGGCGGGATCTCGGACACGCTCTTCGGTTTCGTCCAGGTCGCCACCGACGTCACGCCGGGTTTCTCGGCACTGGCGGCGGGCGCTTCGGTGGACCTCGTCGCGAACGGGCCGACCGCGGACAACGTCTCCGGCGTCGCGGACGTCGGCGGCGACGACGCCGAGGTGATCCTGGGCGATGGCGTGACGGGAGTCACCGCGGCCAGCGTCGCCGTGCTCGAACGTCTCGGGGTCGCGACGCGACGCGCGGCGTCCGTCGAGACTCTGATCGACGACACCGCAACGCCGGAAGCCGTGTCGGTCGAGCGGCTCGATCCGGCGTCGATGCGGGCGCTCTGGGTCGCGTACACCGGGCTCTTCGGCTCCGTCGACCTCGAGGACACCCAACGACGCACGATCCGCGAGACGCTGGCCTCCGCGTGGTCTGCGCGGCCCGATGCCGATGCGTTGCGTCAGCAGGCCGATGCGACGACCCGCCGCTATCTCGAGGAGCTGTCGTCGATCCGCACGCTGCTCACGCGAACCGGTCTCAACGCCTCGGAGGTGGAGCGGGCGGAGGAGACGCTGCTCATGGGAGTCTGCCCCGACGCGATGCCGCTCGACGCCTTCCGCGCGGCCACGGGCTCCTGACCCGCCGCGGTCGGGCGAGCTACTTCTCGGAGAGGTGCAAGGCGCCGTCGAACCCGTCGCCCATGCGGGCGAGGTAATCGCGGTACACCTTGACGAGCTTGCGGCACTCGGGGCCGAGGCGTGACTCCATCCCGTCGAGGATCACCGCAACGGCTTCGGCGTCGCCGGCGGTGAATGCCTCGACCAGGCATCCGCTCAGCTCGAGCAGGTTCGGATCGGGATCCTCCGGCAGCACGTGGTAGACCCGCGTCACCGTCGTCTGTCCGACCACCATGATGCGTCCGATCGGCTGGACGGGGCCGGGGTCGTGGCCGAGGAGCTCGTGCGTGCGTCCGTCGATGAGGATGTGCGTGCCAAACTGCTTGTTGGCAGACTCCAGCCGCGCGGCCAGATTCACGGGATCGCCGATCGCCGTGTAATCGTTCAGCATCGGCGGCGCGCCGCAGTCCCCCACCACCGCCCGTCCCGTCGAGATGCCGACCCGCAGGCTGAGGTCGGGCACCTGACGCAGACGGCGATCGCGATTGAGGCGGTCCATGACCGCCTGGCACTCGAGCGCGCTCTGGCACGCGCTGGCCGCCTGCTCGGGATCCTCTCCAAACGCCGACCAGAACGCCATGACGCCGTCACCCAGGAACTTGTTGACGTACGCGTTGTGCTCGATGAGCGTCTCGGTCATGGCGCCGAGGTATCGGTTGAGCGTCTCGACCGATTTCTCGCCGCCGAGCACCTCGCTCACGGCCGTGAAGTTGGCCAGGTCGCCGATGAGGGTGGTGATCTCACGCTCGACCCCCTGCACCGAGACCGACTCCGGGTTCTCCAGCAGGTGCGTGACGAGCTGACCGGACACCCGCGCGCCGAACTGCCGGGTGACCCGGGCCCGATCGCGTTGCGAGATCGCCGCCTCCAGCACCGTCGACACGATCCACGCGGCCGCGGCGGCGGTCAACGGGGCGACGATCGGCATGATGAGATCGGCCCGCGCGAAGCACCAGACGGCAACGAACGCGTAGACGATCAGCAACGCCGCGACCGCGGCGGTGGACGGTGCGGCCTTGAGCCGCGCTGCGATGAGGGCGGCCCCGACCCCCAGCGCCAGACACAGCAACGCGGTGGTCCACGGCCGGAGGAAGTGGACGGCCGAGCCGGTCAAGGCCATGTGCGCCATCGCGGCGTGGACGACGACGCCCGGCGTTTGCGGCGCGATCGGCGTGTTGACGAAGTCCGCCGCCGTGCCCGTGCCGATGAAGCCGATGAAGGCAAGCTTGTTCGCGACGACATCCTCGAGCATGTCCTCGGTTTCGCTGATCTTCCGTTCGCCGTCGATCAGGCTGGCCAGGAGCGCATTCCAGGCGGCGTGTGCCGGCGAGGTCTCGCCCGGCTCCTCGTCGAACTCGAGCTGATCCTGGACCTTTCGGTTCAACGCCACGCGATCCTCCGGCACATCCTCCCCGACGAGGATCGAGGCGGCTTGCGCACGCAGCGACCGCTCGATGCTCGCGACCGTTCGTCGCGCGGCGCCCAGCTCCACGAGCGTCCGAATCGACAGGTGCCCCGCGGCCGGATCGTCGTCCGCGTTCTGGCGGAGCAGCCCCGCCCACCGGTGCTCCGCGTCGCGACTCGTCGGCCAGTCGATCCAGATCGTCCGGCGAAGCTTGCCCGCCGCGTCCAGGAACGTCCGCACCGGAAGCGTCGTGTCGCCGAACCGGAGCTCATCGTCGGTGGTGGTGATTCGGTCGAGCGGAAGGTCCTGATGAACCGCGGCCGCCCTGAGCCCGAGCGAGTACATCGCACCGCCGGGCGCCGCCCGCTCGACCCCCACCTCGCGAACGACGCTGTCCTGATGGCGGTCCATGTTGACGAACCCGACCCCCGCCGCCGCCCGCGCGAGGGTGGGGAGCGGGGCTTGATCGAGGTGGCTGGAGCCGTCGGGATCGCCGTCCGTCAGCAAACGCCACGCGTGCATCTGCGCCAGCGTGACGTCGATCAGAGGTTCCTCCGGGTACTGGCCGTAGTTCTCCGGCAGCCTGGGCGCGACTGCAGCCTCGACCGCAAGCTTGTCGATCGGCGCGCCGGCGGGCCGCGTGAGGAGCCACTGCCACAGGGCCATGCGTTTGAAGAACACCGGACGCAGACGAAAGTCCTCCCGGCGGGCGCCCGTGAGCAGGCCACCGTCGAGAATCTCCTCGGGCGTGAGCTGGATGTCGTTGCCCAGTTCCCTCAGCAGCCGCTCGAGCTGCACCCGCCCCCGGTCGTTGTTCCACCAGGGCTCATCGAGCTTGGTGCCTTCGGCGAGCACTACGCCCAGCACGCACGACGCATCCGCGATCGCCTGAGCCAGCTCCGCATCGTGGTCGACGTCGCGCTCGCCGGTGCCTTCGGGATACTGCTGGGGATCGGCGAGCAGCAGATCGATCGCGATGGTCCGGACACCGGCGCGATCGAGCTCACGGATGACGTCCGCGAGCTTCCGCCGATCCCAGGGCCAGCGCCCGACCAGCTCGAGCGCCTGGTCATCGATGTCGACGTGCACGATCTCCGACGTCATCGGCGCGTCGGGGCGAGGCACCAGTGCGAAACGCAGGTCCACGCTCATCCGCTTGACGCCCGTGAACCCGCCGAGCAGATCGACGGTCACGACGAGCAGCGTGACGAGCAGGCCCGCGAGGAACTCGAAGATCCGAAAGCGTTTCACGGCAACCTCAGACGCTCACGGCACACTCACGCCCCGAAACGTCGCCACGCACAGGTCGGTGTCGGGGGTGTGCTCCGCGCAGAACGCCGTCACCTGCGCGAGGATGTCCGCGACGGGATCGTCGGAGCGTTGACAGATCTCGTCGATGCTCTGCTGCAACGCGAGGATCTCGTTCGTGAGCGCCCCGTCCTCCAGACCGAACTGCTCGATGAGCCGCTCCCCGAACTCCAGGACGAGCGCGCCATCCAGGCACTGGGGCGGCACGACGTCCATGTCGTCGAAGACGAACGAGCGGGACTCGCCGCGGATCAGCTCCTCGACGATGAACCGCACGACGGGTTCGACGCTCGTCTCGGGCCGGTCGGGATCCTCGAGGAACAGCGTGACGAACGGCGGCGGCCCGACCGTCGGGAAGAGCGCCGCGAGGACCGGGTGCGGGTGCCGGTCGCTGCTGATCGCCGCTCCCGACAGGGCGTACACGAAGCGGGAGAGGTAGTACTCCAGCTCGATCGCGAACATCTCGTTCGTCCGCGCGGCCATGACCTCCGTGCCGTCGAACGCTCCGTAGCGGACGGCGAACCCCGTGCCGCGCACGGCGAGCGTGGCTGACGGCGTCACGATCGACGCGTCGTTGGTCAAGCCCACTTGATCGATCTTGACGTCGGCCCGCCCGCGATTGACGAGCAGGATCGTGCGCAACGTGTCCCCCTCCTGGACGATCTCGGGGAGCACGGCCCGTGTGCGGGGATCCAGCAACGCCGTCGTGTTCTGCCCCACCCGCAACGCGATCGTCGAACGCGGACCCGTCCGCATCGTCGCACCCGGCTGCAGGACGTCATCCGCTTTCGCCGCGCGCCAGCTTCCCGTCTTTGCCTGCCGCCACTGCGCCTTGTCGCCCGTGACCTTCATGATGACGGCCGACAACGCCGCGCGTTGTCCGGCCGGCAGCGGTTGCCGGGCCACGCGAATCGCCTCGCCCAGCTCCTCGGCCGCACGCCGGATCGCGGCGTCGGCTCCGGGCGTCCCGGGCGTCGCCGCCGCCGTCGCCGTGACGATCGTCAGGCACAAGAGACCCACGAGCCGGCCGCACCGATCTCGGACATCGATCATGATTCGGTTTCCTCTCGCGGTTCGGCCGCTCCGGCCGACTGCCGCCGCAGCTCGTCTTCCATCCGGCTGACGAGATCGATGAACTCCAGCCCCGAGAGCGACTGGTTCTCGGTGCGGGGCGGAATGAGCTCCCGGAAGACGAGCTCCTTCGTGCAGTAGCGGGGCGACGGCCCCAGCACCCGCATGCTCAGCCCCCCCTGCACGCCGAGGATGTCGCACACCGCGACCGCGATCATGCCGACCGTCGCCGACTCGTTGCGGAGCAGCTCGTCATCCGTCGAGATCCACCCGCGTTCGCGGGCCGCGGCCAACCGCAGATCGTACGCCTCGGTCGACGCCTCCTCGCCGGCCAGCCCCAAGAGGCCGTGGAGCGCGTCGCTGTTCGTCGTGACCGGGCGGAGCGCAAGATCGTCCCAGAAGTCGAGCTCGTCGGCCGCCCGCCAGTAGGTGCTGGAGGCGGAGTCACGCAGCACCGTGCGCTCGAGCGTGCACGCGTTCAACCCGACGCAGATCAGCAGGCCTCCGACCCAACGCTCAAAACGCATAGCTCACCCCCATGTACAGGAAGTGACGCGCCTGATCCTGATCACCGGGGATGGCGTCGCCGGGCAGAAAGACGCCGTACCGCGCCGTGGCCGCGACGTCGGAGGCGATCCGCCAGTCCACGCTGATGCCGATCTCACCGCCGACGAACGTCTCCGCGGTCGTCGCCACGCTGATCGGCCCGTCCTCGTCGGTCTTGGCGAACAGGAAGCCGCTGACGCCCAGACGCAACCATTCGGTCGAGCCCCGCCGGCCGAGCGGCGCGGTCGAAAAGCCCAGCTGCAGCGACATCAGATTCGAGAGCTCCGGCGCGAGAGCGAGTCCGGTGTTCACGTACCCCAGACTGTTGAACGCCGTGTCGTCGGTGCCGCTCGTGTTGCCCGCGAACGTGTTCGTGGGATCGAGCCGATCGTCGTCACCCGATCCCACCGCGAACTCGAGGTCGAAGCGGCTGTGCTGCTCGTCGCGAAGCAGGTAGGTCAGCGCGAGCAGGCCGGCCCAGGCGTCGATGTCCTCGCGGGTCTGCGTGACCGGCAGGCTCGTCGCGGGATCGAACGAGCTGCTCAACCCGTCGCCGGTCTCGTAGACGAATTCCACCCGGTACTGCATCTGCGGCCCGAGCGTCCCCTGCGATCCGATGGCGAAGTACTCCGAGTCGTACTCGAAACGCGTCGGGTAGCTGATGAGCGTGGACTCGAACGTCCGGACCCCATCGTCGTTGCGATCGCGTTGCACGAGCGCCGAGAGATACGGCCGGTGGTCCCGCCAACCGCGATACTCGAGTCGGCCGCCGAAGAACGCGCGATCGGTCGCGCCGTCGAATCCCGCCCGAGAGGTGTCGAAGTCAATCGCAGCGCTGGCCGGCGTCACCCCGGCGAGCCCCGTGATCCCCAGGTCGTTCAGCTCGACGTCGACGACGCCGGAGTAGAGCACCTCGCTCAACGCCAGACCCGCCCCCCACTGCTCGTACTGACGCCCGACACGGGCCGTCACGTTGTTGGCGATGCGTTCGCCCGTCTCCGCCAGCTTCGCGCCACGCAGATCGAACTGATACCAGTAGCGGTCGCCGATCGGGTTCTCCAGCTCGTCGCCCCGTCGGTCGAACGAGTCGCCGGCGTTGAAGTCGTCGTAACGGAAGTTCAGCCGACCGTAGAATCGGTGGGCGCCGTCCAGCTCCGCCCGGAGATAGAGCAGCCCGTTGGTCTGCCGCAGCGTCCGCGACGAGCCCGTGGCCCGATCCGAGGAGACGAACCCGAACCGCATTGATCCGCCGTACTCAAAGAGCAGCCGTTCGGAAATCGGCTGATCGGGCGGCACCTCGAGCCGGTAGGTCGCGTCGAAGTCGCGAAGCTCCTGCTCCAGACGCTCCAGCAGCTCCGAGTCCGTCCGGCTCTGCCCCGACGCCGACGACACGAGCAGCAGCGGCGTGGCCACCACCACCATCGCGGCTCGCATCACCAACCCTGGACTCGACCATCGCACCATTATCATGGTCCCGCACGCGGGCCGGCAGCGTGCCGGTCGTTCGCCTGGCGAGAGCGAGGACGGCAAGACACCCAACGCTCCCGACGCCGCTTTATCGGCACGCTATTGCCGCGGACGACAGAACGCAAGCAATCGCGGCGCCGGATGGGGGCGTCGCGACGCGGCGTCTCGTAAGGAAATGTACCTAACGACCACGATCGGTCCGCATCGGCCCGCCGGTCCGGCGATCGTGCACCCTCTCAGCTTTCGAGATGCTTCGGGTGAATGGCACCCACTACGGGCAGGCTCCCCACATTCCGAGCACCCAGAGCATGTCGGTGAAGCCGACGTTGCCGTCGCCGTCGATGTCGGCAGCGCAGTCCCCGCAGCCCCAGAAGCTCAGGACGCTCAGCAGGTCGACGAAGTCGACGACTCCGCTCCCGTCGAGATCGCCCAGGCAACCGCACGCGTCGACGCAGGCGACGGCATCGCCGGCGTAGAGCCCACCGCTCGCCACGCACGCGTCGGCCGTCATGCCGTCGGTGCATGTTCCGTCGCCGTGACAGCAGGCCCCGGGGGGCGGTGGGCACGGCGAGCGCTCGCACGTGGCGAGTCCCCCCATCGCGAGGCCGCCGGCATCGACGCACGCCCCTTCCATCATCAGGACGCACTGGCCGTCGACGAGGCAGCAGGCGGCCGGCGCCGGACACGCGACCACGCCGCACGCGGCACCGGGATCCTGGGGAATGCCCCCGCCGGCGAGGCAGTCCGCCATGGTCGCTTCGACGCACGAGCCGTCGGGCAGACAACACGCGCGTTCGACGGGGAGACACGCGGTGACGCAGTCCGAGCCGGAGCCGGCGTAGAGACCGCCCGCGACCACGCAGTCGGTGACCGAGCCCGTGAAGCAGCCTCCGTCGCCCAGGCAACACGCCCCGGTGAGCGTCGGGCAGGTACCCGCGACGCACAGCACGCCGTGCCCCTGGAAGATGCCGGCGAACTGATTGCACCGCGCGAGCGTCGCGAGCTCGCACGTGCCGTCGAAGAAGCAGCAGGCGCCGAAGCAGCGGCTCGACGCGCAGACGGTCCCGTCCCCCTGGTGCGTCCCGCCCCCCGCGAGGCAGTCGCCTTCGTCGAGATCACCGCATGTGCCGTCCGGAAAGCAGCACGCGCCGATGGCCGCGACCGGACAACCGCCGCAGGGCACGTCGTGACCTTCGTAGATCCCCCCCGACGCATCACACTCGCCGCCGGTCATGATCGTGCAGCCGCCCCCGGGCAGGCAACACGCCCCGACCGGAGCAGGACACGTCACCCCGCCGCAGGTCGAGCCGGTCCCCTGCCCGACCCCACCGCTCCCGAGACACGTCGCCCCGGAGACCATGGTGCACGCGCCGGTCGGCAAACAGCAGGCGATCGGCGGCGCGGGGAGGGAGCGGTAGGTCAGCGTCAACTGTCCGCTGGCGGAAAACCCGTCGACCGTGATCGTCGCGTCGGTGGTGCCGGAGAGCGCGAAACCGCCGGTGGCGAAAACGTCGATGTCAATGGGGCCCACGCCGATGAAGTCGCCGAGGGAGATGGCCGTTGCATCCGAAGCAGAGGCGGCCGCGTCCATGGACCCGAAGTCGTAGAAGTCGGGGCCGCTTCCGGCCACGCCGTCGGTCGGGCCGACGCCCGGCGAGGTGAGATCCACGGTCACGGCAACGAAGGTCGAGAGACCGCGAAGGTCAGCGGTCATGAACCCCGCGAAGTTCAGCGCAAACTCGGGCGCGGGCAGATCGGAATCGTTCTCGGCCGTGATGCGAGCCGTGAGCTGCCCGTCGAGATCGAGCGTGACTTCCTGAAGGACACGATCGCCGCCCTGATCGTCGAAGCGGGGCAGCGTCAACGTGATCGCTCCCGGCGCCAGTGGGAACGCGAAGGTCTCGACGTGCACCTCGTCCGCCACGCCTCCGGCGACCACGTTGGTGGTCCCGAGCGCGAGCGGCACCAGGGCAGCCGCCGCGCGGAGTCCGCGCAGCCCCACCCGGCTCTGGGTTCGTTGCGTCATCAGTTGGCCCTCGGAATGTCCGGTCTCACATCTACAAGTGCCGCCGGGCGGCGGCAATGCAAGCGTCAGACCGCAAACCCGATCGAGATTGCCTGCCCGGAGCGGGCGGGAGGATTGACCCCGCTTCGCGCTCTTCGCGCGACCGCCTGGGTTGCCTGTCTTCCGCGGGAGGGCCGCACGAACACCCTTCACGCACGCGTCACCCGGTCACGCGACCGGGCGGTCAGACGACGCTTTGCGAAGGCGGGGACCTGCCTTCGTCGTGCGCTCCTACGGACACGTCCCCCACGCCATGAGAACCCACAGCATGTCGGTGAACCCGACGTCTCCGCTGCCATCGATGTCCTGCGGACACCCGGGGCAGATCCCCCACGCGCTGATGACGGTCACGATGTCGCCGAAGCCGACGTCGCCGCTGCCGTCGACGTCCGCCGTACAGGGACAGGTGCCGGCCGTGCAGGCGGTGCCGGGGCCGGCGAAGACGCCGCCGGTGGTCACGCACTCGTCGCCGGCGACTTCGGTGCAGGTGCCGTCCGGCAGGCAGCAGGCGCCCGCGGGCGGCGGGCACGGATCCGAACCGCAATCGACGCCGTCCGCCTGGGCGACACCGGCCATCTCACCGCAGTCCTCCGGCATGACCATCAGGCAGACACCATCGGAGAAGCAGCACGCGACGGCGATCGCGCACGCAACCACGCCGCAATCCGTGTCGTCGCCCTGGTAGAGACCACCGGCCGCGATGCAGTCGTCCTCGGTGCCCTCGCCGCAGCTTCCGTCGGGGAAACAGCACGCGCCGCCGGGAATGCCACAGCTCGTGCAATCCGTCCCGTGCCCCTCGTAGGTGCCGCCCATGACGACACAGTCGCCGATCGACTGGACGACGCACCCGTCCCCGAGACAGCAGGCGCCGACCGGCTCCGGGCAGGGATCGGGCGTGCACAAGACGCCGTGCCCCTGGTAGACACCGGCGAACTGGTTGCACCGTTCGAGCGTGGACAGCTCGCACATGCCGTCCGCGAAGCAGCAGGCGCCGAAGCAGTTCAGCGTACCGCAGGTCGTGCCGTCGCCCTGGAAGTCGCCGCCGGCGGCGACGCAGTCGGGCGCGGTCTCGTCACTGCACGTCGCGTCGGCGAAACAGCACGCGCCGAGCGGCAGCGGGCAGGCAACGACGCCGCAGTCGGTGTCATCGCCCTGATAGACGCCGCCGCCCGCCGTACAGTCGGCGCCGCCGACGACGGCAGCGGCGACACACGTGCCGTCGGGTTGGCAGCATGCTCCCGGAATCGGACACGGCCCGCCGAGCGTCGTGCAGACGACGAAGTCGCCGAGATAGAGACCGCCCACCGCGAAGCAGTCGTCCTCCGTGAACAGCTCGCACGAGCCATCGGGGAAACAGCAGGCGCCCGTCGGCGGCGGGCAGTCGATCGTGACGCAGTTGGTGTCGTCACCCTGATAGACGCCGCCCCCGGCCACGCAGTCACCGCCACCGGTCGTGGCCGCGGTCACGCACGATCCGTCGGGCAGACAGCACGCGCCGGGCTGCGGGCAGCCCACGGTGCCGCACGTCGTGAACGCACCCTGATAATCACCGCCGAGCGGGATGCAGTCGGCCTCGGTGATCAGCGTGCAGCCGCCGTCGGTCAGGCAACAGGCGCCCATGGGCTGCGGGCACGCGGTGGCGGCACACGTCGTCCCGTCACCCTGATAGACGCCGCCCCCGGTCGTGCACGCGCCGCCGCCGAGCGCGGCGGCGGTCACGCACGTGCCGTCGGGAAGACAGCAGGCACCCGGCTGCGGACAGACGACCACGCCGCAGTCGGTGTCGTCACCCTGATACACGCCACCGGCGACGACACAATCACCGCCGCCCAAGATGGTCGCCGTGACACACGTGCCGTCGGGAAGACAGCAGACGCCCGGCTGCGGGCAGACGACCGCCCCGCAACTGGTGTCGTCACCCTGGTAGACGCCGCCGGCGCCGATGCAATCACCTCCACCCAGGATCGTCGCCGTCACGCACGTTCCGTCGGAGAGGCAGCAGCCGCCCGGCTGCGCGCAGGCGGCGGCGCCGCAGTTGGTGTCGTCACCCTGATACACGCCACCGGCGACGACGCAATCTCCGCCGCCGATCACCGTCGCGGCCACGCAGCTTCCATCCGGCAGACAGCACGCGCCGGGCATCACGCACGTCACGCCCGCGCAGTCGGTGTCGTCGCCCTGATACACGCCGCCCCCGGCCGTGCACTCGGCCCCACCCGTCGCGGGCGCGAGCACGCACGAGCCGTCGGCGAGACAGCACGCGCCGGGCTGGGTGCACCCGGCCGCTCCGCACGTCGTGAAGGCGCCCTGGAAGTCGCCTCCCGCCGCTCCGCAGTCGTCGTCGGTCAGCTCCGCGCAGGTGCCGTCGTCGAAGCAGCACGCTCCGGCCGGCTGCGGACACGCGACCGCGGCACACGTGGTCGCGTCGCCCTGGTACACACCGCCCGCGCCGATGCAATCCGCCCCGCCGAGGACCGCGGCGGGTACGCAGCTCCCGTCGGCCAGACAACACGCACCCGGCTGCGGGCACGCCGCCGCACCGCACGGTGTGCCGTCGCCCTGGAAGACGCCACCGCCGACGACGCACGCTTCCTCGGTCACCGCTGTGCAGCTCCCGTCGACGAAGCAGCACGCACCGGGCGGCTGCGGACAATCCACGGCGGCACAGTCGGTGCCGTCACCCTGGTAGGTGCCGCCCGCGCCCACGCAGTCGCCGCCGCCGATCAGGCCGCCGGGCGCACACGAGCCGTCGGGCAGGCAACACGCACCGGGCTGCGGGCAGGCGGCCGCGCCGCACGTGCTGTCGTCGCCCTGGTAGGACCCACCCGCGGCCGTGCAGTCACCGCCGCCGATGAGCCCGCCCACCGTGCACGTCCCGTCGCGGAAGCAGCACGCGCCCGGTTGCGGGCATACCGCCGCGACGCACGTCGTGTCGTTGCCCTGGTAGACGCCGCCGCCCGCGACGCATCCCGCGCCGCCGATGGAGGCGGCGAGGGCGCAGGAGCCGTCGGGGAAGCAGCACGCGCCCGGCTGCGGACAGGCGACGGTGGCGCAATCGCTGTCGTTGCCCTGGTAGACGCCGCCCGCCGTCACGCAATCCGCGCCGCCGATCACGCCGGCCAGCGCGCACGAACCGTCCGCGAAGCAGCACGCCCCCGGTTGCGGACACGCGACACCCGCGCAGTCCGTGTCATCACCCTGATACACCCCGCCGGCCGCGGTGCAGTCGTCACCGCCGATGCCGGCGGCCGCGACGCACGAGCCGTCGGGGAAACAGCACGCGCCCGGCTGCGGGCACGCCACGACGCCGCAGTCGGTGGCCTCGCCCTGGTACACACCACCCGCCGCGACGCAGTTGGCGTCGGTGGTCAGCACACACGAGCCGTCGGAAAAGCAGCACGCGCCGGTGGGCACCAGACGGTAGCGGTAGACGACGGTCACCTTGCCGGACGCCATGAAGTTCGAAACCATGACCGAGGTCGCCGCCGTGCCGGACAACGCGAAGCTGCCCGAGCCGAACGCGACCGCGTCGAGCGTGCCGGGCCCGATGAAGGCATCGAGGCCGCTCATGATCGCAGCCGTGTCGGTCCCGTCCGCCACGACCGTGCCGAAGTCGAAGAAATCCGGACCGCTGCCGTCGATGCCATCGCTTGCACCAAGGGGCGGAGAAGCGGCGGTCGCGTTCGCGGCGATGAGGGTCGACAGACCTCGCAAGTCCACCGTGAGCAACCCGGTGAGGTTCAGCGTCACGGCCGGCGCCGGAAGCGCCGACTCGTTCTCCACCGTGACGGCGGCCGAGATACGCGACTCGACACGCAGCGTGACCTCCTGCAGCACCCGGGTCCCGCCGTCGTCGTCGAAACGCGGCAGCGGCACGACCGCCGCCCCCGGAGACAGCGGGAACGCGAACAGTTCGGTGAAGGCCTCTTCCATCGGGCCGGCGGGAGCGTCGGCGAACGCCGGCCGCAGGATGCCGAGCAGCGAGCACGCGACGATTCCGAGGAGCAGGTGACGCATGGGGGGTGGCTCCGACGAAGTGAGGACGAGCCACGGCGGCGGGCCGCGGCGTGTCCCGGAGGTGGGTCATCCCGAGGCGGTGACCGCCCCGCGATCAGCGCGTGAGGAGGCTCTCTACTTGGGGTCCCCGTCCCAGGTCTCCCCCCCCGGCCCTCCGCCGGGAGTCAGCTCTCCATGGATGCCTCTCGATATGGGAACAAAATTGGCCCGCGGGTTCAAGACGTTGACACGTGCCAAGCGGAAAAGAACGCTGGACTTACGTACTCAACGCATGGCCCGGGCCCGCACGCACGAGGTATTGACCCGACCCCCGGGCACACGTACAACGGGCGAACCCGGTGAATCGGGCACGCCGCGGCGGTGGGACCGCTCTTGGCGCGAGGAACTCGAATACGTCGATGAGACCTCGAAGTGGGTTCGTGGGTTTTTGTGGGGTCTCTCGATGAAGCAGTTGCAACGACGGGTGACGGGATCGATCGCGCTGGTGGCGGCGGCCGCGGGAGGCATCGCGGTCGTGGCCGGATGCACGGCGGGGCCGCCCCCGGCGCGCTCGCTCAGCCAGACCGAGATCGATTCGATGGTCGAGCGGGTCAACCGTCGCGTCGACCCCGTTCCGCTGGGCACCGGTGACGGGCTGGGCCGCCAGACCTATCGCGTGTACCAGCACGCGCGGACGGCCGAAGTCCGCTGAGGTCGCGGTCCGCATCGCGTCGCGTCCTACGAACGGGGTTCCAGCCAGAACGCCGGTGACGCGTCACGCTGGATGCGAATGGCCTCGATCGGCACGATCTTGCCGCGATCCATGCCCGGGCACGGCGTGGTGCGTTTCGTCGTCGCCCACGCCCGCGGCGAGGCCACGTTCTCCGGCCAGAACGGCCAGGTCCGGCACTGCGTCGGCCGATTGTGATACACACCGCACACGGCCTTGCCGGGGATGGTCTCCCGATCGAGGAAGATGCAGTCGTACCCGTGCTCGGTCTCGTGCTCCTTCAGCGACCAGCCTTCCGGCAGCTCGCGGGCGTAGTCGCGGAGAAACACGTCGTGGTCGATGCCGAGCGCCGCGGCGAGGGCTCGCCCTTCCTCGGGCTCGAACCACACCGCGCCAGGCGGACCGGTACAGCAATTCCCGCATTGAGTGCACTCGAAGCGCAGACCGTCCGCGTACCACTCCCGGGCGTCGCTCACCACCGGCCCCCCCACGAGGGTTGCGTGATCACCGCTCGAGCTCGACGAGATGGACCGCCGCGTCCTTGCGACGCGGCGGCAGATCGTCCAGCGCGTCGGGACGCTCGTCGTACGCGACCCGGTCGATCGTGTAGACATCGGTCACACGCCACTCCGGCAGGTCGGACAACGCGTCGTCGATGAGCTCGTCCATCTCCGCGAGCGAGCGGGCCGTGGCCCAGATCGAGGCGTACGCGGATTGCGCAGGATCCTCCGACGACTCGACGATGACCAGCGTGTGCCACAGCGTCGGTCCCAGATCCCGCCCGGAGTCGTCGACGTTCGTCTCGGGATCGACGTTGAGCTCCAGCTCCCAGCCGTGCCGCAACTCGAGCAGCAGATCCTCGAGGCTCGCACCCGTGTCGTCGTCACCGGCCAGCACCGATCGCAATTTGAGCGATCGGTTGGCGGTGTCCTCGTCCATCACCGGCCACGTCTCCGGCACCGCCTGAAGCCCGAACTCCGCCAACACCGCTTCGACGTCGTCCCGCATCAGCAGCGGCACGTGGACCGACAGCCCCTTCCATTGATCGAGGAAGATCTCGACGAAGGGGTCGTCGCTGTTCGCCCCCGCTCCGATGGAGCCATCCTCGAGCAGGAACGGCTCGAACGCCTCCCACACCTCCCGAAATCCCCGGGAGTCGATGGCTTCGGGGGCCATGAAGACGTCGAGCGCGCGATACGCGTCCCGCGAGCCCACCTCCAGGATCGCGTGCACCCGTTCCGGCAGGAAGTCGAGCATCCGATCCACGAGGAGCTTGAGACGCTCGTGGGAGGTCACGATGTAGAAGGTGTACGTGTCCGGCTCGTCCCGCTCTTCGTCGCCCTGCGTGTAATCCAGCGTGTAGCCCACCAGCGGGGGATCGATCGCATCCGGGACCAGACCCAGAGGCAGGGCGAAGTCGCCGATGCACGCGCGCTGGATGTCCGTCCGCAGTCGAAAGTCGTTCATGGACGGCTCATCGTAGCTGCTTCGCAGCCCGGGCGGCGGGTGTCCGCCGCCCGACCGTCATCGGTCGCCGGTCATTCCTCGACGTCTCGCCCGCCCACGACGTCCTCGATCGACGGGGCATCGTGCGGAGGATCCATCTCGCCCCGCTTGAGCCGGCCCATGTACTCGTGGTAGGCCCGCATCGCGACGGCTCCGAAGATCACCATGATCGGGATGTTGGCCCACAACATGACGCCGGTTCCGAGCGCGGTCAGGTTGTCGAGCTCCGCGTCGGTCGTGATGAACCCGAGCGTGGCCACGATGATCAGAAGACAATAGACCACCTTGTACGGGAGCACCGACCACTCGCCGAGCAGGTAGACCATGCCCTGCTCGCCGTAGTAGCTCCAGGAGATCATGGTGGAGATGGCGAACAGCCACGAGGCGATCAGCACGAGCCAGGTGCCCAGCCCGGGGGTCGCCCGGTCGAATGCGTACGTCGTGAGCGCTGCGCCGGGATACTCCTGGTAGACCTCTCCGTTGATCAGTTGCGGCTGCGCGCCGGGGGGCACGGGGGGATGCCCCTGCGCGGCGTCGGGCACGCCGGTCCAGTCGACGTACAGCCCCCCGTCGTCGTCCAGCCTCGCCACGCCGGCGACCTTGTGGATGTTCGTCCCGGTGTCATCGAGCGCATCGCCCCACTGCGCCAGCATGAAGACGCTTTCCACCCCGTGCCAGTCGGCGCGGGAGATCCGCTTTGCCTCGGCGGTCTTCGACGGCAGCGTGGTGGCTTCCGGCGCCCACGTCCCGTCGGCCGTTTGCACCATGGCCGGCAACGACTCGTAGATCGCCTCACCGCCACGGTTCCAGGCGCCGGTGCTCAGGATCACGAGACTGGTCAACGTGCACACGACGAGCGTGTCGATGAACGGCCCGAGTCCCGCGACGACGGCCTCCCGCACGGGCTCGTCGGTCTTCGCGGCGGCGTGCGCGATGGGCGCGGAACCCTGACCTGCCTCGCTCGAGAAGAGCGCTCGCTTCATACCCCAGAGCAACGCGTAGCCGAATGTTCCACCGAGGAAGGCGCCTTGTGCCTCCTGCGGACTGAAAGCGGAGGTGACGATCAAGCCGAGCATCTCGGGAATCCCGCCGAGATTCAGGATCAGCACGTACCCCGCGGACAGGAGGTACAGCACGCACATGAACGGCACGAGCCGCCCCGCCACTTTGCCGATACGCTTGATGCCACCGATGATGACCATGCCCACCACCACGGAGAGCACGATGCCGGTGGCCACGGTCGGGATGGAGCCGTTGGACGCATTTTCGGTGACGATGCCCACGTTCCACGCCTGGAACATGTTGCCGCCGGTGATGGCCGAGATCAGCAACGTCACGCAGAAGATCCCGCCGATCACCTTGCCGAGACCACCGAGCCCCCACCGCTCGAACCCGCGACTCGCCACCCACATCGGCCCCCCGTGCGGATTGTCGGGATCGTGGGTGCTTCGGTAGAGCATCGAGAGCGTGACTTCCGTGGTCTTGAGCGCCATGCCGACGACGCCGATGATCCACATCCAGAACACCGCGCCCGGACCACCGAGCGCCACCGCCACCGCGACACCGCCGATGTTGCCGAGCCCGACGGTCGCGGACAAAGCGGCCGACAGCGCCTGGAAGTGGTTGATCGCGCCGGGATCATCCGGATCGTCGTAGATGCCACGCGTGACCTGGACGCCGTGGGTCAGCGCGCGGTACTGGCAGAAGCCGCTCCAGATCGTGAAGAGGACGCCGACGCCGAGGACGATGTACAGCACGAGGTCGTGCCAGATGACGCCGTTGATCGGATTGAGGATGTCGTTGAGCATGTCGTCTCCGTCGTCACGAGCCTCTCCGCCCCACGCGAGGCAACCGCGGCATCATCCCCGCCCGAGCCTCCAGCCGCAAACAGCCCGCCGCAACCGAAGTGGCCGGGCGTGGCGACGGGAGAGCTAGGTCCCGTCCAGGAAGCCGAGCAGACCGATGGCGTTGAGGAACACGAGGATGACCGCGATGGGAACCACGTAGCGGAGCAGTTGTATCCATCCCCAGTACAAGCCGCCGAACCGCGTGCCGGTCTTGAAGCCCGCTTCCCGCGCCGCGCCGCCGACACGCCAGGCCACGAAGAGGGCGATGAAGAGACCGCCGAGCGGGAGCATCCAGTTGCTCGCCAGGTAGTCGAAGAAATCGAACCAGTTGAAGCCAGCCCCGTCGTTGACGCCGAGATTGCTCGTCAGCGACTGGAACTGCTCGCCGAAGAGACGCGTCCCGCCGCTCAACGCGGAGGGAATGCCCAGCAGAAGAATCGCGATGCCGCAGGTGAGCGCCGCCCGTCGCCGCGTCCACCCCCGCTCGTCGATGAAGTAGCTCGCCGCGACCTCCAGCAGCGAGATCCCGCTCGTCAGCGCCGCGAAGGTGAGCAACGCGAAGAACAGCACGCCCCACAATGCGCCCCCGGGCATCTGCGAAAAGGCGAGCGGCATGTTCATGAAAATGAGCCCGACCGTACGCTCTTCCTGCATGCCGAAGGTGAACGTGATCGGGAAGAGGATGAGGCACGCCATGAGCGCGATGACCGTATCCAGCACGCCGACCGTCACCGAGGTCGCGACGAGGTCGTCGTCGCGTCGCAGATAGCTGCCGTAGGTGATCATCGCTCCCATGCCGAGAGAGAGCGTGAAGAACGCGTGACCGAGCGCTTCGAGCACGCCGGCCGCGGTGAGGTTCTCGGCGTTGGGGGCGAAGGTGAACTCGACCGCCCGACCGAATCCCTCCATGGTCACGGCGCGACCGAGCATCACGAGCATGAGCACGAAGAGCGCGGGCATGAGGATCCGCACCCAGCGTTCGAGACCCTTCTGGACACCCCCCAGCACGATGGCGATCGTGATGGCCATGAACGCCACGTGCCATCCGAGGTTCACGGTCGGGCTGACGTAGACATTGCCGAAGAGCTCATTGATCGCCGCCTGATCGTGGGCGGCAAACGCATTCGTGATCGAGAGCCACGTGTAGTGCATCGCCCACCCGGCCACGACGCTGTAGTACGACAGCACGACGAATGCAACCACGACGCCCAGCCAACCCGTCAGCACCCACGGGCTGCCGCGACGCGAGAGCGCGCGGAAGGCGCCGACGGGGGCGAGCTGCGTCGTCCGGCCGATGAAGATCTCGGCCATCATGATCGGCAGGCCGACGAGTGCGATGCATATCAGATAGATGAGGACGAACCAGCCCCCGCCGTTCTCGCCGGTGATGTACGGGAACTTCCAGATATTGCCGAGGCCGACTGCCGATCCGGCTGCCGCCAGAATGAAACCGAGCCGGCTTCCCCAATGAGCACGTGTGCCCGTCATGGACGCCTCCTTTGATCGCGTCCGTCCCCTCGCACGCGGGCTGGATGATACCGAAGCGTCGTAGGCGGCGCAAAGCCACCCGATCAGGCAGCCGGATCGAATCCGGGCTGGCCGTGCGAGAGCGAATGTGCGTCCGGAGGCCTCTCCGGAGCGCTCCAACGAGTGTTAGGATGATGTTGATGCGGGATTACCGGTTGCGAT
>JABDLI010000365.1 GCA_013003065.1 Phycisphaerales bacterium | reverse complement strand
GCTTGGGCGGGCGTCGTCCTTTCCTGCCCTCTCACCCCCGCGACGACGACCCGGTCGTAGTTGTTCGTCCGGGTGCGTGTCCAGTCACCCGTGACCGCGTCCGCGTCCGCGCCCGTGTCCGCGTCCGTGCCCGCGTCCGCGTCCGCGTCCGCGTCCGTGGCCGCGTCCGTGTCCGTGTCCGTGCCCGCGTCCGTGTCCGTGCCCGTGTCCGCGTCCGCGTCCGTGACCGCGTCCGCATCCACCCCCCCGCCTCACCCCACAAGGTCCGGCACCACCTGCCCGTGCACGTCCGTGAGACGAAAGTCACGTCCCTGGTAGCGGTACGTCAAGCGGTCGTGCCGGATGCCCATCAGGTGCAGCACGGTCGCCTGGAGGTCGTGGACGTGAATCGCCCCGTCCGTGATTCGGTAGCCGAGCTCGTCCGTCGCGCCGTACACCATCCCCGGCTTCAGACCCGCGCCCGCCATCCAGATCGTGAAGCAGTGCGGATGATGATCGCGTCCGAGGAACTTGGAGCCGTTGCGCTCCTCGTTCATGGCGGTTCGGCCGAACTCCCCGCTCCAGATGACCAGGGTCTCGTCCAGGAGCCCGCGTTGCTTGAGGTCCTTGATCAACGCGGCGACCGGGCGATCGGTCTCGCGGCACTTGCGGGGGAGCTGGGTGATGATGTCGTCGTTCGGCCCCGTGCCGTGGGTGTCCCAGCCCCAGTCGAAGAGCTGCACGAAGCGGACGCCGCGTTCGGAGAGTCGCCGCGCGAGCAGGCAGTTGTTGGCGAACGAGCTGGCCCCCGGCGTCGCGCCGTACATCGCCCGGATCGACTCGGGCTCCCGGCCGATGTCCATCACCTCGGGCACGGACAACTGCATCCGGTACGCGAGCTCGTACTGCGCAATGCGGCTGAGCGTCTCCGGGTCACCGAAGGCCGCGGCCTGCAACGCGTTGAGCTCGCCCAGCGTGTCCAGACTCCGGCGTCGCGCGGCCCGGTCCATGCCCGGTGGATCGGAGAGGTACAGGACCGGATCGCCTTCGGTGCGACACTGGCATCCCTGATGGACCGACGGGAGGAAGCCGCTGCCCCACACGCTCTTGCCCGCGCTCGGGGTCTTGCCCCCGGAGACCAGCACGACGAAGCCGGGGAGGTTCTCGTTCTCGGTGCCCAGACCGTAGGTGAGCCACGATCCCATCGACGGTCGGCCGAGCCGGGGCGAGCCCGTATAGAGGAAGAGCTGAGCCGGCGCGTGGTTGAACTCGTCCGTGTACATCGAACGGATCACCGTGACGTCATCGGCGATCTCCGCAAAGTGCGGCATGAGCTCTGACACCCACAACCCGTTTGCGCCGTGCCGAGCGAAGGTGTACGGCGACGCCAGGATGGTCGGGTGCCCCTTGATGAAGGCGAACCGTTCGTTGTCGAGCATCTCCTGGGGACACGGTTGGCCGTGCAGCTCGGCGAGCTTCGGCTTGTAGTCGAAGAGATCCTGCTGCGGCGGCGAGCCGGCCATGTGAAGATAGATGATGCGTTTCGCCCGCGGCGCGAAGTGCGGCGTCGGCGGCAACCGCGGACCGCCATCGCCCCCCGGCGTGGCCGCGCGGGCCGCGTCGTGATCGAGGAGCGCGGCAAGCGCGACGCCGCCGATCCCCACCTGCATCCGCGTGAGGAAGTGCCGCCGGGTGATCGCGCGGGCGTGCTCCAACCGAACCGGGTCCATCGTCATCCCTTCGTGAGCACTTCGTCGAGGTTCAGGAGCACGTTCGACACGACCGTCCACGCCGCGCGGACGACCCGGAACCGAGGCGGGCAGTCCTCCCCCGCCAACAGGGCCGCCGACGTCTCGTCCACGCGAAGACGGGCGGACTCCTCCAGGTACAACGAGAGCACCGCCGCCAGCTCCGCTTCCGAGGGCGGGCGGGCGGTCGCCAGACGGAAGGCGTAGCTGGCGCGAGCGCGGGCGTTGGTGCCGCCCTCCCGCACGATGCGTTGCGCCATGGCGTTCGCCGCCTCGACGAAGGCCGGATCGTTCAGCGTCACGAGCGCTTGCAGCGGCGTGTTGGTCCGGATCCGCCGGGTGAGACAGATCTCCCGCGACGGTGCGTCGAACGTCACCATGGACGGATACGCGCTCGTGCGTCGCCAGAACGTGTACACCGCGCGGCGGTGCCGGTTGGCGTCCTCGTCCGTCGTCCACCGGTCGTTCGAGTAGATCACCTGCCAGATCCCCTCCGGCTGCGGGGGGAAGACGGGCGGGCCGAACCGCGTCCGGTTCAGCAGACCCGAAAGCGCGAGGGCCTGGTCCCGAATGGTCTCCGCCGGCAGGCGAAAACGAGGCCCCCGCGTCAGCCGACGATTGCGGGGATCACGCCGACGCTGCGTCTCGGTCACGGCGGACGATTGCCGATACGTGGCCGACATCACGATCAGACGCAGCAGCCGCTTGGTGCTCCAGCCGTCCTCGACAAACCGCACGGCGAGCCAATCGAGCAACGCCGGATGAGACGGCAACGCCCCTTGAATGCCGAAGTCCTCCGTCGTCTCGACGAGACCCGTCCCGAAGAGCTGCTCCCAAATGCGGTTCACGTGCACCCGCGCGGTGAGCGGATTGTCCGGGCCGACCAGCCACCGCGCAAGCGTCAGTCGATCGGGCGGACCTCCTTCCGGCAGCGGCGGAAAGACCGCCGGCACGTCCGGTGACACGACCGCGCCCGGCGCGAGAAAGCTCCCGCGTTCGAGGACCCGCGTCACGCGTCGCGACGCCTCCGGCAATTCCTCCAGGACGGGAACGCGGACGGCGGCGGCCTCCAGGCCCGCGATCGTTCGGTCGAGCGTCTCCGCCCGGCCGAGCGGTCCGCGGAGCAGCGGCGCCGTGAGGTGACACACGCGGGTGAGATAGTGGCGACGCACCTCCGCCCGCTGCTCCGGCGTTCGCTGATCGTCCGCGAGCGTGGTGATCGCGCGGATCGCGGTCGGCGCGGTCACGCCCAGGCCGTCGCGCACGCGGTGCTCCCACACCCGTTGTGATCGCAGGTGCCGGTCGTCGGGCGTCACCGCGGCACGGACGCCGGCGCGATCCCACGTCACGGTGCCGCCGTGCTGGGTCAAGGCCCAGCCGTCGATGCCGGTCAACGCGTCGAACCCGACGGCCGCCGCCTCGACCTCCAGACGCACCCACGCTCCCGCCGGGGGGAGCGCGCCGGCCGGGTGGCGGCTGACGGTGCCTTCCTCTCCCCAGGGCACGATGCTCTCGCCCCAGTACACGCGGTGCTCCCAGTTGTCCGCGTGAAACTGCACCATCACCTGGCGGGGCGGGTCGGACGGATCGAGAAAGACGTGGACGAAGAGCGTGTCTCCACCGCGGACCAGCAGGGGCGTTGCAGCGTGACGAAACACGGATTGCACCGTCCGGTCTCCGCCGCCGATCTGGTGAACCGCCCGCGTGCCCGCGGCAACCCCGCCGGCGTCCGACCAGGGCCACGGCGACTCCGGCCTCGCTCCGGCCGGGATCTCGTCGTCGATCCACACGCGATCGGCCCTGGCCCGCGGGCCGGACGGCTCTGCCGTCGCGATCGCGTTCGCCTCGGCCTCGGAGACGGGATCGACATAGGCGACGCGCGCGAGCAGCTCGTTCATCTCGTCGGCGATGCGTGCGCGCTCGACGCGGTGACGGGCGAGCGTGGCGGCGTCGTTGGCGTCGAGGACGGCCAGCGTCGGTCGCTCGTCGCCCCGGTCGGCGTCGGCGGTCTGATTGAAGAAGGCGAAAAGCTGGTAGTACTCCTCGTGGGAGAGCGGATCGTATTTGTGCGCGTGACACTGGGCGCATCCCGCCGACAACCCCATCCATGTCTGCATCGTCGTGTTCACGCGGTCGATGACCGCCGCGACGCGAAACTCCTCGTCATCCGTCCCGCCCTCGTCGTTCGTCATCGTGTTGCGATGAAAAGCGGTCGCCAGTCGCTGATCGTCGGTGGCCCCGGGCAGCAGGTCACCCGCCAACTGCTCGACGGTGAATCGATCGAAGGGCATGTCCGCGTCGAACGCGCGGATCACCCAGTCCCGGTACGGCCACATCGTGCGTCGCCGGTCGGCCTCGTAGCCTCTTGTATCCGCGTATCGCGCGTGGTCCAGCCAGACCTGCGCCCACCGCTCGCCGAAGTGCGGCGACGCGAGCAGCTCGTCCACCAGCCGCTCGTAGGCGTCCGGGCTTGCATCCGCGATGAACCGCTGCACCGCGTCCGGTGCCGGCGGAAGGCCGGTCAGATCGAGGCTCAGCCGGCGGATCAACGCCGACCGGGACGCCGGCGGCGACGGCGTCAGGCCGTGGCGGCCCGCGGCGGCGAGGACGAACGCGTCGATCGCGTTGTTCGCGCGCGCGCCCGTCGCCACGACCGGCGGCTCGGACGCAACCGGCGCGATGAACGACCAGTGCGTCGGATAGGACGCCCCGCCGGCAATCCAGCGTCGGAGGGTGTCGACCTCCGCGGCGTCGAGGGCGACGTCGTGCTCCGGCGGCGGCATCCGCTCCGCCGGATCCGCCGCCGCGACACGCTCGAGCAGGAGGCTCGCGTCCGGATCGTCCGGCACGATGACCGCGGGCCGCCGCCCCCGCGCTCGGACCACACCGTCGCGGCGGTCCAGTCGCAAGTCGGCCTTCCGCACGGCGGGATCGGGACCATGGCAGCCAAAGCAGCGGTTCGCGAGAAGCGGCAGCACGTCACGGCCGAAGTCGACCGCCGGAAGCGTGGCGGCGGCCGCCGGCGTCTGCGACACCGCGGCGAGCAGGATCGTGATGACGATGGCGGGTCGCAGGTCGCACATGGGGGGGGGCACCGGGAGAGCCGCGTCAGTGTACGGCACCGGATCGGGTGCGTGAACCGAGAAATCGACGCGGAGCTCCGCACGGACGGCGTCCGTGTCCGTGTCCGCGTCCGTGTCCGGGTCCGCG
>JABDLI010000363.1 GCA_013003065.1 Phycisphaerales bacterium | reverse complement strand
TCCGTGTCCGTGTCCGTGTCCGCGTCCGGGTCCGTGTCCGGGTCCGCGTCCGTGTCCGCGTCCGCGTCCGCGTCCGTGTCCGTGTCCGCGTCCGATCAGCTCTCCCCGTCCTCCGCCACCCCCAGATACCCGAGCGCATGGTCCATCACATCCCGCACGAGCGGTCCCGCGATCGCGCCGCCCCAGTGGCCGCGGCTGCGGTCGGGGTCGTCGATCACGCAGACGATCACGAGACGTGGCTGCGTGTACGGCGCGCCGGCGATGAAGCTCGAGACGTATCGTCGCTCGTGGTACCCACCGCCTTCGCGACGCGGAAGCTGAGCCGTCCCCGACTTGCCGAAGAGCTGGTACCGGCTCGACTGCGCCCGCTGGCCCGATCCCTCTCGCATCACGTCACGCATCGCGGTGCGGGTGAGGAGCGCGATCTCCGGGGAGATCGCCTGGCGGATCAGCCCCGGCTCGCGGTCGGCGCCGGTTGCCGCCGTCAGACGCGGCGTGGGGATCGTGCCGTCGCGGGCGAACGCGCTGAACGCACGCACCATCTGCAGCGGGGTCACCGCGATCTCGTGTCCCATCGCGACCGACGACTGCGTGTAGTCCGACCACGCGCGAGGCGTGGTCATGATGCCGGCCGACTCGCCCGGAAGTGAGCAACCGGTGCGCTCGCCGAAGCCGTAGGCCTTGATGCTCTCCTGCATCTCCCGGTGGCTCAGCCGCTCTGCGACGATCGCCATGCCGCTGTTCAGCGACCGCAGCATCACCTCCAGCCAGGTCGAGTCGGCGTGGTAGAAGGAATCGCGAATCGACCGGCCGTAGCTCGTGCGGTAGGGGGTCTCGGCGGGGGTCGGCAGCACTTCCTCCGGCGTCGCGCGTCCGAGCGACGTCGCCGCCGCCCAGACGAAGGGCTTGAACGTCGAGCCCGGCTCGTAGGGGTCCGTCACACAGCGGTTGCGTCCGAGCGCGGGGTGTCGCTCGCGGCCCGGATCTTCCGTCTGCTCCTCCCAGCCGGCACGAGGGTTGAGCCGGTCGTACATCGCGAGCACCTCGCCGGTCGTGCAATCGAAGACAACCATGCGTCCGCCGCCGGCGTTGTACTTTTCGACTGCCGCGTCCATGGTTGCCTGCACGAACTGCTGAATGACCAGATCGAGGCTGAGCCGCACCGCTGCGCCGGGTCGGGCCGGGCGATACGCGTCGGGGTCGATCCACAGGCTGTTGCGCTCCGCGTCACGCAGGTATCGCAACCGCCCCGCCTGCGGCCGCAACCGGCCGTCGAAACGATGCTCGAAACCGCTCAGCCCGGTGTGCTCGAAGCCGACCATGCCCACGATCCCCGCCGCGAGCGCTCCGTACGGATAGTGTCGAACCAGCCGCGGCTCCACCGCCACGCCACGCAGCCCGGCGGCCCGTACTGTGTCGACCTGGGCGTCGGCAAGGAGCTCGCGGACGACGACGTAGCGACGTTCCATGCGGGGCAAGACCCGCCGGTCGATCTCGGCCGGGTCGCCGCCGAGCAGGTGGGCGAGGTCCATGCCGATCGTGTGCGGGTCCTCGAGCAGCGTCGGATCGACGAAGAGCCGGTGACCGATGGTCGTCATCGCGATCGGACGCCCCCGCCGGTCGAGCAGCTCGCCGCGGGGGGCGAGCGCGAGACGCTGCGACATCGACGAGCCGACCGCGTCCGCCAGCCGCGGGTCGGGGCTCGTCTTGAGCTGCACGACTCGACCCAGCACGACGGCGAGCAACGCGAAGACGATGCCCAGGTACACCCGCCCCCACGCGGTGACCCGGCGAGTTTGCCAGCGGTGCAGATCCTCGGCGGTGAGCGGCGTCAGGCGACGCCCGCGGCGGCGACGGGAATGGGAGGAATGACGCGGGTTACCCACCGAGCTCTTCCGGAGACGCGGCCTCGACGCTGTCTGGGATGGGAACGTCGGTCGCGGGCACGGGCGGGTCCGTGATGGCGGCCCACGGCTCGGGGTCGACCTGCAGCCATTGCCGGATCCGCTCGGGGTGGGTCTCGACGCTGATCCGGTGCCGGAGATCCCACAACGCCCGCTGGCGGAGCTCCAGACGATGGTGGATCTCCGCGAGGCGGTGGGCGGTCTCGATGCGGTGCTGGCGGTTCACCAGGAGCAGGACCGCCACGACGGCGGCGGCGAGCACGGTGAGCAGCAGCTTCGGAAACATGCGAGCGTCTCGATCAGCCGACGTCGTCGGGCAGCGGAATCGTGAGCACCATGCCCGCGCGGAGCATGTCGGGCTTCTTGATCACGTCTCGGTTGCGTTCGTAGATCGTCGCGAACGCGTGAGGCGACCCGAGGAAACGCTTGGCCAGCTTGGAGAGGTTGTCGCCTTCCTTGACGGTGTACTCGATCGCGCGAGGCGTGGGCGACGCCGGCGGTGGCGACGCGGCGGCGTCGGTGTCGGCGACCACCAGCGGTTGCCGCACGAGATCGGCGGCGTCGGGAATCCGCAGCCGCTGCGTCGCGGCGAGCGCGTCGGGGTCTTCGAGACCGTTGTACCGAGCCAGCTCGGGAACGAGCGTGGCGTCGCCGAAGTACCGCTCGCAGATCGAGGTGAGCGATTCGCCCTCGCGGACGTCGTGGAGCCGGTAGGGAAGGCTGCGGGCCTCGGCCTCGCTCAGCCCGATCTCTTCGGTCGCCGGGGCGGCGCCCATCTCCAGCCGCGGCGCGAGCATGTGACGCGGCTCGGGCGTGTCGATCGGGAGCGGAGCGCTGAGCGTCGAACGCTCGGACCGGACCGCGATGAGGTCGGGGTCGCGCGACTGCGCGCCGGCGAGCGGGTCCACGGCGTGCGTGAGACGCGCGGATTCGCGGGTGCTGGCATCGGAGAAGTGATCGGAGATCAGAATTCCCACGATGAGGACGAGGCCGAATCCGACCACGAGAGCGAGCTTGTTTTCACGTGTCATCGCGTACAGCTTCCGTGCCTGGACTGCCCGGACCGCTGATCCTCACGGCACGGAGCTTCGCGGATCGAGAGCGGGGGTTGACCTGCACCTCCTGTGCCGTGGCGGTGACGGGCTGTCGTGTCAGCACCGTCCCCAGGCCCCGCGCCCGTATGTCGGCAAAGGCTCGTTTGACCAGTCGATCTTCGAGGCTGTGAAAGCTGATGATGCCGACCCGCGCCCCCGGGCGGAGCCATCCCCCATCGTCCACCCGTTCGGCGGCCCGGGCGATGCCGTCGAGGAGCAGACGCAGCGCGGACAGCTCCTCGTTGACGGCGATCCTGAGCGCCATGAACGTGCGGGTTGCGGGATGCACCCGAGAGGCCCGAGCCCGCCCACCGTAGGCCTCGACGACCAGTTGCGCGAGCCGAACCGTTGATTCGATCGGCCCGTCGGCGCGAGCTTGTACAAGTTTTCGAGCGATCTTTCGCGCGAGCGGCTCCTCTCCATACTCGCGTACGATGTCGGCCAATTCTGCCTCCGTCAGCGTCGCGAGCAATCGCGCCGCCGACGCCGAGGCGAGGCCGCGGGTCGTCGTGTCGCCGCGGTCGTAACGCATGTCGAGCGGGCCGTCGTGCTGGAAGCTGAACCCTCGTTCGGGATCGTCCATCTGGGTCGACGCGAACCCCAGATCGGCAAGCACGATGTCGGCCCGCCGCCCTTGCTCCCTGAGGTGTCGATCCACGCGCGCGAAGTTGTCGTGGACGGCCGTCACGGCACAGCCCGTCTCGCGCACCCGCGTCGCGGCGGCGGCGAGGTTGCCGGCGTCCAGATCGAAGAGGACGACGTGCCCGGGCGTCGCAGCGTCGCCGCGCACGATCTGCGCGACCGCCGCGGCATGGCCACCGCGTCCCGCGGTGAGATCCAGGACGACGTCGCCGGGCGCGGGCGCGAGCAGCTCGAGCGTCTCTGCGAGCAGCACGGGCTGGTGGGTCAGGGAAGACACGCGGGGTTCGTCACCATCGTCGAGCGAAGGCTCGTCCGCCCGGGCCCCCCCCGGTCGCGGGCCCGCCTCACCAGGCGGTGGGCTCCCACAGATACATGAAGGCCGGCTGGGTCGTCAGCGTGGGCGGCAGGTTGACTTCCAGCAACGCCCGGGGCGAGACCGCCGCCGACGTCGCGTAGGCGCTGCCGACGTAATCCATCGGGCGGTGGTACTTGATCAGCCGAGCCCGCTCCAGCCCCGCCCGCGTCTTGGCCGCGGCGAAGGCATCCCGCAGGTCGCCGGTGCGGTCGACGAGCCCGAGCTCGGCGGCGTGGGCCCCCGTGACGACCCGACCATCCGTGACGGTGGCGAGCGTCTCGTCGTCGAGATCCGGCCGCCGGGTCTCGACGATCGTGATGAAGCCCGCGTAGAGCTCGTCCACGATGCCTTGGAGCAACGCCCGGTGTTCCGGCGACATCGGCTGGAGCGGCGAGCCCATGGTCTTGTTGGGGCCGCTCGTGATCGCGTTGGCATGGATTCCGATGCGTCGCAGACCCTCGGAGAAGTTCATCGTCTGGACGATGACACCGATCGAGCCCGTGATCGTCGTGGGATGGGCGATGACCTCGTCGCCGGCGCAGGCGAGATAGAAGCCGCCGGAGGCGGCGACGTCGCCCATGAGCACGACCACCGGTTTCTTCGTGCGTTCCTTGAAGTGCATCAGCTCGCGGTACATGACGTCCGACGCGGTGACGCCGCCGCCCGGTGAGTTGACCCGGACCACGACCGCGCGGACGTCGTGATCGGACGCGGCGTGCCGAAGCGACTCGGCCAGCAGGGATACCGGATTCTCGTCTCCGCCGAGGACCGCGGGCACGGACGCATCGGCGATCAAGCCCGAGACGTCGATGAGCGCGACCTTGCGTCGCTGCCGCATGAACCCGGCCGGCTGGTCGGCCAGGACGACGGTTTCCTCCAGTCGGTCATCCGGAGCGAAGTCGAAGATGAGCCGGCTGCCCTGACACCCCACGCCCTGACCGAGGCAGAGGACGCCGGCGAGCACCGCCCACGCGAACGCGAGCGTCTGCTGCATGCGTGGTGTGCTGATGCTGCTCATGCGACGCCGCTGCCCTCGAGGCATGAATCGTCCCTCTCCGTGAACCGTGCGCGATCGGACTGCACCTAGACGCCGATGAGCATGCGTTCCGGTCGCTCGAGCTGCTCCTTCACGTGGACGAGGAACCGCACCGCCTGCTCGCCGTCGACGATGCGGTGATCATAGCTGAGCGCCAAGTACATCATGGGGAGCAAGGTGATTTCGCCGGCGCGATTCGGATCTTCCATCGGCCGCTTCATGATCTTGTGCATGCCGAGGATGCCCGACTGCGGCGGGTTGAGGATGGGCGTCGACATGAGCGAGCCGTACACGCCGCCGTTGGAGATCGTGAACGTGCCGCCCGTCATGTCTTCCATCGCAAGCTTGCCGTCGCGGGCACGCGTCGCGAGGTCGACGATGCCGCCCTCGATCTCCGCGAACGACAGACGCTCGGCGTTGCGCAACACCGGCACGACCAGGCCCTTCGGGGTGCCGACCGCGATCGACACGTCGATGAAGTCGTGATACTCGACCTCGGCACCGTCGATGTAGGCGTTGATGCCCTCGTGCTTCTGCAAGGCGCTCACGCACGCGCGGACGAAGAAGCTCATGAACCCGAGGCCCACGCCGTGCTTGTCGTGGAACGCCTCCTTGTGGGCGCTGCGGAGGCGCATGACCTCGCTCATGTCCGCCTCGTTGAAGGTCGTGAGCATGGCGGCGGTCTGCTGGGCCTGCACGAGCCGCTCGGCCACGCGCTGGCGCAGCTTGCTCATGCGCTGCCGGCGGATGCCGCGTTCGCCGGCCGGCACCGTGACCACGGGCTGGGCG
>JABDLI010000355.1 GCA_013003065.1 Phycisphaerales bacterium | reverse complement strand
GCACCGGCCACGCGGGCGGCCTCGACGATGCGTTCCGCGGTGCGGACGGCCGCGAACCCCGCCTCGGCGTCGACGTCCGGTCGGTCCCCGGTGCGGACGGCGTGGAGGAACGACTCGGTCTGGAGCTTCAGCGGCTCCCCGGCGCCCACCGGCAGCGACTCGACCTCGACGAGGTCGAGGTAGTTGATGCTCGACAGATCCTCGCCCGCCGCCAACCGGGTGCGAACGTCGGCAAGCTGTGTCGCGTTGGCCGTCTTGTGGACGATGGTGCCGCCGCCCTTCACGAAGTCGGCGGAGACATACGTATCTTCGGAGATGATCCGCAGCTTGCGTTCGGTCTTGAGGGCCAGGCGGCTGGCGGTCACGTTGGCGACACAGCGGATGCCGTCGCGGCCGGCGGGAAACGTGAGCCGCGCGTTGCACACGTCTTCGGCTTCGCCGAGGACGGACACGGCGTTCGCCTGCACCTCCTCCGGCTCGGTGCCCATCAGCATGAGCAGCAGATCCAGGTCGTGGATCATCATGTCCAGCACGACACCGACGTCGACGCTGCGGAACGTCATCGGGCTGATGCGGTCCATCTCGATGAACCGCGGGGTCAGACCGTCGATGCTGCACACCGCGATCATCACGGGGTCGTACCGGACGACGTGCCCGACCTGCAGCACGACCCCCGCGGCGTCGGCCGCGTCGGCGATCGCGCGGGCGGACGCCGCGTCGGGTGCGAGCGGCTTCTCGATGAGGCACGCGACCTTTGCCGCGAGCGCCTTCTCCGCCGCCGCGCGGTGGGCGATAGTCGGCGTCGCGATCGTGACCGCATCCACGCCGGCGGCAAGCAGTTCGTCCACCGTCGCGAACCCGCGGCCTCCCCACTCCTCGACGATGCGATCACGGGTCTCGGCGTTGGTGTCGACGACGCCGACGAACTCGACGCCGGGCGTTTGCGCGTAGATCCGCGCATGGTGACGACCCATACGCCCGACCCCGATGACCCCGCAGCGGATGTCGCTCGACATGACGTGGCCTTTCCCTAGGCACCGTCGCCGCGTGACGCGTCCATTCGCGCCACCGCCGCCGCCACCTCTTCCTGATACGACTCCCGCCGGGCGAGCTGGCGGGCCCGCCGCGCTCGAAACTCCTCGGCGTGGCGGACCGACCACGCTAACGACTTGCTCAGGGAAAGCAACGCAATCGGGAACGAGAGCACGGCCATGGACACGAGGCCGAAGACGACGAGCGCGATGATCGGCATTCGGCCAACCATCAGCAGCAGAATCACGCTCGGGGGCACCCCCCACAACGCGATCTGAAACCCCAGCTCCGCCTGCTTGTCACGCACCCACTCCGCCAGACGCATCAGGATGATGCCGAGCGCGAAGACACCGATCAGACCGACGGCAATCCCCGCGATCCGCCCGCCCATCAGCCACGGGGCAAGCTTCGCCTTCGTGACGATGGCGCGGGGAAGCGTCACGCCCACGAGCCCGACGGCGGTGGCGGCGACCCACCCGAGCGCCCCGATCCGCGCGATGACCCGCAGACGCCCGCGGCGGCCGAAGCCGCGTCCCACGGCGGCGGGCAGGTCGAACGCCGGCGTCAGGCGGAACGTCGCCACCACCCACCCGATGGCAACCACCATCTGCAGTCCCCACCACGTCTGCCGCCCGTGTGTCCACGAGCTGCGAAGACCCATCAGCAGGACGATCAACACGATGACCACGGCGGCGAACAGGCTGGCGCCGCGAAAGCGACGCACGACGACCATGGGCAGTTCGATCAGCGGCGTGTCGTCGTAGACCGTGGCCACAGCCGTGTGCCCGCACTCCGGACACCGTCCCCCGCGCGGAGTCGCCCGCAGGTCGTACCCGCACTGCGGGCACCGGCGGTTCGCGCCCGCCGGCTCGTTCACTTGGGGGCCCCCGGCTCGGGCGTGTCGAGCGCGACGTCGGCGGCCGACGTCGGCACGGGGCGCACCTGCCGCGCCACCTCGGCCTCCATCGCGCGACGCTTGGCCTGGACCCGCTCGACCCGACCGATCGAGGCATCCTGGTGACGCGACCACCACTTGACGTGGCGGTGCAGCTCGTACGCAGCCAACGCAAAGAGCACCAGCAGCCACGACCAGGCGAGCAGCACGAGCGCGAGCGGGATGAGCGTGAACCAGGCAACCCGATCGGGGAACGCCTGCGCGAGCAGCGTCGGGAACCACAGCAGCCAGACGACCGCGTTCGCACGCCAGGCGGCGCGGGGAAGGTCGGCGTCGAGCGCGATCATGTGCAGGATGAACGCGACGCTCATCGCGCTCAGCCCCCCGAAGAACCGGCCCGCGAAATCGGCGAACATCCACCAGTCGGGAACGCCCGGAGTCCCCGGTCCCGCGAGGGTGCCCGCCGGCAGCACGAAGCGGGCGGTGAGCGACATGTAGCCGACGAGCCACCCGAAGGCGAGCAGCCGGGCGAGCCATCGCACGCCGGGCATCCACGCCCACTTCCGATCGAGGCTCGACGGCGTCACGAGCCACACGGCGAGAACCCAGACGACGGATGTCACGGCGCCGACTGAGACGTACCCGGTGACAAGGTCGGGGGTCGGACCCGGCGCCGCGAGCAGGAAGTACGCCAGACGAGCAACCATCGCGACGACGAGACACCCGGCCGCAAGCAGCAGACCGATCTCCCACGCGCGGCGTTCGTGGGGTTGCGCCCACGCGACGAAGTCACCGCGGGGACCGGTCGCCACCGCCGCCCCCGGCGTCGGAGCGCCACCACCACACTCCGGACAGAGCCGGCCGGGAGGAAGCCCCTGGAGGTCGTAGCCACAGGCGGGACAGGGTCGGGTCACGATCTCATCGTACCGAGGCCAACGACCGCAATCGGCAGGAACAGCGGAAACGGACACGGACACGGACGCGGACACGGACGCGGACACGGACACGGACGCGGACGCGGACGCGGACACGGACACGGACGCGGACGCGGGGCACCCCCAAGG
>JABDLI010000334.1 GCA_013003065.1 Phycisphaerales bacterium | reverse complement strand
CGGCATCCTCCGCGAGAACGCGACCGACTGGATGATGAACTACTGGCTGCGTTCGGGGCACCAGTCGTTCATGGGCGTCCCCATCGAGGTGCGTGCGCCGTTCCTCGCTCATCGTGTCGTCGAGCTTGCCTTCACGCTGCCGGTCGAGCACCTCATGCGGGACGGCTGGATGAAGTGGCCACTCCGCGTGGCGATGCAGCCCGATCTTCCCGCCGCCGTCGTCTGGCGTCGCCGCAAGATGGGCTTCCCGTTCCCCCTCGACGCGTGGCTCGCCCACAACGAGCCTGCGTTCTTTGCGGTCGCCGGCGACGCGAAATGTCCGTACCTCGATGTTGACGCGTTGCGTCACGACTACGACCGGCTGCGATGCACGGCCCCCGCGACGCTCTGGCGTCTCATGTCGCTCGCGATGTGGTGGAAACGGTGCGTCACGGGCCGCCGGCTCGAGGGCGAGATGGCGGTCGAGCGCGCCCGCAACGCGGCCTAGCTACACCTCGCCCGCCTACCCGATCAGGTAGAGCAGCGGGAAGAGGAAGATCCAGATCAGGTCGACGACGTGCCAGTACAGGCCGCCGAGGTCGATCGGCGTGAAGTAGTCCTTCGAGAAGCGACCCTTCGCGGTCAGGATGAACAGCCACGCGATCACGCCCATGCCGACGAGCACGTGGACGCCGTGCAGACCGGTCATGCAGAAGTAGATGCCGAAGAAGATGTGGGCGTTGGCCGGGCGATCCGGGTCGTGCCGCGGATCCGGCTCGCCGGCGTCCTCGACGGGCAGCTCGGGCGCGCCGTGCTCTTCGGTGGTCACGAGCCGTTCGAGCGACAGGCCCTCGGGGCCGACCGCCGCCGGCGGGATGGCGGAGCGGGTGACGACGAGCCCGTCGATGACCTCGTCCTGCGGTACGGGGGGAGGGGTGACGGCGGTGGCCGGAACCGCGGCGGCGGGACTGTCGTCGGCGTGATCGGCGGCCGCGTGTCCGTCACCGTGATCGGCGCCGGCCGCCGCGGCGTGATGCGGCTCCTCGTAGAACGTCGTGCCCCAGACGATGTTGTGCTCGAACTTGTGCTTGTACTCGACGTACTTGATGCACATGAAGCCCGCCCCGCCGAGGAACGTGAGGGCGAGGAGCGTCTTCACGAGCTTGTTGTCGCCCTTCTGGGCGGCGGTGACCGCGCCGGCCATCGTCAGACTGCTCACGATGAGCACGACGGTGTTGATCGCACCCCACTTCGTGTTCAGGAACCGGCTTCCGTACTCGAAGAGCTCCGGGTGATTGAGCCGGTAGACCGCGTAGGCGCAGAAGAGCCCGCCGAAGAGCAGGAATTCGGTGGCGAGGAACAGCCACATCCCGAGCTTGCCCGCCTCGAACTGCTGCTGGGAGGTCTCCCAGTGGTGGGCGAGGTGCGGGGGGTGATCGTGGTGCTGGTCACCGCCGTGGGTGTCGATCGCGCTCATCGGGGTCTCCGTCGGCCTCTCTTCCGGGCGGGCATTGTAGAGGCTTTCGCCGGCGGCGCGAGCCGGCCCGCGAGCGGGACGAGCCCGGGCCAAAAAGTGACGGAGCGGGCACCCCCCCGGAGGAGATGGTGCGCGCCCGGGGCGGCAGCCGCCGCCCGTCGAGACTCGAGCCTCGTCACTTGCTCGTGCGCAGCTTGCCGAGCCAGTGGTCCATCTGCTTGCCCGCGGCCTCCCGGCCCCCGAGGCCGAAGGACAAGGCGAAGGCGACCGCGATCGCGCCGAGGGTGAGACCGAACGCCAGGTTGACGATGTCGTCGGCGAGTCCCATGGCCCGCAGCCCCATCGCGATGACGATGCCGAGGATTGCGAACCGGGCGAGGTTGGCCACCGCCGCGGCGTTCTTCTTGCGGCCGGCAACCCGCCGAATGGCCGCGTAGGCCAGGCCGGACAACCAGAACCCGACCGCGATGATCACCACGCCCAGCAGCACCTGGCCGCCGAACTCGATGAGCATCGCCACGATCTCGGACACCTGCTCGAATCCGAGCCGGTTCGCGGCCTCCACGATCGCGAAGAGCATCACGAAGAACACGATGATCCGGCCGACGAGCTGGGACGGCGAGAGCGCATCTTCCGGGAACGCCTGGCCCATCCCGAGACGCTCGGGCAGCCGGTCGAAGCCCATGCCGGCGAGCAGGCTGGTCACCAGTGTCGCGATGAACCCCGAGACGAGGTAGGCCACCGCGATGATGATCGCGGCCGCGAAGATGTTGGGGATCGCCGACATCAGCGAGCCGAGCATGTCGGTCGCGGGCTGGGAGATGGCCTCGATCTTCAGGGCGTTGAGCGCAGCGATGAGCGCCGGCACGAAGATGAAGATGTAGACGAGCAGCCCCACGAGCCGCGAGAGCGTTGCCTTGCCGGTGAGGCCGGCCCGAGCTCCGAGCTTGTCGGCCCCCGCGACGGCGAGCAGGTTCGTCACCAGATCACGGAGAATCCGCGCGAGAAACCAGCCGACCAGTGCGATCGCCGCGGCCGCCAGGATGTTCGGCAGCATTGCGAGCACCTTGTCGACCATGCCCTGCACCGGCGTGAGCAGCCCGTTGAGACCGAGCACCCCGAGGATGGCCGGGAGGAACAGCAGGATCACGAGCCAGAAGAGCACCTGCCCGGCGGTGTCGCTCATCGGCTTCATGCCGGCTTCCGCGCTCAGCTTCTCGTCGAGGGTCGTCGCGGCCAGCGCTTTCGTCGTGATCGTGCGGACGATCGTCGCGAGCAGCCAGGCCACGATGATCAGCACGCCGCCGGCGACCAGCTTGGGCACGAACGCCATGACCTGGTCGACGAGCGTCTGCAGCGAACCGGACACCTGCTCCAGCTTGAGCGCGTTGAAGAACGCGATCAGGACGACGAGCAGGATGAGCCAGAAGGCGCCCGTGGCCAGGCCCTTCTCGAGATCGATCACGCTGCCGGTGGAGGATTCGACGTGGTGGTTGAGCTTGATCAGCCCGAGCCCGCGTCGCAGCACGGCCCGCACGACGACGGCCACGATCCAGCCGACGATGAGGATGCCGAGCGCGCCGAGCACGCTGGGCACCGTGGTCCCGAGCGAGCCTTGCAGCGTTTCCCAGAGTTGGGTGAAGTCCATTGGGTCCTCTCGTTGCTGCGGGCGGGAGAATCCCCGCGTCGCGATGGTGATCGCCCTCCGGCGGCCCGAGATTAGAGTCGGCTTGCGGCCGGCGTGAAATGGCTATCCGGGACCATTCCGGAGGACCGGGCCGCGTGAAGCTGCTATCGTATTTCCGTGCGTACAGGCCCTCGGCCTGCGATTTGGAGAAGAGCGATGTCCGCTGCTGAATGCCCGATCTGTGGAGCCGAGCTTACGCTCGGTGACGACCTCGTCGCCGGCGAGCTCCTGGAATGCGCCGATTGCGGCACCGAGCTCGAGGTCGAGTCGACCGAGCCGGTCGTCGTGTCGGAGGCACCCACGGAGCAGGAGGATTGGGGCGAGTAGAACGCCCGGCCGCCTCCTCCCATCGATCAACTTCGCTGGCTTCGCGCCCGCGCCGCTTCTCCGCAACGGTCCGGCGCCCCCGAAGCCGCCCAGGCCAAGGCGCCCCACCGTGCGAATCGGATTCCTCCATTCCCTCATCCGCCCCGACGAGAAGATGCTGCTCGCCGAGCTGAAGAAACGCTCCGACCTCGATCTCGAGATGATCGATGTCCGGAAGATGCACTTCCACCTCGGGGCCGATCGCTTCAACGTCGACGTCGCCGTGGAGCGTTGCATCAACCACTCCCGGGCCGTCCACGCGCTCCGGCTCTTCGAGAGCGCCGGCATTCCGTGCGTGAACTCCTACCACGTGGGCAACATCTGCGGCGACAAGCTGCTCACATCGGCGGCGCTCCTGGACGCGGGCCTGCCGCAGCCGGAGGTGCGGGTCGCGTTCACGGAGGAGACCGCCCTCGAGGCGATCGAGGAGATGGGATACCCGGTCGTGCTCAAGCCCGCGGTCGGATCCTGGGGCCGGCTGCTTTCGAAGATCAACGACCGCGACGCGGCGGAGTCGATCCTCGAACACAAGAGCATCCTGGGCAGCTACCACCACTCGATCTTCTACATCCAGAAATACGTCGAGAAGCCCGGTCGCGACATCCGCGGCTTCGTGGTCGGCGACGAGTGCATCGCCTCGATCTACCGCACGTCCAAGCATTGGATCACGAACACTGCCCGCGGCGCGACCGCGGAATCGTGCCCGATGACGGACGAGCTGCACTCGATCTGTGTTCGCGCGGCCGACGCCGTGGGCGGCGGGGTCGTGGCCGTCGATCTGCTGGAGACCGATGACGGCTTCCTCGTCAACGAGGTGAACTACACGATGGAGTTCAAGAACAGCGTCTCGGTCACCGGCGTCAACATCCCGGGCCGCATCGTCGATCACGTCGTCTCCGTCGCCCGCCCGGCCGTCGTATGAACGCCCCCGTCACCGTCTCGATCGTCGGCGCGTCCGGCTACGCGGGAGGCGAGCTGCTGCGGTTGCTGCTCGCGCATCCGCACGCAACGATCGCCCAGGCGACGAGCGAGCGGCTGTTCGGCCGCAGCGTGACCAAGGCGCATCCGAACCTCCGCAAGAAGACGACGCTCGCCTTCACCCGCCTCGGCGACCTGGAGCCGTGCGACCTGCTGTTCACGTGCCTCCCGCACGGCGACACGATGGAGCACATGCCCCGCTTTCGCGACCTCGCACCACGGGTCATCGACCTCAGCGCCGACTTTCGTCTGAACGACCCGGCCGCGTACGAGAGGTGGTACGGGCGGCCGCACACGCACCCGGAATGGCTCGGCGAGTTCGTCTACGGCATTCCCGAGCTGCACCGCACGGAGATGAAGGACGCGCGGTACGTCTCCAGCGCCGGCTGCAATGCGACCGCGACCATCCTCGGCCTTTATCCCCTCTTCCGAGCCGGCGTGGCACGTCCCGACGCCACCGTCGTCGAGGTGAAGGTGGGCTCCAGCGAGGGCGGCAACCGTTCGACCGACGCGTCACACCATCCCGAGCGGGCCGGGTGCGTGCGGTCGTTCATGCCCGTGCGGCACCGGCACGCGGCGGAGATGATCCAGGAGCTGGGCTTCGGGCGGGAGATCGAGATCCACTTCTCCGCCACCTCGATCGAGATGGTCCGCGGCGTGCTCGCCACCGCGCACGTCTTTCTCGAGAAGCCGCTGGCGGAGAAGGACATCTGGAAGATCTACCGCGGGGCGTACGGCACGGAGCCGTTCGTTCGCATCGTGAAGGAGCGGGACAGCCTCTACCGGTATCCTGAGCCCAAGCTCGTGGCAGGCACGAACCACTGCGACGTCGGGTTCGAGCTCGATGCCGACTCCGGCCGCCTCGTCGTCATGAGCGCGATCGACAACCTCATGAAGGGCGCGGCGGGGCAGGCGCTCCAGGCCTTCAACCTCATGCACGGCTTCGACGAGACGACCGGTCTCGAGTTCGCCGGGCTTCATCCCTGAAACCCGCGTCGTCATGTGCCGTCTCCTTGCCGTCAAGTCACCGACCGCCGTCCCCGTGACGAACGCGCTCGCGCGGTTCGCCGAGATTTCCGAACGCAGCAGCGAATACCAGGGCCACGGCTGGGGCTGCGCGTGGCGGGACGAAGACGGGGGCTGGCGTTTCTACAAGAAGATCGATCCCGTCTGGACCGACGATCTCTCCGGCTTCCCCCCCACGACGTTGCTGCTCGCGCACGCCCGGAGCGCGTTTCGCAACGAGGGGATCGAGATCGAGAACAACATGCCCTTCCACGACGATCGCCGCGTCTTCATCTTCAACGGCGAGCTGCGGGGCGTGCGAATCCGCGCCGAGGGCCGCATCGGGGCGGAGAAGATCTTCAACTACATCACCCGCTTCGACCGCGGCGATCCGACCGAGGCGCTGCGGCGGGCGGCGGATATCATCCCCCGACGCACGCAGTACGTGCGGGCGATGAACATCATCATGAGCGACGGCGACCGGTTGTCCGTCGCGACGCAATTCGGCGAGGATCCCGAGTACTTCACTGTGCACGTCCGCCGGCCCCGACCCGGGCGGGACGAGCCGCTCGTGATCTGCTCGGATCCCTGGCCGGGAACCGCGGGCTGGACCCCGCTCGCCAACGGGACCGTACGGGAGTTTCGATGATCGTCATCAAGATCGGCGGTGGAGCGGAGATCGACCACGAGGCGATCCTGCGTGATCTCAAGCGTCAGCTCGACGGCGGCGAGCGGGCCGTGGTCATTCACGGCGCGAACCACGAGATGAAGATCATCTCCGAGCAGCTCGGCAAGCCGCCCCGCATGATCACGTCGGTCTCCGGCTACGAGAGCCGCTACACCGACGCGGAGACGATCGAGATCTTCAACATGGTGTACGCCGGCAAGGTCAACACGATGCTCGTCGCCCTCGCCCACCGGCTGGGCATCAACGCCGTGGGGCTCTCGGGGGTCGATGGCGGACTTCTGCGGGGTCCCCGCAAGAAAGCGCTCAAGGTGGTCGAGAACGGCAAACGCATGATCATCCGCGACGACCACAGCGGCCGCATCGAGGACGTCAACGTCGATCTGCTTCGCACGCTGCTCGATGCGGGCTACACGCCGCTCATCAGCCCGCCGGCGCTCAGCGACGAGGGCGAGCCGATCAACGTCGACGGCGACCGCGCCGCGGCGTGCATCGCGGCGGCCCTCGGCGCCGACCGGCTGATCATCCTCTCGAACGTGCCCGGGTTGCTGCGTGACAAGGACGATGAGTCCACGCTCATCGACCGCGTGGATCGCCGCCGGATGGACGAGTTCGAGACGTTCGCCGAGGGGCGCATGAAGAAGAAGACGATGGGGGCCGCCGAGGCCATCGACCAGGGCGTGGGCGAGGTCATCTTCGCCGATGCGCGGATCGACGACCCGATCGAGCATGCGCTCCGTCACGAAGGGACGGTGATCTCATGAGCGAGGCGACCGCCAGCGACTACGCCGCCCTCCAGCAGCAGTACGAGTTCGACGTCTACCCCAAGCGGGATCTCGTCCTCGTCCGCGGCCGCGGCGCGACGGTGTGGGACTCGACCGGACGCCAGTACATCGACGCTGCCGGCGGGTACGGGGTGACCAGCGTCGGTCACTGCCACCCCGCCGTGCAGGCGGCGCTCGCCCGGCAGTCCGAGCGGTTGCTCGCGTGCCCGGGCACGATGTACTGCGATGTCCGCGCCCGTCTGCTGGAGCAGCTCGCGCAGATCGCGCCCGGCCGCTTGCGTCGGACGTACTTGTGCAACTCCGGCACCGAGGCCGTCGAAGCGGCGATCAAGTTCGCCCGCTTCACGACCGGTCGGGTGCCGATCGTGTGCGCGATGCGCTCCTTCCACGGCCGCACGATGGGGTCGCTCAGCGCGACCCACAATCCGAAGTACAAGGAGGACTTCGGTCCGCTCGTGCCCGGCTTCGTCCACGTGCCCTACAACAACCTCGCCAAGCTCGAGGCGGCGATCACCGAAGATACGGCCGGCGTCCTGCTGGAGGTCGTCCAGGGCGAGGGCGGCGTGAACCCGGGCGACCCGGCCTTCCTGCTCGGCGCCCAGCGACGCTGCCGCGACGTTGGCGCGTTGTTCATCGTGGACGAGGTGCAGACCGGATTCGGCCGCACCGGCCGGTTGTTCGCGTCGATGCACGACGAACTGGATCCGGACATCATGACGCTCGCGAAGGGCATCGCCGGCGGCCTGCCGCTCGGGGCGACCATGTGCGCGGACGGGGTCGAGATCCCCACCGGGCGGCACGGCAGCACCTTCGCCGGCTCACCGCTGAGCTGCGCGGCGGCGCTCGCCACGATCGGCGTCATCCTCGAAGAGGATCTGCCGGCGCAGGCAGCGGCCAAGGGCGATGCATTGGTTGCGCGGCTGGCCGCGGCCAAGCTCGATCGCGTGCGCGACATCCGCCATCGCGGCCTCATGATCGGGATCCAGCTCAAGGAAAAGGTGACGCCGATCCTGCTGGCGCTTCTCGAACGCGGCGTCATCGCGTTGCCGGCCGGCAGCACGGTCCTGCGGCTGCTGCCGCCGCTGGTCATCGGCGACGAGGAACTGAACACGGTGGCCGACGCGATCATCGAGGAATTGTCGACGCCGGCAAGCTAACGCGAGCGGTCGCGATACGTGCCTAGGGCCCGCGCTCCGACTCCGGCGGCGGCGGGCCGTCGTGCCAGTGACCGTGGCCCGCGTGGTAGTGCTTGTTCGACGCGGGGTCGTATTGCCACGGCTTCGGGTTGAGGATGTCGGGCGCCACCGAGCCGAGGTCGCCGCTGGCCTGGGCATTCACGACCGCGGGATTCTGATTCGGCGGCGGACCGTCGTGCCAGTGACCGTGCGTCGGGTGCCAGTGCTTGTTCGTCGCCGGGTCGTACTCCCACGGCTGCGGCGTGGTCGCGCCGCTCGCGAGGGGCGTGCCGCTGTCGGGGCGCAAGCCGCTGGTCAATGGCGCGTCGGAACCCGGGGGCAGCCCGTCGTGCCAGTGCCCGTGCGACGCGTCCCAGTGCTGGTTGGTCACGGGGTTGTATTCGTTCGGCTGCGTCGTCGCGCCGGTGAATGCTGATGCCGGCGCGCTCGGGGCGATCTGGTCCCGGGCGTCGTTCACGTACGTGACGCCCAGGGCGATCGCGGCACCGGTGACGATGAGGATCAGCGTGAGCACGACCACGCGTTTGACGAGGTTCTGGGCGGGGTTGCCGCAGCACTGCTCGCGTGGCTTGCCGCTTCCGCACGGGCAGCGTTCGACCCGCTGCATCGACTTCTGGGTGTGATGGGGCATCTCGTCATTCTGGCCCCAGTCCGCGGTCGGGGCAAGGCAGAGCCCGACATTCTCGCTCCACCGGCGAAGCGAGGTCGTCAATATCGCGGGTTCTCTACGACGATCCCGCCCCTCGACTCGAATCAGGGAGCGACCCGCCCCGTATGATTGGTCCTTCGTCCATGACCTACGCCCTGCCCATCTTCGACCCCGCCGGCGAGTCCACGCCCGGCGAGTCCATGCCCCCCCGGGCGCCCGACGACGCGACGCGATCGAACGCGCTCTTCGACGCGTACGGGCGGGTCATCCGCGACCTGCGTCTGAGCGTGACCGACCGGTGCAACTATCGCTGCATCTACTGCATGGATCCCGACCACCGGTACCTGCCGAAACAGCAGCTCTTGAGCGTCGACCAGTACCTGACCATCGCGCGGGTGTGCGCCGATCTGGGGGTGCGCAAGGTCCGGGTGACCGGCGGGGAGCCGACGCTCTACCCGCACTTGCAGACGCTGCTCGAGGGTCTGGGCCGGCTTCCCTTCGACGACGTCGCGATGACCACGAACGGGTCGCTGCTCACCGCCGATCGGGCCGCCCGCTGGCGGGCCGCGGGGCTGCACCGGATCACGATGAGCCTCGACAGCCTGCGGGCCGATCGGGTCGCGGCCATCACCCGGCAGTCGGTGGACGCCACCACCGTCACTCGGGCGATCGCCGTCGCCCGAGAGGCGGGGTTCGATCCGATCAAGGTGAACGCCGTCGTCATGCGTTCGATCAACGACGACGAGCTGGCCGACTTCGCGGACTTCGCCCGCGAATACGAGATCGACATGCGGCTCATCGAGTGGATGCCGCTCGACTCCGGACGCACGTGGGATCGCGAGCGGGTCGTCACGGCGGACGAGATGCTCGCCGCCATCCGAGCCCGTCACGATCTGGTGCCGCTCGGCCGCGATGACGCCCACGGCACATCCCTGAACTTCGGCTTCCCGGGCGGCTCGCGTGGTCGCCTCGGCATCATCGCCTCGGTCACCCGGCCCTTCTGCGGCGCGTGCAGCCGTCTTCGCACGACCGCCGACGGCAAGGTGCGCCCGTGTCTCTTCAGCCACGAAGAGTGGAACCTGCGTCCGCTTCTCCGCCGTCACGCCGACGACGACGAGATCACGCGGTTCCTCGTGGACGCGATGTGGACGAAGCAGGCGGGGCACGGCATCGGGGACGCCACCTTCGCGCCGCCGGCACGGGGAATGTCGGCCATCGGCGGGTAGAGAACGCCAAACCCGCGTCCGCATCCTGCCGATGAGCGGGTACGCGATCGTGCGTTTTTCTTCGCCGGAGTCGACCGTGCTCGCCCTCCCTCCTGGCAATGCCAAACCCGGCATGACCCTCGCCACGCCCGTGATGGACCCGGGGGGCAACGGTCGCACCCTGCTCAAGGTGGGTTACCGGCTGTCCCATGCGACGATCACGAGGCTCGAGCGGCTGGGCGTCCAGGAGATCTGGGTCCACTATCCGGGCCTCGCCGTGCTCGAGCAGCGGGTCAACCCGCGGCTGCACGCCGAGCAGCACGCGTTGGCGCACCAGATGTTCGACAGCCTCGAACGCGTCCAGAGCCGGGTCTCCGCCGGCGTCCGATACGAGCAGTACCTGGAGACGATGGCGGAACTCGTCGACCAGATGCTCGGCAACCCGACGGCGTGCACGTTTCTGCGACGCTCCTCGCAGGAGAAGCCGTCGCTCGTCGACCAGAGCAGCGCCGTCGCGCACCTCAGCCTGCTGATGGGCATGCGGCTGAAAGACTACCTGGCCGCCGAACGCGCGGTGCTCTCCCGCCGCAACGCCATCAAGCTGAGCAGCCTCGGGCTCGGCGCGATGCTGCACGACATCGGTGTCCTCAAGCTCGACCCGGCCGTCGTCCGGCGCTTCGAGGAAACCGGCGACACGTCGGACCCGGAATGGCAGACCCACGTGCGTCTCGGCCACGACATGGTGAGCGGGAAGGTGCCGCCGTCCGCGGCGGTCATCGTGCGTCATCACCATCAGCACTTCGACGGCACCGGCTTCCCCACGCCCAAGGGCGTGAGCGCCGATCGCGAGCAGAAGGGACGGCAGATCCACGTGTTCGCGCGTATCGTCGCGGTCGCAGAGACGTTCCACCGGCTCTGCCACCCGCGCGCGAATGTCCGCGAGTCGACCGTGCGGGTGATCGGGCGGATGGTCGGCGATGAATTGGTCCAACGCTTCGACCCGCTCGTGCTGGAGGCGTTCCTCGAGATCGCGCCGCCGTACCCCCCCGGCAAGATGGTCCAGCTCAGCAGCGGCGCGTGGGCGGTTCCGGTGGGCCACGACGCCATCGATCCGTGCCGCCCGATCGTGCAGCCGGTCGCGGCACCGGACGATCTGGAGCCGGCCGGCGTCGAGCCTGCGGGCGATCTGCTCAACCTCCGGGAGCACCCCGAGCTGCGCATCGTGTTCGCCGAGGGCGTCGACGTTTCCGACGCCAACTTTGGTCCGCCCGACGTCCGCTACCGCGCGAGCCTGGCCCGGTCGGCGTAGCCGGCCGGATGCGTCTTCATCCATCGCCACGCCGTCTCGACGATCGCGGCAAGGTCGTCGTACGACGCCTGCCATCGCAGCTCGTCGCGAATGCGGGCCGGATCGGCGTAGAGCGTGGGTGGATCACCGGGACGCCGCGCCCCGGTCCGCACGCGGAACGGGACGCCGGTGACGGCGTGGCACGCGTCGATGACCTCCCGGACCGAGTATCCGCGGCCGATGCCGACGTTGTACACACGCGTCTCCCCGCCCCGCAATGCCTCCATCACCGCCACGTGCGCGTCGACCAGGTCTTCCACGTGCACGTAGTCACGAACGCACGTGCCGTCGGGGGTGGGATAGTCGGTGCCGAAGATGGTCACGTCGGGACGCTGCCCGAGCGCCGCCTGCAGGCAGATGGGAATCAGGTGCGTCTCCGGATCGTGATCCTCGCCGATCCGCCCGTGCCGATCGGAGCCGGCGACGTTGAAGTACCGCAGGGCGGCAAACGCGAAGTCGCGTCCCTTCGCCTGGGCGTAGTCACGCAGCATGCCCTCGACGAATAGCTTCGAGCGGCCGTAGGGATTGATGGGCGTTTGCCGGCACGTCTCGGCGATGGGAATCTCTTCCGGCGGCGGCTCCCCGTAGGTCGCGCACGTGCTGGAGAAGATGAGCCGGCCGACGCCGGCGGCATCCATCGCTTCGATGAGTGCGAGCGCGGAGGCGGTGTTGTTGCGAAAGTAACGCAGCGGCTGCTCGACGGACTCGCCGACGTAGGTCCACGCTCCGAAGTGCATGACGACCTCGACGCCCCGCTCACGCAACACCGCGGTCATCCGATCGCGATCGCCGAGATCGGCCCGGACGAAATGAAACGGCTCCGCCGCCTCGATCCGCTCGAGCGCCGCGATCGCGCCGGCGTTGCCGCGGGACAGGTCGTCGACCACGGTGACCGCATGACCGTCTTCCCGAAGACGGAGGGCTGCGTGGGACCCGATGTAACCGGCGCCGCCGGTGACGAGCACGTTCATGTCGCTGCTTCCGTTCGTCGCGGCTCATGCCCGCGCCGGATACGATCCGATGGAGAGGTGTCGTCCCGACGGTCCTCCCGGACAAGAAAATGAGCGAATCTCCGGTCGAATCCGAGAAGCCAGCATACCGCCGCGTCGCACTGGCGACCCGCAGCCTGATCGGCGGCGCCCTCATGGGGCTCGCCAACCTGGTGCCGGGCATCTCCGGCGGAACGATGCTGCTTGCGGCCGGCGTCTACCCGAACTTCATCGACGGCGTCGCGGAGGTCTCCACGTTCCGCTTCCGCCGCTCATCGCTCCTGACGCTCGCGTGCATCCTCGGCGGCGCGCTCGTTGCGATCGCGACGCTCGCGGGCGTTGTCGGCGGTCTCGTGGTCGATCACCGATGGGTCATGTACAGCCTGTTCATCGGACTCACGCTGGGCGGCGTCCCCCTGTTGTGGGCGATGCTTCGCCCGCTCGACTCGACCGTCGTGGTGGCCGCGACGATCGCGATCGCCGCGATGGCCGCGCTCGCGATCGCGGGTCCGGTGGACGACGCCGGCGCACGCTCGTCGACCGCCATGCTCTTCCTGGCCGGATTGGCGGGCGCCTCCGCGATGGTGCTCCCGGGGATCTCCGGGGGATACCTGCTGCTCCTGCTCGGTCAGTACGTCGCGATTCTCACCGCCATCGACAGCCTCGCCCACGGAGTGGCCGACCGCGACACCACGCTCATCGGTGAAGCGATGGGAACCGTGATCCCCGTCGGCGTCGGCGTCGTCGTCGGGGTCGTGGGGATCAGCAATCTCGTGAAGGTGCTGCTGCAGCGGTGCGAGCGTCCGACGCTCGGCGTGCTGCTCGGCCTGCTGCTCGGCGCGATCATCGGGCTCTGGCCGTTCCAGACCGGTGTCGCACCCGAGGTGGGCAGCACCCTCAAGGGCGATCGGGTGGTTCTGGTCGACGGAGAGCTTCGGCTCGAGAACACGGGCCGCGTCATCGAGGCGGGAGACTATCCCACGCAGACGTTCCGCCCCTCGGCCGGTCAGCTTGGCGGCGCCGCGGGATTGGTCGTCCTGGGCTTTCTTCTCTCGGCCGGCATCGCGCATCTGGGGCAGGGTCGCGGTGACGGCTGAGGCGCAACCCTTGCGCAATGCACACCGGTGACGGTGGTTCGAGTCATCGAGCGCCCTCGCTCTCGCCGATACTGAACTGTGCCGCCGACCGCCCTGCTTATCGGACCGCCGGATGCGCTCGCCCGCCTGGAGCGTCAGCTCGACCTGCTGGCCGAACGCCCCATCACGATCGGCTGGGTCGTCACCGGCGACCCGGACGACGTCATCGCCGCACCCGTCGTCGGGCACGTGCGTGAGCTGGAGGCCCTCGTCGCCCGCCGCCGCCCGACGCTCGCGCTCATCAGCATGCCGGCGGTGATGAGCGATCTCGTTCGCTCGTTGCGGACGCGTCTGCGTCGTTTGCAGGTCCCCGACCGTTTCATGCCCACGCTGGAGGATCAGCTCGCCGGCATCGGTCCCCGGGCGGAGATCGACATCGACCTGGCGTCACTCCTCGATCGTTCGGCCCGCGTCGCCGACCCGGCGTCCGTCCGCTCGGTGGTCGCCAACCGACGCGTGCTGATCACCGGCGCCGGCGGCTCGATCGGCTCGGAGCTCGCCCGCATCGTCGCCGACCACGGCCCCGAGCACCTGCTGCTCATGGACCGATCGGAGAACGCGCTCTTCGAGATCGACCGCCAGATCGCCCGCCGCCAACCGGACGTGGAGCGTCTGCCCGTGCTGCACGACGTCGTGGATGCGGCGGGCACGCTGCGGCATTGCGAGAACCACCGCCCGCACCTCATCATCCACGCCGCGGCGCACAAGCACGTGCCGATGATGGAGCGACATCCGGCGGCCGCCGTCGACAACAACGTCTTCGGCACGATGGCGATCGCCGACGCCGCCGACGCGGTGGGCGCCGAGCGGTTCGTCATGATCTCCACGGACAAGGCGGTGAACCCGGCGTCGATGATGGGCGCGACGAAGCGGTTGGCCGAGCTGTACGTCCAGGAGCTGAACCAGCGTTCGGCCACCGCGTGCTCGATGGTCCGGTTCGGGAACGTGCTGGGGTCCACCGGCAGCGTCATGGAGATCTGGCGACGTCAGGTCGCCGACGGCGGTCCGGTGACGGTCACCGACCCGCGTATGCAGCGGTACTTCATGACGATTCCGGAAGCGGCGGCGCTGGTGCTCGAGGCGGCCGCACTCGTCGATCCGGCGGCCCCCGGCGGCGAGGTCTTCCTGCTCGACATGGGCGACCCCGTTGCGATCATCGACATGGCGCGGCGGTTCGTGCGTCAGCTCGGCCTGGAACCCCGGCTCCCCGGTGAGGGTGACGCGGCCGCCGACGCGGGCGTCATGCGAATCGTCTTCAGCGGAACCCGACCCGGCGAGAAGCTGGCGGAAGAGCTCGCGTTCGACGTCGAGTGCATGCAGCCGACGCGGCACCCGGAGATCAACGTCTGGCAGGTGCCGACCCCGCCCCGGGGCTTCGGACGGCGGCTCCGGGAGACGCTTGGCCCCGGCCGCCGCAGCGCCGATCCGGCCGCGGTCATCACCGCCGTGCGGCAGCTCGTGCCGGAGATGATCCGCCCTGCGGCCTAAGTGACTATTTCACAATGATTTACCATAGAATACTCGGTATCCAGACATTGTCACCGATTGTTCCCCAACTTCACAATGTCGGGGCGATCGGGGAAGATACGGGTGTCGGGAACGGGAGTGGGTCGTCAGGGACTGCCCGCGATCCCGAGGAGCAGCCCCATGCGATCGCAAGCAACTGAACGCCAGCACGGTGCCGTCTTCACGGCCCGGGTGCGGGACGAGGCAGACGATCTGCTCCACGGCCTGCTGCGTGAACGCGCGCGATGCGAGGCTCGTACCCGCGAGCTCGGACGCCCCGATCCGCTCAAGTCGCTCACCGGAACAAGCTCGCTCGATCGGGCGATCGCGTCCACCGGGGCGATGCTCGAGCACCTCAACGAAATCCTTGCCGAGATGGAAACAGCGTTGCCGGATCCGGCCCCGCCGACGCCGGTCGCCCCGGCGGCGCCCCCGATCGGCCGAACCCTGGTTCCCAGCACCCCATGAGCAAAGCGTCTCCGCGAAAGCGAAAGAGCCATGCGGTTCCCGCGCGCAAGAGCTGGGCGGCGTACGACCGCTCCATCTACCTCGGCCTCATCATCATCGGCGCCGCGGTGGCCGCGTTCGCCTGGCTCGTCTGGACCCCGCAGTGGCGGCCGATCACGCTCGGCTACATCATCGCCGTCGCCTGGCTCGTGAACCTCTACGCGGTCAGTGCGTATCAGGGCAAGCATCTGGCGAACTGGAAGCAGGCCCTCGCGCGTCTGCCCCTTCGCTTCGCGGGCTTCGGCTCCCGCGGCGGCAAGCCCGTTGACGCAGCGCACGAGCAGCCGGCCGCGAAGATGATGATCTTCGTGAGCATCGCCGTGTCGGTGCTCGTGGTGTTGGGCCTGACGTACTGGCTGATCCCGGCGGTGCGGGTAGCGTAGGACGCCCCGGCGATCCCAAATTACGATCTCCCGGTCAGGTGGACGCGCAGGTTACGACCCCGGAAGACGATCGCGAACCCCTCCGGGCGCGGCGCACTCGACGCACGTCCGGCCGTCCGGCCGCAGCAGCAGCCACTGTTCCTCGATCGCACCCCCGCAGACCGCGCACACGCCGTAGGTGCCGTCGGCGATGCGGCCGAGGGCATCGATGGCCTCGTGCGCGCGACGCGGGTCGCGATCGATCGCATGGGATGCGACGAAGCGGAGCCGCTCCTCGAGAGCCCGCAGGACAGCCTCGTCGAGCGGGGGACCGGGGTGACGGGACGCAACGCCGTAGCGTTCCCGCAGCTCCGCGATGCCCTCCGGATCGCCGATGAACGTGATCCAGTCGCCGGCCTCGAGGGTCGTGTCGCGTTGGGGAATGATGCTCGCGTCGCCGCGCCGGATCATCGCGATCAGACAACCCGCCGGCAGATCGACGTCGCGCACCGGCAAGCCGGCGAGCGTCATCGCCACGCTTCCCGGCACCAGGCCGGCGAGGTGGAAACGCTCGTCCCGGAGCAGGACGAGCCGCAGCTCGTGCTCGCCGCGGGCGTCGAGCCACGTCTCCGTGAACATCGGCTCGTCCACACGCCCGGCGATCTGTGCGAGGATCCGCAGGTGCCGGGCGGGGTCGGCCTCGGGGCTCACCAGGAAGAAGATCGCGTACACGGGCTGATCCGGCTCGACCTCGGGCGTCAACGGATCATCGGCGGGGAAGACGATCGGCCTTCGCGAGCGCACCAGCACCAACTCCGGGTGTTCGACCGCGACCGTGCGGAAGTGGGGCATTGCGACACCGCCGCTGACCGGCGTGTGTCCGACCAGCGTCCCCTGCATGAACCGCTCGGTGATCTCGCTGGCGGTGCTCGGGATCCGCTCCGCGAATCGCTCTGCCGCGAGCGCCGTCACCGCCTCGCACGACATCGGCTCATCGAGATCGAGGACGATGCTTCGCGCGACGATCTGATCGAAGGGGTCCTCCGCCCGCAGCCCCTTCTCCTTCATGATGCCGCGGAACTCGCGATCGAGGCCATCGAACCGGCGCTGTCCCAACCGGTCGAACCAGTGGTAGATCGCGCCGTGACGCTCGACGCGACCCACGGCGTACAGCCGGTACCACGCCAGGCACAGCCCCACGACCGCCAACGTGAAGAGGACCGACGACCACCCCATCCACGCGATGAGCAGGACGCTCGTCACGATGCCGAAGAGCTGCATCCAGGGGTAGAGCGGCGTCCGGTACCCCGGGTCGTACGACGGGATCCGGCTCTCCCGCATCACGATGACCGCGACGTTGACCAGCATGAAGATGAAGAGCTGGAACGCGCTTGCGAGCTTCGCGATCCCTTCGGCGTCGAGCAGCAGGATGAACCCCGACATCAGGACGCCCGTCACGACGATCGCAAGCACGGGCGTGTGAAACCGCCCCAGCCGCGCGAGCGAGGGTGGAAGCAGGCGGTCGCGGGCCATGGCCAGCGGGTAGCGTGAGGCCGAGAGCAACCCGGCGTTGCCCGTCGAAGCGAACGCCGCCAGCGCCGCCACGACGATCAGCAGAACGACCCACTGCGACGGTGCCACCGCCGCGGCCCCGGCCGCCGTCGCGACCGGAGTCAGGTCCTGGACCAGGGTCGCCGGGTCGACGATCGCGACGATGAGGAACACCCCGACGCCGTACACCAGCGTCGTCACCCCGAGCGAGAGGATCATGCCGAGGGGGATGTTGCGCTCGGGGTCGCGCACCTCCTCGGCAACGCTCGCGACTTTCGTCAGGCCGGCGTACGAAACGAAAACGAACCCGACCGTCGAGAGCAGCCCGGCCAGGCCGAACTCGAAGAAGGAGTCGAACCGCGTGGCCGTCTCCGACCAGGAACGACCCGCCAGATGGACGAACCCCTGCACGAGAAAGAGCGCCATGATCGTGAGAAGGACGATCACGAGCCAGCGTTGAAGCGTCGTCGTCTCTTTCGCGCCGAGCAGGTTCACGATCACGAACACCGCCGTGAGCGCGACCGCCACCGGCTTGACGGGAAGCTCGATGAAGAGCGCTGCGTACGCACCGATGCCCAGGAGCGCAAACGCCGTCTTGAGCGTGAGGGCGAGGTAGGTGCCGAGCCCGCCGATCGTCCCGGCCATGGGTCCCAGGCTTCGGTCGAGGAAGAAGTACGTCCCCCCGGCCCGCGGCAACGCGGTGCTCAGCTCGGCCTTGCTGAACATCGCGGGCAGAATGAGCACCCCTGCGAGCAGGTACGCCACGACGACGGATGCCCCGGTCTTCGCAAACGCGAGACCGGGCAGGAGAAAGAAGCCCGAGCTGAACATCGCACCGGTGCTGATGGCGAAGATGTCGAACAGGCCCAGCTCGCGTTTGAGCTGCCGGGGCCGGGTCGTCTCCGCCCCCGGCATGCCGTGCACCGCCACCTGCTGCATGGTCTCGACCCTCCGTGTCCGGTGTGAAGTGGACACCAAGGTCGTTGCAACCGCCGTGCCAACGCCCGGTGCGATCAACGCAACCCATTGCGTTCAGGCAACTTGCATGGCCAAGCGGAGCCGTGGGGCGAACGGTTCTCCCTGGCACGCCGCGCGTCACTGTGCGCCACGGTGGACCATTCTGACACCGCCGGCGTCGTGGATCAGGTGGTCGTGATGTCGATTCCGTGGGCGTCCATCTTCCGCCGAAGCGTGGCCCGGCTGATCTTCAGCGCCCGCGCTGCCGGGGCGACCCGCCCGCCGTGCCGCCGGAGCGCGACGCGGATGACCTCGCGCTCCAGTGCCGCCACCGCGCCGGGCAGACCGCTGCCGCCGGCGTCGGCGAGACATGCCTCGGCGATCGCGGCCAGCGTGGCCGTGTCGTCGCTCGGCTCCGACGCCCGCTCCGGCGGCGGACTGGCGGGGGGCTCGACGCTCGGGCTCGCCCCGCGGTGACGAATCGACTCGGGCAGAAACTCCGGGCGCAGCACCGGACCCCGCGACATGACGAGCGTCGCGCGGATGACGTTCTCCAGCTCACGCACATTCCCCGGCCAGTCGTGCTGGAGCAGGAGACGAAGCGTCTCCGGCGCGAAGGCGCGGATGTGGGTGTCGTAGTCCGCGTTGTAGCGATCGACGAACTCGTGCGCAAGCAGCACCACGTCCACCTCGCGATCGCGGAGCGGCGGCACGTGCAGGTTGGCGACACTCAGGCGGTAGTACAGGTCGGCGCGGAACCGACGCTCGCTGATGAGCTGTTCCAGGGGCTGATGGGTCGCCGCGATGATGCGGACGTCGGCGCGGACCGTCTCGACCCCGCCGACCCTTTGGAAGGTCTGATCCTGGAGCACCCGAAGGAGCTTCGCCTGGATCGACGGCGGGATGTCGCCGACCTCGTCGAGGAAGATCGTACCGCCGTCGCACTGCTCGAACTTCCCGACGTGGCGACGGTCCGCGCCCGTGAACGCACCACGCTCGTGCCCGAACAGCTCGCTCTCCAGGAGCGTCTCCGGGATCGCGGCGCAGTTGACGGCGAGGTACGGCGCGTCGCGACGCCGGCTGTGGTGCAGGATCGCCCGGGCCACGAGCTCCTTCCCAGTGCCGCTCTCTCCGGTGATGAGCACGTTGATGTCGCGGGGGGCGATGCGTCCGATCGCCTTGTAGACATCCTGCATGGCCGGCGACTGGCCGATGATGCGATCGACGTCCGCCGCCCGGTCCGGCGGCGACTCGTACGTCGCGGGCCGCTGGGTGTCGCGGGCGACGCGGAGCGCGGCGCGGAGGAGGTGGGCCAGATCGTCGACCGACGTCGGCAGCGGGCCGTACTCGAACGCGCCCTGCTTGATGGCCTCGATGGCAGCGGAGCTGTCGGCCGCGCTCCCGACGACGATGGCGCTTGCCATCGTGCGGTGGCAGCGAAGGGCGGCGAAGTCCGCGTCGTCGCAGATCACGACGTCCGTGGCGTCGAGGTTCGCGGCGGCGGGCGTCGCCGCGACGTCGAGCGCGAGCCGGGCGACCTCGCACGCGCGGCGGACGTGCTCCACGCACGCGTCGTCGGAGGAAACCAGGAGCATCCGGCCGGTCTTCGCCACGCGCTCGCTCTCACGATTTCGTCACGCTCTCCGTGACGGGGGTGTCCATGGCACGATAGCACACCGGAGGCCGCTCTCGGGTCCAGCTCGGTCGGGGCCGGCCGGGCGCGTGGCCGACAACGCCCTCGGGCCGAATTCCACTTCACGATTCCCCGGGTCCCCGTTCTCCGGGTCCGATTCCACTTCCCATTCCCATTCCCATTCCCAAATCCTATTCTCCCCCACCGCGCATACACGCAGATGACGTGCGGACGCCCTGTGCTTACACGGGCGGCGTCCTGCCGCCCGGGGCCTCGGTTGGTCGTGGGGTGAACGC
>JABDLI010000327.1 GCA_013003065.1 Phycisphaerales bacterium | reverse complement strand
TCGTTCACGAAGCCCAGTACAACCCCGCAGAAATGGCCGGGTTGATGGCGGCGACAGAGCATGCAGAGTAGGTCGGGTCCGGATCCGACCGACAAGAAGCGTTTCGCAAGGCAAGTCACACGGCACCCTTGCGGGATGCCGTGTGGCACCAGGGTGTGTCGGGTCCAGACCCGACCTACGAGAAGTGCGCTCGCAAGGAGGGGGGAGAAGAAAAAGGGAGGCCCCAAAGGAAGCCTCCCCATTTCGACTTTCAGCTTTCAGCTTTCGGCTTTCCCCTAAATCGGCAAGTCGCTGTCGCGGTCCGGGCCGCCGCCGTCGCGGTGGTCGCTGACCGGTCCCGTCTTGCGCGGCGAGAACGGCACGTGCTCCGCTTCCTTCGTCGGGGGCGGCGCGGTCGATGACGCCGCGGCCGACGCGTACGAATTCGGCATCGCCGCGGGCGTGTAGTTCTTGAACCGCGTCGAACGGTTGTCCCACACCATCTCCACCGAACCGGTCGGACCGTTTCGCTGCTTGGTGAGAATCAACTCCGCCATCCCGACCTTGTCCTCGTTCGCATCCGCCCAGTCCGCGTCGCCGATGTGGTAGTAGTCCTCGCGATGCAACATCGCCACGACGTCCGCATCCTGCTCGATCGAACCCGACTCACGCAGGTCGCTCATGCGAGGGCGATGGCCCTCCCGCTGCTCCGCGGCGCGGTTGAGCTGGCTGAGGCACACCACCGGCACGTTCAGCTCACGCGCCATCGCCTTGACGCCGCGGCTGATCTCGCTGATCTCGACCTGCCGCGACTCCGCTCGGCGCCCGCTCGACATCAGCTGGAGGTAGTCGATGATGATTGCCTGAATCTCGTGCTGAGCGACGAGGCGGCGGGCCTTTGCCCGCATCTGGAGCAGTGAGAGGCCGGGCGTGTCGTCGATGAAGATCGAGGCGTCCATGAGCTCGTCACAGGCGACGTGGAGCCGGTGGTAGTCGTCGGCGTTGAGCATGCTGCGTCGGAGCTTCTGGCTGTTGACGCCGGAACGGGCCGAGAGCAGACGCTGCACGAGCTGCTGGCGGCTCATCTCCAGGCTGAACACCGCGACCCCGCACTTCTGAAGCGCCATGAGCTCCGCGATGTTGAGCGCGAAGGCGGTCTTGCCCATCGACGGACGGGCGGCCAGAATGATCATCTCTCCGCGTTGGAAACCGTGGGTCATGTTGTCCAGCTCGGCGAACCCCGTCGGCACGCCGGTGATCATCTTGCCCTCGTTCGCCTCGATCATCTCCATCGTTTGACGCAGGAGATCGGCGAGCGCCTCCGCGCCGCCGCGGTCGGACTCCTGGGCGATCCGGAAGATGCGTTGCTCCGCCTCCTCGAGGATCTCCTGGGCGTCTTCCGGGCTGTTGTATGCGTCGTGAAGGATGTCGCCCGCCGCTTCGATGAGACAGCGGATCCGCGCCTTCTCACGCACGAGCCGGGCGTAGTGAAGCGCGTTGGCGGCGCTGGGCACGGCGTGGGCCAGCTCGACCAGGTAGCCGAGCCCACCGACGGAGTCGAGGCAGTCGCGATCGGCGAGCACCTGGTTGAGCTGGACGATGTCGAGCCCGCCGTTGCGATCGTACAGCTCGACCATGACGTCGAAGATCGCGCCGTTCGCCGGCTTGTAGAAGTCATCGCCGCGGTTGATCAGCAGGATGACGTCCCCGACCACCTGCGGGTCGATCAGCATCGAGCCCAGCAGGCTCATCTCTGCTTCGATCGCGTGGGGCGGAAGCTGCTCGAAGAGCCGCGAGAGCTGTTGCCAGTCACGCGCGCGCCCCGACCGATCGCCCGACCGATCGCCCGACCGATCGCTGGACCGATCGGACCGACCCTTGGGACGATTCTCTTCGCGACGAGTCTTCGTGAGCGCAGCCGACGGCTCACCCGGTTCCATGGCATTCATGCTTGTCATCAATGACCTCGCATGAGAAGCCTACGCGCGAACCGAAGCCGCCGCCGTGCGACATCCGCGAGCACGCAGCTACTCCACAACGAGCGCGGAGCGCGGCAGCCCGGAGTGGCGATCACGCAAATCTTGCGCTCGGGCGCAAGGGCGCCCGCTTGCGTGCGCACGAAAGATCATTTCTCGGCGGGAGCGGAAGCGCCGTCGGCCGGGGCCGACGATCCCTCGGACTTGCGGCCCGTGCCCAGCTCGATACCCGGTTGGGACAGATCGATGTCCCCCTCGAGAGCGAGCTTCATCAGACGACCGATCTTGAACTTGACGGTCTTCTTCGCCGGGACGGGCACCCGTTCCAACGTCTTGGGATTCTGGGCAATTCGCGGCGCCCGCTCGCGGATCTCGAAGACCCCGAAGTCCCTGAACTCCAGGCGATTGCCTTCGCTGAGCTCGCGGATCACGTTCACCAGGAAGCTCTGGACCGTGGCCTTGACGGCGGTCCGCTTCTGACTGGTTTCGTCAGCGATCCGGTCGATCAGATCCTTTTTCGTCGTGGTAGACATAACCAGTCGGCCCCCCTGTTTGGCCGTATCCGCTGAAACAGGTCGCCCGCAAACCGTATCGGCGACTTATCGGCACGGCCGTTCGTCACGCTTCACTCGTGACGGTCCCGACCCGCTCCCCCCGAGCGATCGAGCCGACCTCAGTATGGACGAGCGGGGCCGGAGCGTCAAGGACAACTCTGACAATGACAAAGGCTTATGGCAGATTGGAGAAGCACCGGCGACGGGGCGATGGGGGGCGTTCCGCACACCTATCGCGAGATCGAAGACCATCGAATTGTCGACCGTGACGTCGTCCGGGAATTGTCACGGACACGTCCGTTCGTGGTCTGGCTTCGGTCGCGGTTGATCGTGATCCCGGTGTGGATCGCAACAGGATCTGGAGGTCCTCCGATCCCGAGATCGGCTTCGTTCCGTGCGGTTTCCCAGCCGCGGCCAGGCTCGAACCAACTCCCTGGGGCCGAAAGCGGCAACAAGATCGATCCCCGGGGTGCCGATCGAACGGAGGTGGTCTCAGCCGCGCTCTGACACCCCATGGCCGCGACCACGGTCACGATCCCCAGCAAAGCCTTCTGAACCCGCATCGCGTCCTCCTCCCACCGGTCTCTCCCTCCAGCGTGCCTCGAATCGAGCGGCTCGCAAGCCCCGATCGGGCCGGGCGCTACAATGGCCCCCCGGCCCGGACTCGAGGCACCGACGCCACCGAGTCTTCGTGGGCCGGACAGGAATAATCGCCTCTGGGGCCGCGTCTGACCGGGGTGCGGATTCTCGAAGGACGCCTCGCCTTGACCCGCCTCCGCGGTCCGCTCATCCGGAGTCCCCAATGAAACGAACGCTTCTCACCGTCATCCTCACCATGATCGCCATCACCGCGATCGCCCTCGCGGCGCGGCCCGCCGGTGAGGACAGCCTCAGCGTTTCCGACCAGGCGCGCAACCTCCTGGAGCAGACGGCCGCGGCGTACCGGGCCGTGCCCGGTCTGCAGGATCGCATGAGCCTGGAGGTGAAGATCCCACAGCAGGATCCCGAGATCATCCAGATCGATTACGCCTTCGGTCCCGGGGCGGACAGCTTCGTCAGCTTCCGCGACTTCGCCGCGACGGCGAGGGGCGATCAGGTGTTCGTGGTGCGGTCCGCCGTCACGGACAAGTTCCTCCAGGTGCCGCTGAAGGGCGACTTGCCCACCACGCTCGCCGACGTGTTCGGACAGTCGGCGAACCTCCCCGCGCCGTTCGAGATGCGGGCGAACCGCGGTGTCGATGCGTACGTCAAGGCGCTCGGCATGAACCTCCTCCAGAATCCCAAGCTCACCGGCCACGAGGAGATCGTGAAGCCCTCCGGCCAGCGTCGCCACCAGCTCACGATCACTGCGACGAACGGAACCGGCGTCGTGCTCGTCGACCCGGAGACGCTGCTCATCGACACGCTGACACTTTCGGCGACGCCCCCGCAGGCCCCGCCCGAGTACGTGATCGATGCGGCCATGCGTTTCACCCCGCAGGTCAAGAAGAACCCCGCCGGTCTGATCTCCTTCGACCGGGGCGAGCGTCACGCGGTCACCTCGCTGCAGCAGCTCACGCCCACGGCGATCGCCGTCGGCTCTCCCGCCCCGAACTTCACGCTGGCGACCCTCGACGGCGACTCGGTGCCGCTGAGCAGCCTGCGGGGCAAGGTCGTCGTGCTCGACTTCTGGGCCACGTGGTGCCGCCCGTGCATCCGCGGTCTCCCGCTGCTGCAGGAGTTCGCGAACTGGGCCGAGTCGAGCGGACAGCCCGTCGCGGTCTACGCCGTCGACACGTTCGAACGCGCACGGACCGACGAGGCCAAAGTCGCCGCGACCCGGAAGTTCTGGACCTCCCAGGGCTTCTCGATGCCGACGCTCCTCGACCTCGACAGCCAGGTCGCCGAGCGGTACGGCGTGCGAAGCATCCCGATGACCTTCGTCATTGGCCCCGACGGCAACGTGGCGGCGATTCACCGCGGGTACGACGCCAAGATCGCCGAACGCCTGCAGGCGGACGTCGCGGAGATTCTCGCCGACCAGGGGTAGCTCCCGCGGCGTGATCGTCGGGTTCTCGGACCGTCGTTCGTGCGGATCGTGCCGCGCGCGCTCTCTGCCGCGTCGGGAGACCACGCCGGCCCGCGGCGACGTCTCTCCGGCTGAAGCGGCCACCGGCGGGAACCGATCAACCGTGGGATGGTCAACGCGGTCGGTGGCATCTCGGTCCTGGACAGCCTTGCGGCGATCACGCGGGTCGACGTGCGGGGCGGGGCCTTGTCGGCGACCGGCAAAGCCGGCAAGGCGGAGCGAACGCAACCGGCCGATCGCGTCGAGATCAGCGATGCCGCGGCCGAAGCGGCGCACGGAGCGGACGCCTCCGCCGAACCCATCGAGTCGACCCACACCACAGGGAAGCCGGCGCCCGAGGGCGGCGCCGCACCGCTGAGCGAAGCCGAACAAAAGCAGGTCGATGAGCTGAAGACGCGGGACCGCGTCGTTCGTCTGCATGAGCAGGCGCACCGGGCGGCCGCCGGTTCGCTCGCCGGTCCGATCTCCTACAGCTACACGACCGGCCCGGATGGACGTCGCTACGCCACCGAGGGCAGCGTGCCGATCGACATCTCGCCGGTGCCGGGCGACCCCGAGGCCACCGTCCGAAAGATGGCTCGCGTGAAGCAGGCCGCCCTCGCCCCCGCCGAACCGTCGAGCGCCGATCGCCAGATCGCATCCCGCGCCAGCCAGCAGGCGGCCCAGGCTCGCGTCGAGCAGCGATCGGTCGATGAGACCGACCCCGCCGCCGGATCGGGCGACACCGCCGATGTCGATGAGACGGGTGGGCTCCCCGAGACGGGGACTCCCGGTGACCCGACGCCGGTGAACGCGCCGGGTCCGACCCCACCCGCGGTGACCGCGACGAACCCGCAGCCCACACCGGCGCTCGTCGACGTCTACGCCTGAGGCCGCTCGATCGTCGCCAGCCACTGCGTGATGCGGCGGCAGCCCTCTTCGATCTGCTCGGTTCCGCACGCGAAGCTCAGCCGGACATGCGTGCCGCCGCACGCGCCGAACGCCTCGCCCGGGACCACGGCAACGTGGGCCTCTTCGAGCAACGCCTCGGCGAAGGCGACGGAGGTGTCGATCACCCGTCCCGCCGGCGTCCGCCCCCCGTAGAACGCGCTGACGTCGGGAAACACGTAGAACGCTCCCGTCGGACGCGGACACACGACACCGGGGACGGCCGAGAGCCGGGCGTGAATGAGCGTCGCCCGCTCGCCGAACGTCCGTCGCATCCGCTCGACCTCGTCGCCCCGCCGCTCGATGGCGTCGACGATGGCGGGGAAGGCAAAGGACGTCGCGTGGCTGGTCATCTGTCCCTGGAGCCGGGCCATGGCCTTGGCGACCACGCCGTCGTCACCCGGCGCACACGCGTACCCGAGACGCCATCCGGTCATCGCGTACGCCTTGCTCAGCCCGTTGATCGTGATCACCCGCTCTCGCAACGCCGGAAGGGATCCGAGCGAGAAGTGGGCAACATCGGCGTAGATCAGCTTCTCGTAGATCTCGTCGGAGATGATGGCGACCTGAGGATGGGTCGCGAGCACGTCGCCGAGTTCGGCAAGCTCGTCGGGCGTGTACATCGTCCCGCACGGGTTGGACGGGCTGTTGATGATGAACGCCCGTGTCTGCGGCGTGATCGCCGCCTCGAGTTGGGCCGGCGTCAGCTTGAAGTCGTTCTCGGTCGCTCCCGGCACTTCGATCGTCGTGCCGCCACACAGTCCCACCATCGCCATGTAGCTGACCCATCCCGGCGTGGCGACGATCACCTCCTGTCCCGGATTCACCATCGCCTGCAACGCGAGATAGAGCGAGTGCTTGGCGCCGACGCTGATGACGATGTCGTCGGGTCCGCACTCGATGCCATTTTCGCGCTGGAGCTTCCGTGCGATGGCCGCTCGCGCTTCCGGTCGGCCGGGGACCGGCTGGTACCCGGTCATCCCGTCCCGCAAGGCGGCGATCGCGGCCTCCTTGATCGGCTCCGGCGTGTCGAAGTCGGGCTCGCCGGCACCGAACCCGATGACGTCCTTGCCTTCGGCGACGAGCGTCTTCACCCGGGCGGTGACCGCAAAGGTCGCCGAGGGCTTGAGCGTGCGTGCGCGATCCGAAAGACGTACCGACGAAGAGACCACGGCCATCGCCGCAAGGTAGCCGATGCGGGCCCGCGCCGCATCGGGCCCCGCCGGTGATTTGACCGGGCCATCGCCTCCGCGATCGCGATACGCTACTCGCCCGAACCGAACTCTCCAGACTCTCCCGGGAGCCGAACATGGCAACGACCCCCCGAATCCTGGCCTTCGCCGGCAGCCTGCGGGCCGACTCGCTCAACAAGAAGCTCGTACGGGTCGCCGCCGCGGCCGCGACCGCGGCCGGCGCCGAGGTGACGACGATCGACCTCGCCGAGCATCGTCTGCCGATCTACGACGGCGATCTCGAGGAGCAGTCCGGACTCCCCGACGCCGCCCGCGGGCTCAAGGAGATGTTCCGCGACCACCACGGCCTGCTGATCGCCTCTCCGGAATACAACAGCTCGATCACGGCGGTGCTGAAGAACACGATCGACTGGGTGTCGCGTCCGGAGCCCGACGAGCCGCCGCTGAGCTGCTTTACCGGGAAGGTCGCCGGCATCATGGCCGCGAGCCCCGGGGGCCTCGGCGGGCTGCGGGGGCTCGTTCATCTCAGGGCGATCCTCGGCAACATCCAGGTGACCGTGGTGCCCAGGCAGATCGCGATCTCTCAGGCGCACACCGCTTTCGCCGAGGATGGTCGCCTGACGGACGAGAAGCAGCAGGCCTCGGTCGCCGCGGTGGCGGAGGCCGTCACCACGATGCTCACCAAGCTCCTATGATCCCGCTCCGTCTTGCCGAGGGACCTTCGATGAACTCACGCGTTGCCGTCCTGCTCGCGACCGCCGTGTTGGCGAGCTTTGCCCTGTCCGTCCGCGCGTTCGTGCCGCCCTCCCTTCCCCGCACGCCGCCCGCGCCCACCAGCCGCCCCACGACGGTTCCCTCCAGCCAGCCGGAGACGCCGCCGGTGCGTTTCATCCGGAAGGCGGACACGCTCGCCCGGCGGCTGGCCGTCGCCCACGGGATCGAGGCGTGGCGGGCGATCGACGCCGTGGCCGTCGAGCTCACCGTCACGCTCGGCGGCGAGACCGTGATCGACGGCACGATGGTCTACGATCCGCGCGATGGACGCGTCCGCATCGAGAATCGCGACGGCGTCACGATGGTCTTCGACGGCCGGCGGGCGTGGGTCTCGCCGCCCGAGACGGAGCTGCCGCCGGGGCCCCGGTTCCATCTGCTGACCTGGCCCTATTTCCTCGCGGTGCCCTTCAAGCTGCATGACCCCGGGGCCCGACGCGCAGACCACCGGCTCCGCTCGCGGGGCTCGCAGCTCTGCGAGACCTTCCGCTTGACGTTCGAGTCGGGGACGGGTGACACACCGGACGACTGGTACATCGTCTACGGTGAGACCACGCCCGGCGGCCGCCTCGTCGCGATGGCCTACACGATCACCTACGGCGGCGAGCCCGGCGAACGCGAACCGCACGCGATCGAGTATTCGGATTTTCGCGAGACGGCCGGCGTGACGCTCGCACACCGGTGGGTGTTTCGAGCTTGGGACGAAGACGCCGGACCGCACGGCGACGCGTTGGGCGAGGTCAATCTTCGGAACGTCCGGTTCCTCACGCCGAACGACCACACCTTCAGCCGGCCCGACGACGCCGAAGAAGACCCCTTACCCAACTGACCGGGCAGCCAACCGGGCGAACGCTACAATCCACGCTCTTCCGTCCCCTTCCCCCTCGATCGAGAGACCCATGCACTTCGAAACGCATCAGAACGTGGTCGACGATCTCGAGGCGCGGATCGTAACGATCCGCGACTCTCTTTAACTACGATCAAAAGAAGCAGCGTCTCGGAGAACTCCAAGCGAAGATGAACACGACCGACTTCTGGGATCACCCGGAAGACGCCAAGCGTGTCATCTCCGAATACAAGGGCCTCAAGTCACAGACCGAGGGTCTCGACGCGGTGATCGAGTCGCTCGAGAACGCCACGATCGGCCTCGAGCTCGCCCGCGAGGGTGATGACACCGACCTGCTGACCGAGGCGGACGAGCAGCTTCACCAGATTCAGAACCGCATGGGCGCCGTCGAACGGCAGTCGCTGCTCTCCGGCCCCCACGACCACCGCGACTGCTTCGTGGCGATCCAGTCGGGAGACGGCGGCAACGAGGCGGACGACTGGGCGTCGATGCTGGAGCGGATGTACCTCTACTACTGGGAGCAGCACAAGTTCAAGGTCGAGGAGATCTCGCGATCGCCCGGCACGGAGGTGGGCATCAGCGAGGTCACCTACCACGTGAAGGGGCCGATGGCCTACGGGTACATGAGCTGCGAGCGGGGCACCCACCGGCTCGCGCGGGTGAGCCCGTTCAACGCCCAGGGCAAGCGACAGACGAGCTTCGCGACGGTTGACGTGATCCCCGAGTTCGAGGACAGCGACGTCGAGATCGACGAGAACGAGCTCGAGATCACGACCTTCGCCCGCGCCTCCGGCCCCGGCGGACAGAACGTCAACAAGGTCGCCTCCGCCGTCCGCATCGTCCACAAGCCCACCAGCATCATGGTGGTCTCCTCGACCTTCCGCGACCAGCCCCAGAATCGCCGCCAGGCGCTCAACATCCTCAAGGCCAAGCTCGAGCAGCTCGAAGAGGAGCGTCGCGCGGCCGAGCTGAACGAGGCAACCGGCGGCAAGGTCGACCGCGGCTGGGGCACGCAGATCCGGTCGTACGTCTTCTACGACAACCGCGTGAAGGACCTTCGCACGGGTTTCGAGATCGGCAACCCGCAGGCGGTGCTCAACGGTGAGCTGGATGGGTTCATCGACGCCGAGCTGAAACGGCGGCGGTCGGAGCGGAATTAGCGCTGGGGCCCGCGTCCGCGACCGACCCGTCAGCGTCCATCGCGATGGGGCGGTTCTCTCCCCGGTGCCACGGACAGCGAAGCGTCCGTGCCGTCAGCGTCCATCGCGATGGGGCGTCTCACTCCCCTGCGCGAAGGGGACCCGCGGCACGGACGCTTCGCTGTCCGTGGCACCAGGCTTCGCTGTCCGTGGCACCGGTCTTGTCGTGAAAGCCGATTCCGCCCTGTCGGAACAAGTCACGTCCTCCGAGGCCACGAGGAGCCCCCTCCCATGCGAGCGCTCACCCCCCTTCGCCGGTCCGTCACCGCTCTTCCGGCCGCGGCCCGATTCGGGGCGTGGTTCTTCATCGTCTTCAGCCTTGCGCATCTCGCGTGGGTGCTGGGCGTCAAGATCCCCGAGCCGAGCGGCCTCGTCACGCTCTACCAGACCGACGTCGCGGGCGAGACACATCGCGCCTGGGGGTTGGCGTACGGAGGCATCGGCGGGCTCTTGCTCGCGGGCGGGCAAGCGACGCTGGTCCTGCTCGCCACGCTGGCCACGTTGACGAAGACGCCCCGCTGGCGACGCCGTGGCCACTGGGTGCTCCTGGGATGGGCGGCGTTGTGGATGCTCGGCTTGGCGCGGCTCGCCCAGCTCGATCACCAGGTGGACTCGTTGGCCCAGGCGACCCTCGCGACACTGCTGTTCGGATGCACCGCATTCCGGGCGTTCGCCCCGACGCGACGACGCACGCCGCCGGCCGATTTGCCGCCGGCCGAACCGCTTCCATCCGACATCGCGGCCGCGCCGATGACGCCGTCCCCGCCCGCACCCACGGCGCCGGCAACGCCGGAGCGAGCAGACGAGTCGTGGTCTCGCACCGTCACGGCGTTCCTCCGCGGTCAGACCGCGGCAGCCGCCGCCGGCGCGCGATGCATGCGGAGCATGCGGAGATCGTTCCGACGCGTCTTCCGACGCGAACCATGCGGCCCGTCGCCGACGCCACGATTCGCCGGGCTTCGCCGGGCGGGACCGCACCTCACCAACGCGTGCCGCCGTCGCGTTGCCGCCGCCGGACGGAGGCTGGGCGATCGCATGGCGCGGTGGGAGCCGACCTCGACGGACACGCCCGCGTGACCGACGACGGCTGCTCATCCGCGGCGGCTCACCAGGGCAAGTGATCCAGGTCGACGTTGCCGCCGGAAAGAACGACGCCAACCCGCGCGATCTGCCCGGGCGGGGGAAACGCGTCGTCCAGAACGGCGGCCACGGCGACGGCCGCGCTCGGCTCGATCACGATCTTCAGCCGTCCCATGACCAGACGCATCGCCGCGATCGTTGCTTCGTCCGGCACCGTCAGGATCGCCTCGACGTGATCACGAACGATGGGCCACGTCAATATCCCGAGGCTCGTCAGGAGCCCGTCGGCGATCGTGCGCGGATCCTCCTGTGGAATGAGCCGCCCGGCGGCGAGCGAGCGCGCGGCGTCGTCAGCGCCGGCGGGTTCGGCGCCGAAGACGCGGGTAGCCGCTCGCAACGCCCGTGATGCGATGGCCGTTCCGCTGAGAAGGCCGCCGCCGCCGACCGGAGCGATCACGGCGTCGAGATCCGGCACCTCCTCCAGCAACTCCATCACGCACGTACCCTGCCCGGCGATGATCTCCGCCCGGTCGTAGGGGTGGATGAACGCCGCGCCCGTCTGCGTCTGGACGTCGCGAGCCGTCGTCTCGCGGGCGCAAAGCGTCGGCGCGCACGGGTACACGCGGGCCCCGTACGCTTCCACCGCCCGTCGTTTGACCGCCGGCGCGTTCTCCGGCATCACGATGTGGGCCGCGATCCCGCGTTCCCGCGCCGCGAGCGCGAGCGCCTGTGCGTGGTTGCCCGAGCTGTGCGTCAGCACGCCCTTGGCGGCCGCGGCGTCGTCGAGGGCCATGACGGCGTTGGCGGCGCCTCGCATCTTGAACGCGCCGACCCGCTGGAGGTTCTCGCACTTGAAGAACACGGACCGGCCGGCCCGTTCGTCGAAGAGACGCGAATGCATCACCGGCGTGCGGTGGATGAGCCCGTCGATGCGGCGGCGGGCGATCTCGACATCCGACAACCTCACCGCGTACTCGGTGGAAGACGTCATTCGCCGGCTCGTTCGCATCCGCGTCCGAGCGCGTGAGCCGCGAACCACAGGGCGTATCTCGTCGTTGCCGCCTCGCCGCCGACGGTCACGCGGACGAGATCAGGCGCGCTCCGGGCGTGGAACTGCAGCGTCGCGGGACCGAGGGTGTCCTCCCAAAGACCGTCCGCGTCCGCCGCGGCGATCACCGCGGGAATCGGGTACACGCGACAGACGCCGCCGGCGTCGACGATCACGCACGGCGTCTTGGCCGGCGGGCCGTCCGGCGGCGGCGGCGGATCAACCGGAAACAGCAGCTCATCGGAGCGCAAGTAGCTCGCGTAGCTCGTCTCCCGGTAGCGGGCGAGCGACTCGGGCGCGAAGTCGATCACCGTCGTCTCCGGATGCCGCGTGGACCAATCGTCCCATCGCCCCAGCTCCGCCGGCACCAGCCGCAGCGTGGCCCCTGCGGCGGCGTAGGGGCCGGCGATCGCCCGGTGCTGGAGCTGTGACCAGAGGCTCTCGTCGCCATCCGCCCGCCGGTCGTAGAGCAGCAGGTTCGAGTTGTAGAGCAGCCCGCTCACGCCGAACTCCAGGGGCTCGGACCCGGGATCGAGCCGACGCTCGAAGACCACGACGCTGTCGCAGAGCGGGTTGTACGTGATCGCGATCGGCACGCCGCCCAGCTCGTCGTTGACGATCTCGTGCAGCGACAGCACCAGGATCGGATACGCCCGGCTCTCGCCGGCCACCTCGACGCCGATGACGCGATCGGAGCCGACGAGGTACTTGCCGCGTTGCCGCCGGTTCGCTTCGCCGACGCCATCCGCCGGGAGAACGGCCGGTGTCACCAACGCGGGCACGAGGTCGCGGTGAAGCTGACCCGCGACGATCGAGGCCCGCGGCACGAGCGTTGGCTCGAGGGCAAAGCCGTAGGTGGCCGGATCACGCCCGTCACCGGGCGGCCTGGCCTGCATCCGCTGCCACGCCGGAATGACGGTCATCGCGACCACGACGACACCGACGAACACGGTGAGGAGGATCACCCATCCACCGCTGCGAAACGTGAGCAACCGCTGGCGTTTCGGATCCGTCATCGCGCGTCATCTTAGCCCGCGTCCCACCCACCCAGATGCCGGCAGGCCAATGAAAAAACCGACCGACCCGCGAGGGTCGGTCGGTTCATGATCAGGCAGATCAAGATACGCTCGATCAGAAGACGAGCTGCATCTGCGTGCGGATGACCCACTGGCCATCATCCGTGCCGACATCGTCACGCCAACCGGTGATGTCGCTCGAGCCGGTCACCGCTTCGAGACCGTAGCCGAAGTCGGCCGAGAACTTCACGTTGTCCGTGTAGTACGCGTTGAAGCCGACCGTGATGAGGCTCAGATCCTCGACGGCGGTCGCGTCCGGATCGTTGTACTCGTAGCGAAGGTAGCCTTCGATCGTGTCGGTGAAGTAGTAACCACCCTGCACGACGAAGCCGAGCGGGCTCGGATCCGTGGCCGCACCGGTGTCGGTGTCGGTGTAGTTGACGGATGCGAAGATGTTCGCACCGTCGAACTCGAAGGACACGTCACCGGTGACGATCGTGGTCTCGGTCTCGGGACCGGCGACCGTACCGTACTCGCCCTTCTGGTAGTGGATGCCACCACCGACCATCACGCCCTGCTCGGAGCCCATCGGGCTCGTGAAGGTCGTGAACTGGTCCCAGTTGCCCGACAGGAGCGCTTCGATACGCGCGGTGATCGCGTACTCGGTGTCGAAGGTGCTCCACGGGGTGTTCGCGCCGGCCGCACCGTCGTTCCACGAACCCATGAAGTGGAACTGGTCCGAACCGTAGTCGAACATGATGCCCTGGGTGCGGCCACCGTTGGAAAGGTAGCTCACGTTCGAACGCTCGATGGCGAGCTGGTTCGAGCTGTGCACCAGGAACTCACGCTGCAGCGGGACCTTGTACTGACCGAGCACGACCTTCCAGCCGTTGCCCACGTCGTAACCGATCCAGGCGTCATCGAGGCCGAACCCGCCGCCGCTGCGGCTGAAGTCACCCTCGACGTAGTACATCCACTCGGGACCACCGACGTTGCCCGAGAACATCAGCTTGGTGCGGCTGTTCTCGAACCCGTTCCGGTCGCCGTCGGTCCCCATGGAATCGGTCTGGTTCCAGATGTAACGGGCCTGCATCTGGCCATTGATCCGCATGCTGAACGCACCGTCAGCACTACCGACCATAAACCCGTCGTCGTAACCAGCACTCATACCCGACTGCAGCAGACTTGCCCGCGTGTCCGCGTCCGCGAGGACGTCGTGCACGAGGCCGCGGATTTCGTCGGCCCTTTGCTCGGTCAGCCAGTTGTTGTCACCGGCCAGCTCGGCCTTCAGGGTGGCCACGGTGGCCTCCAGCTCGGAAATGCGGTCCTCGGTGGGATTGTCCGCGAAGCTGGCTCCCGTCAGCGTGAGCGCAGACGCACCCGCAAGGAGGGCGACTTTCGTCGTACGACTCATTTGTTGACTCTCCTAGCTTATGCATGGACGTCTATAGCCTTCATCCCAGCCACGCGTCCGGTTCATCCACCCGCCCGCCAGTCGCCGGACCCACCCGGTCCGGCGCGGACGTGATTTTCGCTATCGGCCGCCACAGGCCGATTCGTTGAAAGGCTGGGATAATACTGACTTCCTTCTCCGGTGCCAGATCCCCGGCCCTATTCGATGAAAAACTGGTGAGCCTGCCGCGGCGGGAGACGCGAAAAAATCCCGTATCTTGAGCGATCTCAGCCGCTTATGCGGCGACCCCGAAAGCGAGCCCGCTTACAAGTTTTCCCCGGATTCCCCCCGCTCGTCCCCAGAAACCGCCTTCAAGAGATTTTCGACCCCGGATTCGATCGGCAGATGTTGCCGAGGTCGCTCCAGGATCGCGAGCGCATGCTCGATACGCGTCACCGCGATGACCTCGATCTCGAGGGTCGTTCGGGCGCCCGTTCGGTCGTGTGGTCGACGCATGATGACCCGCCGAAAGCCAAGGCGAGCCGCTTCGCGCAATCGTTGCTCGATGCGGTCGGGGTGACGGACCTCACCGCCCAGGCTGACCTCGCCGAGCGCGACCGTCCCCGGCGGCAACGCGTGACGACGGTGCGCTCCGGCGACGGCGAGGCTGACGGCGAGGTCCGCGGCGGCTTCGGCCACCCGCAGTCCACCGGCCGCGGACGCGAAGATGTCCTGATCGGCCAAACGCAGCTCGCCGTGCTGTTCGAGCACGGCGATGAGCATCGCCAGCCGATTGCCGTCGAGACCGCTCGTCCGGCGTTTCGCGCTGCCCGGGAAGCCCGTCGCGGTCAACGCCTGGATCTCGACCAGCAAGCTGCGCGAGCCGTGCACCACCGGGCAGAACACCGAGCCGGGGGTGGGCGGGGCCTCCGGGTCGCCGACCAGCTCGGCGTCCTCGACCTCGCGCAATCCCCGCGCGGTCATCTCGAACAGGCCGACCTCGAGCGTCGGCCCGAAGCGATTCTTCATGCCGCGGACGACGCGGTGGGCGTGGTGGCGGTCTCCCTCGAATGAAAGAACCGCGTCGACGATGTGCTCCAGGAGCTTGGGACCGGCGAGCTGTCCTTCTTTGGTCACGTGCCCGACGACCACGATGGCCATGCCGCTGAGCTTGGCGAGCGCGACGAGCTCCAGGCAGCATCGCCGGAGCTGTGCCGCCGAACCCGGCGAGGCATCGAGGGCCGGCTGGTGCACCATCTGTATGGAGTCGAGCACCAGAACCGCCGGCCGGATCCGCCGTGCCTGCTCCGTGATGCCGTTGAGGTCGGTGTCCGCCAGCACGTGGAGCCCGTCCAGGCGGTCGACGGTGGCCCCGACCTCGGTCAGCCGCTCGGCCCGCAGCCGGGTCTGGTAGCCGGATTCCTCGCTGCTCACATAAAGGACGGCGCGGCCGGCCGCGGCCAGGCGGGCAGCGGCCTGGAGCAGGAGCGTCGATTTGCCGATCCCCGGCTCCCCGCCCAGCAGGACGACCGACCCCGGCACCAGCCCACCGCCAAGAACGCGATCGAACTCGGCCAGCCCCGTGGCCAGCCGTTGGTGCGTCGGGGGCTTGATCTCCGGCAGCGGGATCGCCCGGCGATCGGTGGTGATCGCCTCGTCCACGGACCAGGACGGGGTGGCGGCTGCCTTCGAAGTGCTTGCGGTCGTGCCCTCCAGCGTGTCCCAGGCGCCGCAGTCCGGGCACTTGCCCATCCACCGCGTCTGAACGGCGCCGCAGGAGCTGCACTGAAACTGCGTTCGGGTCTTGGACACGGCCCGCAGAGTGTATCGGGCGCCGCCGCCCATCCGGGCGTCGCGGTGGAAAACCGCCTCGGGCCCCGGGCCGGTCAGCGTGAGAGCCGTGAAAGCGAAGAGCTCTGCAGTCGAGACCACTCGAAGGGCTCGGCCCGCTTCACGCGGGGAGCGTCGTCGGGCATCACCTCGACGTACTTCTGCACCGCGCCGGTGTTGAAGACGACCACCGGCTCGTCCGGATCGACGCCACCGGCCCCGACCTCCGTCTCGAGGGCGAGGAGGCACGCGGCGGTCTCGGGGCAGATCGCCAGCCCTTCGAGACGACAGGCTTCGGCGGTCATCGCGGCGAGCCGATGCTCGTCGGCCGCCACCGCGCGACCCCCCGAGCGCCGGACGGCGTCGAGGATCATGAAGTCACCGACCGCCGCCGGCACCCGCAGGCCGCTGGCGATCGTGTGCGGATCAGGGGGCGTCTCGGCAAAGCGGAGGTCACGGGCGAAGGCATCGGCGATGGGCGGGCACCCGCTCGACTGACACGCGTAGAACCGCGGACGCGTGGACGCGTCGAGCCAGCCCAGCGACGCGAGCTCTTCAAAAGCCTTGTCCATCCCGAGCAGACCGGTGCCCCCGCCGGTGGGATAGAAGATCGCGGCCGGCAGACGCCAGCCCATCTGGTCGGCGAGCTCGAGCCCCATCGTCTTCTTGCCCTCCAGGCGATACGGCTCCTTGAGCGTGCTCATGTCGAACCAGCCGATCGCCGCGGCTCCCTCGCGCACCAGCCGGCCGCAGTCACCGATGAGACCGTCGACGCACCAGGTGCGGGCGCCGTAGATCGCGGCCTCGACCCGGTTCACGACTGGCGTGTCCTCGGGCATGAAGACATCGCACGGCAGACCCGCCCGGGCCGCGTACGCCGCCAGCGCGCCGCCGGCGTTGCCCGCGGTCGGGACGGCCAGGTGGCGAACGCCGAGCGCGCGAGCCATCGTCACCGCCATGGCCATGCCACGCGCCTTGAACGAGCCGGTCGGAAGCCGCGACTCGTCCTTGATCAGGAGATGGTTGACGCCGAGCCGCGCGCCCAGCCGCGGGCATCGCAGCAGCGGCGTGTGGGTTTCACCGAGCGTCACGGCGTCGTCTTCCGACTCGTGCGGCAGCAGCTCGCGGTACCGCCACATCGTCGGGGGCCGCCGCCGCCACGCGTCGCGATCGACGCTCGCCGCCACGCGGTCGAGGTCGTACCGCACGAGCAGCGGCCGCCCTTCGTGAACGGTCTGCACCGTGCGTGCCGGCAACCGCGTGTCGTCGAGGGCCGAGACGAGATGGGTCACGAACGATGCCACGGGTTCCCTCAGAGCGTTCGCCGCATTCTGTAGACCCACCGGGCGTACTCGAGCATCGCCGCGAGCCGTTGCCGCCGGGGCGGCCACGCGCTGCGGTCGCTGCCGAACGCAGTCTCGAGTCGCCAACGCCAATACGGTCCGCGCAGGCGAAAGCCGCTTCGCCCGCCCAGCCGCACGAGCTCCAGGAGACCACCGGCGGTTTCGACGAGCCACCGCATCGCGAGGTCCATCCTACTCGGAATAGCCCGGGGTCCCTTCGCAGTTCGATCGACTACGATTGTGGGTTCGCCGACACCTCCCGACGCCCACGAAACGCCACTCGACGACCAGGACGAACCCGGAAGGAACCTCCGTGAGCTACCACCAGACCGTGCGGGATGTCTACCGCGACGCCGCCGTCGCCACGGCCAACAACCTCTGCTGCGTCCCGCAGACACCGCGGTACCTGCCGGGTCTCGCTATCCCGTCGATCATGCACGAGATGAACTACGGCTGCGGCACGACGATCCACCTGCAGGACATGACGGCCGGTCAGCGCGTGTTGTACGTCGGCGTGGGGGGCGGGCTCGAGGCCCTGGAGTTCGCCTACTTCTCGCGGGTGCCCGGCGGCGTGATCGCGGTCGACCCCGTGCCGGAGATGAGGGAGGCCGCCCGCCGCAACCTCGAGGTGGCCGCGGCCACGAACGACTGGTTCGACCCGAGCTTCGTGGACATCAGGGATGGGGATGCGCTCGAGCTTCCGATCGACGACGACTCCGTGACGCTCGCCGCCCAGAACTGCCTCTTCAACATCTTCACCACCGCCGGCCCGGACGGGGACGGCGACCTCGAACGCGCGCTCCGCGAGATGCGGCGGGTGCTCGAGCCGGCGGGCCGACTCGTGATGAGCGATCCCGTCACGCCGTGGCCTCTGCCGGATCATCTGCGGGCCGATGAGATCCTGCGGGCCCAGTGCCTGTCGGGCTGCCTCACCTTCGAGGAGTATCTGCAATCGATGGTCGACGCGGGGTTCGGCAGCATCGAGGTTCGGGCCCGCCGCCCCTACCGCATGCTCGATCGCGAGCGGTTCGGTCTCGAGCGTGACACGCTGCTGGAGAGCATCGAGGTGGCGGCGTTCAACGTGCCCGTGCCCGCGGACGGACCGTGCATCTTCACCGGTCGCACCGCCATCTATACGGGCCCGGAAGAATCGTGGGACGACGGCGCCGGCCACGTGCTGCCGCGCGACCACCCGTTGCCGGTGTGCGACAAGACGGCGGGCCTCCTGTCGGACCTCGGTCGCTCCGACCTGACGGTGACCGCCTCGACCTGGCACTACACGGGTGGTGGTTGCTGCTGATGAGCGTCGTCGGTCTGCCCATCCTGAACGGCTCACGGTTCCGAGCGCGGTTCGAGACGGACCTGCGAGCGGCCCCGCGGATCTCGACGCTGCAGCTGAACATCGGTTTCGTCTGCAACCTGGCGTGTCGGCACTGCCACGTCGAATCCTCCCCCGCCCGCACCGCGCCGGAGGAGAACATGGACGAGCCGACGGCCCGCCGCGTGGTCGACTGGGCCCTGGCCCATCCGGAGATCGAGACGGTCGACTTCACCGGCGGCAGTCCGGAGATGAACCCCAACTTCCGGTGGATGGTCGAGGCGATTCGGGGCTCGGGCCGGGGCGTGATCGACCGCTGCAATCCGACGATCATCGTCCACACCGAACGAAGCGGGATCGACTACGCATGGATCCCGGGGTTCCTCGCCGCCAACCAGGTGCAGGTCGTGGCGTCGATGCCCTGCTATCTCCAGGACAACGTCGAGCGGCAGCGTGGCCGCGGCGCCTACGACGCGTCGGTGGAGGGGCTTCGCCGTCTCGTCGACGCGGGGTACGGACGCGATCCCGACTTGCGGCTGAACCTGGTGTATAACCCGGTCGGACCTCACCTCCCGCCGCCGGAAGCAGCGCTCGCGGCGGATTACAAGCGGGAGCTGCGGGAGCGGTTCGGCCTGGAGTTCAACGAGCTCTGGACGATCACGAACATGCCCATCAAGCGCTGGCGGCACGAGCTGGAGCGGGATGGGCAGCTCGAGCCGTACATGCGGACGCTCATCGGAGCGTACAACCCGGCCACGATCGAGGGACTGATGTGCCGTCATCAGGTGAACATCGACCCGCAGGGACGTGTGTACGACTGCGACTTCAACCAGGCGCTCGACATGCCCACGCCGGCGTCCGAGGGGCGTTTTTTGTGGGACTACACCGCCAGCGAGCTCGCCGATCGCGTCATCGCAACCGACGATCACTGCTACGGCTGCACCGCGGGAGCGGGAAGCAGTTGTGGCGGGACGCTTGCGTGAGGCGGTGATTCAGCGCACCATGATGTTCGGTGGTACGAACGTCGGTTGACGTCGGCCCCCATCGGAAAGCGCGATTTTCGCTTGTGCGCGCGGCCACAATCAATACAGTAGTGGTGCCCGCAGATCCGAAGTAAGGACTGGCAACCTACGCAGACGCCGATCGATGCTCCGACCCGATCGGCGTCTGTTCTTTTTTGTCGGGATGCCGGTGCGGCCCGATCAGTCGACGGCAGGCGAGAGATCGCCCTCTTCGAGGGGACTGAATCGGCTGCCGATGAGCGGTACGCGGTGATTCGGATTGGCCTGCTTCGGCAGGTACGGATAGACGAAGAGGATCACCGCGAGCGCCCCGAGCGAGCCGGCCCACAGGTACTCGGTCCACCCGCGGTACACGAAGATCGACACCACGAGCAGCAGCAGCAACGCGGTCGGGATCATGCCTTCCCACGCCAGACGCATGAGCTGATCGAACCGGAAACGCGGCAGCGTCCAGCGGACGACCATCGTCAGGGCGACCAGCGCGACCACCTTGCCCATCACGACGCTGAACTGCAGGAGGATCAGACCCAGCCCACCGGCCGCCGGGAGATCCGGGCCGAAGGGGAGCGGATTCAGGGACCATCCGCCGAGGAACAGCACGGCGAAGAAGGCACTGCCCACGAAGACGTGGATGTACTCGCCCATGAAGAAGAGCGCCCACTTCATGGAGGAGTACTCGGTGTGCCAGCCGCCGACGAGCTCCTGCTCCGCCTCGGAGAGGTCGAAGGGAGCGCGGTTCGCCTCCGCGAGCAGACACACGTAGAAGAGCAGGGCCGTGAGCGGTTGCTGGACGATGAACCAGGCACCGTCGATCTGCTGGGTCACGATCTGGTCCGCCCGCAGCGTCCCCGCCGCGAGAATGACGCACAGCAGGCAGAGCCCCAGCGGGATCTCGTAGCTGATCATCTGGGCGGTGGCCCGCAGGCCCCCGAGGAACGAGTACTTGTTGTTCGAGGCCCAGCCGCCGAGCCCGACGCCGTAGACGCCGAGCGATGCGGTCGCAACGAGGTAGATGATGCCGATGCTCACATCGGCACCCATCACCTTGACGGTGCCGGCAAGGTTCAGAAACGGCACGGTCGAGAGGTCGAGCGACCCGGCCCACGGGATGATCGCGAAGCCGATCATCGCCGGAAAGACGGTGAGCGCCGGCGCGAGAATGAACAACCCGCGATCCGCCCCCCGCGGCATGAACTCCTCTTTGACGAAGAGCTTCAGACCGTCTGCGATCGGCTGGAGCAAACCAAGCGGTCCAACCCGGTTCGGACCACATCGATCCTGGACCCACGCGCAGATCTTCCGCTCCAGCAGGATGAAATACGCCGCCGCGACGAGGGCGATGTGCAGGATGGAGACGATCACGATCGCCGACGTGACGAACTGGGGCGTGACGAAGGCGGGGAGATCGAAGGGGAGCTCGGCGAGGGTGCGGGTCATAGGGGCGATAGTCTACTCGACCGCGGCGGACACGGGCACGGACGCGAACGCGGACACGGGCACGGACCCGGACCCGGCCACGGACGCGGACCCGGACACGGACACGGACACGGACCCGGACACGGACGCGGACGCGGACCCGGACACGGACGCGGACACGGACCCGGACGCGGACACGGACGCGGACCCGGACGCGGACGCGGGAGCGTCAGCGCCCATCGCGCCATCCCCCAACCCAACCTGCTCGAGGCGGCATGGACGCCGCCGGTCCCCGCGCAGCCGGCACCCGCCGGAGGCGGTGCGAAAAATAGTCCGAACCCACGCTGAACCATCCAGACGCCAGGTGAGCAGGATGCGGGCGGTGTCTTTGGGCGCTCCGCCGTCCTGTGCTTCGCCGCAGGATGCGGCGGATCGAGCGGGGATCGGTTGAGCGCCGGACGACTCAGCGTTCAGCGAACGACCATCTGAGGCCGAGGGCGGCAGGACGCCGCCCGTGGAAGCACAAGGCGTCCGGAAGTCACCGGCGTGTTCGCGCGGGTGGGGCAGAACTTGGACTTGGATGTCACTGGCGGCAGGACGCCGCCCGTGCAAACACAAGGCGTCCGGCCGCAAGACGCCCCCCCTCACGACGGTGCCACGGACAGCGAAGCGTCCGTGCCGTGGGT
>JABDLI010000304.1 GCA_013003065.1 Phycisphaerales bacterium | reverse complement strand
GCGCCGATCCTCGGCGCCGCGCTTCTCATCGGATGTTTCGTGTTCGGTCAGATGCTCTCGTCGTCGGTCATCGACCACGGCGGTCTCATCGGCTACCCGGTGCGGCCGTTGACCGTGACCCGTGCGGCCGGCATCGCGCTCTTGCTCGCGGGGGTCGTCTTGATCGAGCGGGGCGGGCACGCCGCGGGGGCGTCCTGACGCGATCAATACCGGAATGTCCACCCGAGCTTCGTCGTCACGGCGGTGTCCGTGACTCGGAATCGGTCGTCGAAGCGGCCGACGGCCTGGTTGAGGACGACGAACAGCTCGTTCCCCGGCTCGATGATCCACCGCAGACGGCTGTTGATGCCGATCGAGTCGCTCACGTTGTCGAACTGCACGAACGTGCTCCAGGTCACGTCCGGCGTGAAGTAGACGTCCACGCGACTGCGGATGATCCGCGTGATGAAGCTCCCGCCCGGAAGATCGACGTCGTTCATCTCGAACTCCCCGCCAAGCTCCAGGTGACGCGACGGACGCCAGGACAGTTCGACCTGGTAGTCGTCTCGGGTGCCGTCGAAGAAATCGCCGCCCTTGTAGCTCACCTCGAAATCGACCGGGCGGCCGGACGAGGTGCTGAGCTCGACGCCGAACCGGTCGAATCGATGATCGGCGACCGGGATCACGATGCCCTCCCGGATCTCGAACGGCTCGTCGAGCACCTCGCGCTCCCGCTCGACCTGGAACGAAAGTCGATCGCCGAGCTGCGACCGGACGGTCAGCAGGTCGAAGTCGAGGCTGCGTGACTCCACCTCGTCGTCGAGGTCGGTGACGAAAAACCCGTTCACGCCCGTGTCGATCGAGCGGATCCAACTGTTCTCCGGACGCCACCGGTACCGCCAGTTGCCGAAGTACTCGCGGATGCCGGGGCGAGGCACGAACCCCAGCGGCGCCGTGTAGTCGGAGTCGATCTGCGTGAAGCCGACCCGCCAGTCGACGCGATCGTTGGGGTACCCGATGCGGCCGCCGAAGGACGTCGCCTGATCCTGCGGCCCGGCGCCGCCGCTGACGAGGACGAAGGCGTTGCCGTCGATGGTCTTGTCGCCCGCGTAGTCGCTCGTGCGGTAGTTGAAGTCCACTCCCCCGATCCAGTTGTCATCGCCCGCCTGCGGATCGCCGTAGGTGAAGATCCCGCCGAACGTCGACTGCTCCAGCACGTCGACCGACGCCCGGCCGACGAACAGGTTCTTGTTGCCCAGCTCGTCGTCGTGCTGCATCTGCACGTCGAGCAGCCCGAGGTTCAGATTCTCGGCGCGTCCGGTGAGCTTGATGCCCGCGAGAATGTCGGCTGGCGCGCCGTCGCGTCCGCGGCCGATGCGTCGCGAAAAGAACGGCAGCGGGTTCCGCCGGATGCCGCCGAAGTCGAAGATCCCCGTGTCCTGGAGGAAGAAGTCGCGCTTCTCGGGGAAGAAGAGCGGGAACCGCGTGAGGTTGATGCGGCGTTCGTCGACCTCGGTCTCCGCGAAGTCCGTGTTCACCGTGAGCGAGAGCGTCATCGCGGGCGTGAGCTTGTAGAACGCGTCGAGGCCGCCGTCGATGTCGATGCCGCCGCGGTTCTCGTCGTGGTCGCGTTTGACCGTGACGACCCCGAAGGGCTTGATGTCCAGCCCGACCCCCTGGTTCAGATCGCGGATGCCCTCGAGGATGCCGGCGTCGGCGAACGAGTTGAACGACGTATCCCGCGCCGGTGACGCCCACTCGATCGATTCGTTGCGTCGGCGAATGAACCGGGAGGCATTGAACCGCCACTCCGTCGCGTCGGGGTTGAACGAGATGGTCTTGAATGGAATCGCCATCTCCGCCACCCACCCCCCGTCGTCGATCGAGGCCCGTCCGTACCAGATCCCGTCCCAGTTCTTGATGAACCGGGAGTTCTCCTCGATGAGCGCGTCGCCCCGCGCGCCGGCCGGGTTCATCTCGAAGAAGAAGCCGTTGCGCTGGTCGTCGTAGGGATCGATGATGAAGCTCACGCGGTCGTCGGGCCCGAGGCTCGCGTCACGCTTCATCCGGGTCCCGATGATCGCTCCCGGGTCGCGGTCGTGGCAGCGAAACGCGACGTACAGGGCGTCGGCATCCATGAGCAGACGCACCTCGGTGCGTTCGCTCGGTTCGGCAAACTCGACCGGGTCGACCTGCCGGAAGTCGGTGATGACCGCCGCGGACGCCCAGACCGCATCGTCGAGTCGCCCGTCGATCACCGGAGGGTTGGACGCGCGGGCGATCGGAACCCGGGGCGGGGCGGCCGCGGCGTGCGGCCCCGCCGCGAGCAGCGTCGCGATCAGGAGCGTCGGTTGGATGTGGCGTTTCGTTCGCAACACGGGGGCGAGGAGGATAACCAAGCAGAGCCCGGGTCGCCCGCGTCTCAGTCCGTCCGCGGGCGGTGGGTCAACGCGTCGGCGGCCGCCTGGAGCGAGGCGAGCGCGTCATCCCGAGCCGGCGTGTTGCCGAGCCCGCGACCGATCGCGCGAAGGAGCTCGGCCGTGTCGAAGGGCTTGTACAGCAGCGTCGCCCGCGCCGCGGCGGCCATCCGCTGGACCCGCTCCGAACGGTCGCCGGTCACGAACACGACGGGAATCTCGGGGAGATCCGGCTGCTCCCGCAGACGCTGGTGGACGCTGAAGCCGTCCCCGGCGGGCATGTTGATGTCCAGCAGCAGGAGGTCGGGCTCCTGCTGTCGGGCGAACTGAAGCGTCTGCACGGCGTCCTGGGCGACGATGACGTCGAAGCCCTCGGCCCGCAGCCGCACCGTGAGCGCCTGGAGAAAGTTGACGTCGTCGTCGGCCAGCAGAATGCGGGGGATGCTCATCGGATCACGTTCCCGGAGACGGCCCGCGGGGGGCCGGCCGGGTGAGATCGGTCGCCGAAGCCGGCAACATCAGCACCTCCCGCTCCGGAACGGGTCGCGTCGGGCGGCGTGGGAGAGGCTGGCCGATAATCGGGCCGCTCGCCACCCGCCAACGCATGCGTCACCGCACCGGCACGTCGTCCTGGAGCCAGTCGTCGCTCACGGTGTCCTCCGCCCGCGGGTGCACGGTGCCGTACCGTTTGATCATCCGCGCGCAGGCGTTCCACCGCAGCCGCGCATCCTCGTCGCCGGGCTCGCTGAGCGGCTCGGCCCGCTCGAACCAGCCCATCGCCTGGATGAACCAGTCGTACACGACGTTGCCGGGCGCGTCGTCGCGGAACTGGCACTTGGCCCACCGCTCGCAGATGACGCCGGCGAGGTACGTGCGGTCGAACTCGCTCTGCAGGCGAGGGAGAAGCTCCTGCGCGTGGGTGATGTTCACCTGGACGCCGGCCCCGAACTGCTCGGTGAGCGCCAAGATCATCGTGCGGAGGGCGACCTGGTGATCGGCGTCGATCCGCAGCACGTCGCGGCAGATGCTCTCGGCCTCGCGCGGTTCGTTGAGCAGCCGGTACCGATCGGCCCGTTCGAGCGCCCGGGGGATGCCACTCTGCGAGATCGTCTTGAGCTGGAACATGGCCGTCGTCCCTCGTCGCCGCCGCCGGGGCGGAGCCGCCCACGGAATGGAATCACCGCCGCGCGTTGCCCGGACGGAAGATGCGGAACAGCTTCTTCACCGGATCATAGAACTCGTCGACGACCCGTTCCTTGAGGGGGATGATCGCGTTGTCGGTGATCGTGATGTGCTCGGGGCACACCTTCGTGCAGCACTTCGTGATGTTGCAATAGCCGATGCCCTGCTCGCCCTTCAGGTCGGCCAGCCGGTTCTCGGTGTCCAGCGGGTGCATCTCCAGGGCTGCCGCGTAGACGAAGTGCCGCGGACCGATGAACGAATCGTGCTTCTCGTGGTTGCGCAGCACGTGGCAGACGTCCTGGCACAGGAAGCACTCGATGCACTTGCGGAACTCCTGCGGGCGATCGATGTCGGCCTGGTCCATCCGCCAGGTGCCGTCGGGGGCGTCCGGGGGGCGTGGCTTGAACGGCTTGACTGCCATCTTCGCCCGGAAGTTGGACGACACGTCGGTCGTCAGATCCCGCAGCAAAGGAAAGGCCTTCATGGGCTCGATCGTCACCGTCTCCCCCGGGGGCAGATCACCGCAGCGGCTCATGCACATCAGCTTCGGCCGGCCGTTCACCTCGGCCGAGCAGGAACCACACTTGCCCGCCTTGCAGTTCCACCGCACCGCCAGATCCGGCGCCTGCTCGGCCTGGATCGCGTGGACCGCATCGAGCACCACCATGCCTTCGGTGACCTCGGTGCGGTACTCGGCAAACGCGCCGCCGGAGGAATCGCCCCGCCAGATCCGGAACGTCATCTCCGGCATTACTGATTCTCCTCGATGATCTTCTGCAGATCGTCGCGAATCGGCTTCGTCGGCTCGCGGACGACGTGCATGGAGCCGTCCGCGGCCTTGCGTACGATCGTGTTGTGTTTCGCGAGCGCCGGGTCCTTCTCGGGGTGGTCCTCGCGGAAGTGGGCGCCGCGGCTCTCGGTGCGATCGGATGCCGAACGCGCGACCGCCTCGGAGACGGTGAGCAGATTGGGCAGGTCGAGCGCGGTGTGCCAGCCGGGGTTGTACTCGCGGTTGGGAAGCGCTCCCACCCGCTCGGCCCGCTCGCGGAAGCCGCCGATGCGTTCGACGGCCTCGTCGAGCTCGGCCTGGACCCGCACGATGCCGACCAGATCCTGCATCGTCTCCTGGAGCGAACGCTGGATGGCGTAGGGCATCTCCGCCGCATCGCCTCGATCGAACGGCGCGAGCGCGTGCTGGAGAACGTCGTTGACGAACGACTCGGACGCCGCCGGGAGGTCATGCTCGGCCGCGAAGGCCGCGGCGTACTCGCCCGCCCGCTTGCCGAAGACGAGCAGATCCGAGAGCGAGTTGCCGCCGAGCCGATTGGCCCCGTGCAGCCCGGCCGCGCACTCGCCGGCGGCGAACAGACCCGGCACGCTCGCCATCTGGGTGTCGCCGTCGACGCGGATCCCGCCCATCACGTAGTGCGTGGTCGGTCCGACCTCCATCGGCTCTTGCGTGATGTCGACGCCGGCCAGCTCGATGAACTGGTGGTGCATGCTCGGCAGCTTGCGTTTGATGTGCGTCGCCGCGTCGGGGAGCTTTTCCTTGATCCACGCGATGTCCAGGTAGACGCCGCCGTGCGGGCTGCCCCGGCCCTCCCGGATCTCGTGCACGATGCACCGCGCGACGTGGTCGCGGGTGAGCAGCTCGGGAGGACGCCGGGCGTCCTTGTCACCCGTGACGTAACGCCATCCCTCCTCCTCGTTGTCCGCCGTCTGGTGGGCATAGAGGTCGGGGATGTCGTCGAACATGAACCGCTTGCCGTCCTTGTTCCGCAGCACGCCGCCCTCGCCGCGGACCCCTTCCGTGACGAGAATGCCCTGCACGCTCGGCGGCCAGACCATTCCGGTGGGGTGGAACTGCACGAACTCCATGTCGATGAGGTCGGCGCCCGCCTCGTACGCCAGCGCGTGCCCGTCGCCGGTGTACTCCCAGCTGTTGGACGTGACGCGAAATGCCCGGCCGATGCCGCCGGTGGCGATGATGACGGCCTTGGCCCGGTACAGATGGAAGCGACCCTTTTCCCGCTCGTACCCCACGGCGCCGACGATGCGGTCGCCGGCGGGCACGAGCGCGAGGACCGTGTGCTCCATCAGGAAGTCGATGCCGCCGTGGATACCGTGATCCTGCAGCGTGCGGATCATCTCCAGACCCGTGCGGTCGCCGACGTGGGCGAGACGCGGGTACTTGTGTCCGCCGAAGTTCCGCTGGAGGATCCGGCCGTCCCGGGTGCGATCGAAGAGCGCGCCCCACGCCTCCAGCTCACGGACGCGATCGGGCGCCTCCTTGGCGTGCAGCTCGGCCATCCGCCAGTTGTTGAGATACTGGCCGCCCCGCATCGTGTCGGCAAAGTGCGTCGTCCAACCGTCGCGGTCGTCTACGTTGCCCATGGCGGCCGCGACGCCGCCCTCGGCCATGACCGTGTGGGCCTTGCCGAGGAGACTCTTGCACACGACGGCGACCCGCGCCCCGGTGGACGAGGCCTCGATCGCGGCGCGGAGCCCGGCCCCGCCCGCGCCGATCACCAGCACGTCGTGCTCGTGGGTTTCGTACTGCGTCATCCGATGATACTCACGTCCGTGAAGACGCCCTTCGCGCACATGCGCACGTAGAAATCAGTGAAGCCGACCCAGAAGAGGCTCGCCCACGCCCACCGCATGTGCCCGCGATTCAGACAGCTCACGCAGTCGTAGGTCTTCTTGCGCACCGGCCGGCCGGAGAGACGATCGAGCCCGCCCCCGACCAGATGACGCAGCGAGTGACAGCCGAGCGTGTACCCGCTCAGCAGGATGACGTTGACGAGCAGCACGATGGAGCCGAGGCGGACACCGAGACGCTCCCCCCCGTCCGCATCCGCAAACCAGAATCCCCGCCACGCGTCGTAGCTGAGGATCACGATGAACAGCAACGCGAGGTAGAAAAAGTACCGGTGGATGTTCTGGAGGATCAGCGGGAACGTGTGCTCGCCGCGGTACCCCGAACGCGGCTCGCCCACGGCGCAGTTGGGCGGGTCGGCCCAGAACGCCTTGTAGTACGCGCCCCGGTAGTAGTAACAGGTGAACCGGAAGCCGGCCGGGGCCCAGAGGATCAGCAACGCCGGCGACCACGGGAGCCACGTCGGATACCACGTCGGCTTCGGGCCGAACCACGCGTGGGGCGAGTCGCCGAAAAGCTCGGGCGAGTAGAACGGCGAGAGGTAGTTGGCGCCCCTGCCGCTGAAGTGATACTCCACGCCCTGAAACGCGGCCCAGGTCGAGTACACCACGAATGCGGAGAGGCCGAGGAAGACGAGCAGCGGCTGCGCCCACCAGGCGTCGCGGCGGGACGTAGCGCCGAATCCCTGGTGCTGAGGGAGCGGCACGTCGGTGCGGGTCATCAATGGCCTCCGTCGTGACTCGGGAACCGGAATTCGGGACACCCAAGGGGCAACAGCATACAGGCTCCAACGGGAAGAAGGGACGGGGGATCGCCGGGTCGGGGCGAGTTCCCCCCTTCGTTGCTAGGCTGTCTTCGCGCGGGCGGATGACCGCCGGTTGGAGGATCCACGCATGCCCACCATCATCGCCATCGTCGTCGTCGCCGTCGTCGCGCTTGCGCTCCTCGGGATGATCGTCGGTATCTACAACCGGCTCGTCACGCTCAAGAACCGATACAAGAACGGCTTCGCGCAGATCGAAGTGCAGCTTCAGCGTCGGTACGACCTCATCCCCAACCTGGTCGAGACCGCCAAGGGCTACATGAAGCACGAGCGGGAGACCCTCGAAGCCGTCATCCAGGCTCGCAACCAGGCGGCAAGCGGGTTGAAACAGGCCGCCGCCGATCCGGGCAACCCGCAGGCCATCCAGAGCCTCGGTCGCGCCGAGTCGATGCTCCAGGGCGCGCTCGGCCGACTGCTCGTCACCGTGGAGCGGTACCCGGATCTCAAGGCCAACGAGCACATGTCGCAGCTCATGGAAGAGCTCACCAGCACCGAGAACCGCATCGCGTTCGCGCGGCAGGCGTTCAACGACGGGGTCACCGCGTACAACACCTACCGGCAGACGTTCCCGCCGATCCTCGTCGCGGGAATCGTCGGTCACGGCCAGGACGCGTCGCTCCTCGAGTTCGACCTCGCGGAAATCGGCGACGCCCCCGAGGTCGCATTCTGATTCACCCGCCGACCGCGTCCGCGTGAGCCCCGCGCCCGCCCTGCCTCATGGACTTCTTCGCTCGCCAGGATTCCGCCCGCCACCGCACCGCGTTGCTCGTGGTGCTGTTCGTCGTGGCGGTCGTGGCGATCGTCGTCCTGACGTACCTCGTGGTCACGGGCACGCTCTTTGCCACGCAGTGGTACAAGGGCTCGCCCTTCGATCCCGCCCTGGTGGGCGGTGTCACCGGGGGCGTGCTGGCGATCGTCGGCGGCGGCAGCGTCTACAAGATCGCGCAGCTCCGCGGCGGCGGGACGACGGTCGCCCAGCGTCTCGGGGGCGGGCTCGTGCGGGCGGAAGCGGCCGGTCCGCCCGAGCGGCGGCTCCTCAACGTCGTCGAGGAGATGGCGATCGCGTCGGGCACGCCGGCCCCGCCGGTGTACCTGCTTGCGGACGAACCGGGCATCAACGCGTTCGCCGCCGGCTACGGACCGGGCGACGCCGTCATCGGCGTCACCCGCGGCTGCGCCGAGCGGCTGAGCCGGGACGAGCTGCAGGGCGTCGTCGCCCACGAGTTCAGCCACATCCTCAACGGCGACATGCGTCTGAACATCCGGCTCATGGGCGTGCTGCACGGCATCCTGGTGATCGGCCTGATGGGGTCGATCATCCTTCGTTCACTCCGGTTTCGGTCCCACGGTTCACGCCGCTCCGACAGCGGCAGCGGCATCGTGGCCATCCTCGCGCTCGGCGCCGGGCTGATGCTCGTGGGATCGATCGGGACGTTCTTCGGCGACGTCATCAAGGCGGCGGTCAGCCGCCAACGCGAGTTCCTGGCCGACGCGTCGGCCGTGCAGTTCACCCGCAACCCCGGCGGACTCGCGGGCGCCCTCAAGAAGATCGGCGGTCTCTCGGCGGGCTCGCGTCTCCAGAGCCCGAACGCCAAGGAGTCGAGCCACCTCTTCTTCGGCCAGGGCGTGCGTTTCTCGATCAACGCGCTCTTCGCGACCCATCCGCCGCTCGAGAAGCGGATTCGCCGGCTCGAGCCGGCGTGGGACGGTTCCTACCCCGAGCCGGTGGCAACGCCGACCCGGGCGCCCGCGGCGACGAAACGACGCGACGACGACGACGACGACTTCGTCTTCACGCCCCTCGCCGCGGGCGGCGTGACCGCGGGGGCGGCGGACTCCGCGGTCGAGCACATCGGCGAGATCACCGTGCCGCACCTCCAGCACGCCCGCCAGATGATCGACGAGCTTCCGCCCGCGGTCGTCACCGCGGCCCGCGAACCCTACGGCGCGCGGGCCGTCGTCTTCGGGCTGCTCCTGAGCCGCAACGAGCCGGTGCGTGAGGCCCAACGAGCGCGGCTCGAGACGCTGACCACCGAGGCGGAGCGACGGGAGATTGCCCGCGTGCTGCCCGCGCTGGACACGCTTCCCGTCACCCACCGGCTCCCGCTCATCGATCTGACGATCCCGACGTTGTGCGGGCTCTCGCCGCCCCAGTTTCTCTCGTTCCGCCGGGTCGTCAACGAGCTCGTCCACGCCGATACGCGGATCGACTTCTTCGAGTGGCTCCTCGAACGCATCCTGGTGCGTCACCTGGAACCGCATTTCGTGCCGAGGCGGCCGCCGCGGGTCCGGCATCGCTCGTTCCTGACGGTCCGCGCCGAGTGCGGGCTCGTGCTCTCGACCGTCGCGCGGGGCGGGCACGAGGATCCCGCGGTCGCGGCCGCGGCCTACACCCGGGCGACCCGTCGGCTCGGCGTCGGTCTGCCGCCGCCGACCCCGGGCGCGCGTGATCTCCCGACGCTGGACCGGGCGCTCGACACGCTCGCCCGCATGTCACCGGATCTGAAGCGCCGGTTCGTGACGGCGGCGGCGGCGTGCGTGGTGGCCGACGGGGTCGTCGCCCCGCGCGAGTTCGAGCTCCTGCGGGGCGTGGCGGACTCCCTTGATTGTCCGATGCCGCCGTTGTTGCCGGGGCAGGTGGTGGTGGATGCGGAGGATGGGGTGGGGTGAGGGGCCGCCGGGGTGACAACCCGTTGTCAGCTTGACGTCGAGCGCAGCCGCAGCAACGAGCGTGACTGTTCCAATTCCCAACTCCCCACTCTTCGGTTCTCCGGGTCCCCTTCCCCTCCCCTTCCAATTCCACCTCGCACTCCCATTCCCATTCAATTCCGAATACCGATTCCGAACGCCCACTCGCCTGAACACCACCGATCCTCGCAGCGTGCGATCATGAGGAATTGGACCTGGAGAGGGAACGAGAATTGGAACGAGAATTGGAATGAGAATTGGAAGGGGAATTGGAAGCGGACCCGGAGAACCGAAGAGTGGGGAACTCGGAATTGGAACGGAGACACTTTGCGCCGAATGACTGATTGCGTCTACGGACACACGCCCCACGCCGACAGCAAGCTCAGCAGATCCGCAAACCCGACATCACCGGAGCCATCCAGATCCGCCGCACACCCGGCGCACGGTCCCCAGGCCGACAGCAACGCGAGCAGGTCGGTGAAGCCGACGTCGCCGGAGCCGTCGAGGTCGGCCGGACACGGCAGCGGGCAGCTCGCCTCGGCGCACGAGGTCAGATCGGGCTGCCAGGTGCCGGCGACGGCGCGGCAGTCCGTCTCGTCGAGCATCGCGCACGCCCCGTCCGGCAGGCAGCACGGCCGCTCGAGTTCGCACCCGCCCCCGCACTCGATGCCGTTGCCCTGGTAGACCCCCCCGGCCGCCACGCACTCGAGCGCGGTCAGCACGTCGCACATCCCGGTCGGCAGACAGCACGCTCCGGACGGAACGCACGGATCGGGCAGGCATTCGCTGCCGGTGCCGAGGTACGTCCCACCCCGGCCGATGCACCCGGGTTCCGTGTCGTGTTCACAGCCGCCGGGCAGACAGCAGGCGCCGAGGTCGGGGCACGGATCCGGGATGCACTCCGTCTCGTGGCCCTGGTAGACACCGCCCAGGAACTCGCACACCGCAACGCAGTCGAGCTGGCAGGTGCCGTCGGGGAAGCAGCAGGCGCCGAGGATCGTGCAGATGATGGGCGTGCATTCGGTGCAGATGCTCTCGTCTCCGAGGTATTCACCCCCGGACGCCTTGCACTCTTCGCGGAAGATGTAGAGACAACCGCCCTCGAAGCAGCACGCGCCGGGGCACGTCGATGCTTCGCAGGGGACGCCGGGCCCCGTAAAGATCCCGCCGTCATCGGCGCACTCCTGCGCCGAGCTTTCTTCGCACACGCCATCGTCGAGGCAGCAGGCCCCCTCGGGCTCGGGGCACGTCACGTCGTCGCACGCGATGCCCGCCCCCTCGAAGGTGCCGCCCGCATCGGCGCAGGCCGGCTCCGTGACGAACGTGCAGGTGCCGTCCGCGAGACAGCAGGCGCCGGGACACTCGACGTCCACGCACGCGACGTCCTCGCCCTGGAAGAGCCCGCCCGCCTCGGCGCACTTCGTCTCGAGCATCTCCAGGCAAGCACCGGTGTCGAGGCAGCACGCGCCGGGCTGCGGGCATGAGACGTCCTGACACGACGCCCCGTCCCCGCCGTAGACGCCGCCGGCATCGATGCACATGGCTTGCGTGAGAAACGCGCACGAGCCGTCGTCGAGACAGCACGCGCCCGGACACTCCGCCGTCGCGCAGAGAACGCCCGCGCCGGCGAAGATGCCGCCGGCCGTGCGGCAGGCGTCGGATTGCAGCTCGACGCACGTCCCGTCGGCGAGGCAGCACGCCCCGGGCTGCGGGCACGAGACCGCGGCGCACACGAGACCCGCGTCCTGCGGGACTCCGCCCGCGTCCGAACACGCGGGCGCGGGCGTGGTCACGCACGCTCCGCTCGGCAGGCAGCACGCCCGCGGGCACTCGACGGTCCCGCACGTCACCGCCTCGCCCTGGAAGACGCCGCCGGAGGCGACGCAGGCCGTCTCCAGCTCGAACGTGCACAGCCCGTCCGGCTGACAACACGCGCCGGGCTGCGGGCACGTCACGTCGACGCAGACGCTCCCCTCCCCCTGGAAGAGGCCGCCCCCGGCGTCACAGACGCTCGCCGTCGTGAACGTGCACGCGCCGCTCGGAAGGCAACAGGCACCGGGACACTCGACGTCACCGCAGGCGATGTCCTCGCCCTGGAAGATCCCGCCGACCATCTCGCACTCCGCGGCCAGCACGGGGAAGCAGAAGCCGCCCGGCAAACAGCACGCGCCGGGTTGCGGGCAGGTGATCGCGTCACACGGCACGCTCGCGTCGGCGGGCGTCCCGAGCTGATCGAGACAATCCGGCGCCGGCACGAAGATGCAGGAGCCGTCGGAGAGGCAGCACGCCCCCGGGCAGGCGACGGCCACGCACGTGGTCGCCTCTCCCTGGAAGCTGCCGCCCATGTCCGCGCACGCCTCCGCCTGCACCTCGACGCACGGCGTCTCCACGAGACAGCACGCGCCGGGCCGCGGGCAGTCGGCGCTGCCGCAGGTCACGCCGGCGCCCTGGAAGACGCCGCCGGCCCCGAGGCAGGCCGTCTCGAACTCGAACACGCACGTTCCGTCGGGCAGACAGCACGCGCCCGGACAGGAGACCGTCTCGCACGCGACCCCCTCTCCCTGAAAGAGCGCGCCCGCCGCCTCGCACACCGGCTCGATGACGAAGACGCACGCACCGCTCGGCAGGCAGCACGCGCCCGGGCACTCCGAAACGGCGCAGGTGAGGCCGTCGCCCTGGTAGATGCCGCCGGCGGCAACGCATTCTTCTTCGAAGCCGTCTTCGCACCCGCCGCCGGGCAGACAGCACGCCCCGGGCTGGGGGCACGCGACGCTTCCGCAGGTGACACCCTCGCCCTGGAAGACGCCGTCCTGATCGACGCACGCCGCCGCGGTCACGAAGGCGCACGCGCCGCTCGGAAGACAGCACGCGCCGGGACACTCGACCGCCTCGCAGGGCACCTCGGCGCCCTGGAACAGACCGCCGGACGCCGCGCAGCTCGTCTCCAGCACGACGACGCACGTGCCGGTGCCGAGGCAGCACGCGCCCGGCTGCGGGCACTCGGTGTCGACGCACGCCTGACCGGCGCCCGCGAAGACGCCGCCGGCAGCGCCGCACGCCGGCTCGGTCACGAAGAGGCACGCCCCGTCCGGCAGGCAGCAGGCGCCCGGACAGTCGAGACCGTCGCACGCGACGTGATCACCCTGATAGAGACCACCCGCCGCCACGCACGCCGGCTCGAACCCGAAGGAGCAGGTGCCGTCGGGCCGGCAGCAGGCGCCCGGCTGCGGGCACGCGGCGTCGACGCAGGTGACGGCCGCCCCCTGAAAGACGCCGCCCCCGTCGACGCAGTCCGGCTCGCCCAGAAAGAGGCAGCTCCCATCGTCGAAACAGCATGCCCCCGGGCACGCCACGTCCCCGCACGCCGTCGCGACGCCCTGGAACAGGCCGCCGGCCGCCTCGCACGCGGTCGCGAGCAGGC
>JABDLI010000300.1 GCA_013003065.1 Phycisphaerales bacterium | reverse complement strand
CCTTGGTGTCGGACCAGAACGAGACCGGGGCGTCGACGCCACCGATCTCGACTGCACCCGGCGTTGCGCCGAAGCCCGATCCGGTAAGGATGAGCCGTCCCGAGAGGGTCTGGACGGACGGAGAGACGTCGGTGATGGACTGGGCTGTGACCGGGGACACGCTGATCGCGAGACCGATCATGGCCGAGGCGAGAGTGCGCGACATGGTCTTCTCCGGACAGGGGTGAGCGTCGCGGGACCGTCCAGTCGAGTGGAGTCCATGTCCCGGTTGCTGGATACGGTACTCCGTTGAATCTGGCGAGATCTTGCCGGGCGTGGGGGGGATTCGCGGAAGAATCTCAGAGGCGGCGTGACGCAGATCGCCCAGCGGATCATGCGGCACGGCGACTACCGCATCACCCTGAGGCACTACACGGTGCTCGGGCTCACCGACACTGCTCGTGCCGTGGCGGACCTGCCGGCGATCGGAACCACGGACGTGGCGGTAGCGGCAACGGGAACGTGTGACCGCCCCCCCCGCCAGTAGCCCCGACCGTAGCATCGCGAGACCGTGCGATTCGCCGCTGCGACACGCGGCCGAGTCCGTTCCTCTACGCGACGCAAGCCGAAGCGCCTCCGCCACGGATACCCCGAACCTTGCGGCACATTGCGACCCCGCGAGCCCTCCCGCTACAATGCCGCCCCACCACGCGGGTGTAGCTCAATTGGTAGAGCGTCAGCCTTCCAAGCTGAATGTCGCGGGTTCGAACCCCGTCACCCGCTTTTGGAGCTCGGGGGGCTGATCGCCGCGGCCGCATTGCCCGGCTACCATCTCCCTCGCATGAGCTTCCGCCCGCCCACCAGCCGTCGCCGTTACCAGGAATACCGGCGGGCGCTCAAGGCGCACGAGACGGAGGGCTCGCGGCGGACCGCGGCGGGGCACAACAAGGAAAAGAAGAAGCACGGGCGGCAGCGGTCGTTCTTCGACCTGTTCGCCGCGTTCTGGGGGTTCCTCGCCGGCTCCCGCTGGCCCGTGATGATCGCCCTCGGGACCGTGACCGTCGCGACCGGTCTCAAGCTCATCCCCCCCGCCGCCATCGGCTTCGTTCTTGACAACGTGCTCGGCGACAAGCCGCTGCCGCCGCTGCTGGCCGATCTCGGTCTGCCCACCGAGCCGCGGATGCTCTTGACCACCGTCGCGCTCGTGCTGGTCATCGTGGCCGCGATCTCGATCACGGTTGGCGTCTCCGGCCGCTACCTGAACACGATCACGACGAAGCGGGTGCAGGCCCGCGTCCGGCGCAAGGTGTTCGCCCACGCGATCCGCCTGCCGCTCCACCGCGTGTATCAGCTCAAGAGCGGCGGCGTCGCGAGCATCCTGCGGGAAGACGCCGGTGGCGTCGCCGACCTGCTCTTCAGCATGCTCTACAACCCGTGGCGGGCGATCATCCAGCTTGCGGGCACGCTCGTCATCCTGGCCTGGATCGATTGGCGGCTCCTGGTCGGCTCGCTGCTGCTCCTGCCGATCGTCTACATCACCCACAAGTCGTGGATCTCCCGCATCCGGCCGATCTGGCGTGACATCCGCGCTTCACGACAGCAGGTGGACGGTCACGCCACGGAGGCGTTCGGCGGCATGCGGGTCGTTCGCAGCTTCGGTCGCCAGCGGACGGAGACCGGCCGCTTCCTTCGCAACAACCACCTCATGATCCGGCAGGAGATCCTCGCGTGGCTCGCCTCGCGATTGATCGAAATCTCCTGGGCCCTGCTCATTCCCTTCGCCTCCGCCGCCCTGCTCTGGTACGGCGGCACGCGAATCTTCAACGACGCCGAACTCGTGGCCGCCGGCGAACTGCTCGCCTCCGAGGCCCTGACCACGGGCGACCTGGTGATGTTCCTGTTCTACTGCGCGATGCTCCTGGAGCCGCTGGCGACGCTCGCCGGCAGCGCGACGGCGTTCCAGAACAGCCTCGCCGGACTCGATCGCGTTCTCGACCTGCTCGACGAGCCGGTCGAGTTTCCAGCGAGCGCCGGGGCGCAGCTCCTCGATGCCGCCACCGTCGAGGGCCACGTCGAGGTGCGGAACGTCACGTTCCACTACCCGGGCACGACGACCCCCGTCCTCGAGGACATCGACCTCGACGCCCGGCCGGGCGAGATGATCGCCCTCGTCGGCTCCAGCGGCGCCGGCAAGACGACGCTGTGCAATCTCATCGCGCGGTTCTACGACCCGACGGAAGGGTCGGTGGTGCTGGACGGCACCGACCTGCGTGACATCCACGTCGAAAGCTACCGCCGTCTCCTCGGCGTCGTCGAGCAGGACATCTTCCTGTTCGACGGCACGATCGGGGAGAACATCGCCTACGGACAGCGGGCCGCGACCCCGGAAGCGATCGCGGAGGCCGCACAGCTCGCCCACGCCACCGAGTTCATCGAGCGTCTGGAGAAAGGGTACGAGACGGTCATCGGGGAACGCGGCGTGAAACTCTCCGGCGGCCAGCGGCAGCGGCTGGCGATCGCCCGCGCGCTCCTGGCCGATCCGAAGATCCTCATCCTCGACGAGGCGACGAGCAACCTCGACACCGAGAGCGAGCGGCTCATCCAGGAGAGCCTGGAACGTCTCATGCGGGGACGCACGAGCTTCGTCATCGCCCACCGTCTGAGCACGATCGCGCACGCGGACCGAATCGTCGTCCTCGACCGCGGCCGGATCGCCGAGGAGGGCACGCACGACGAGCTGATGGCGATCAGCGGGCGGTACCGTGACATGGTCAGGATGCAGGTCGTCGGCGGCGACGGCCGACGCTCGCCGCGCGCCAACGGTGCGTCGCATGATCTCACCGAGGACGAGGAGATGCGGCGGCTCGGTCGGGCGCCGTCGCTTCTGCCCGAGCGAACGGAACCGGAGTGAGCCGCCGGCCGACCGGCGCGGGGGCGAACGTCAGGGACCGCGACGGGCCAGCTCGACCTCGGCCGCGATGAACCCGAACGCCGGCCACGCCGGACCCTCGACGATGCGGGCGAGCAGCGTGAACGCCTGATCTTCGCGGCCCTCCCTCCAGTGCCACATCGCGCGGCCGTACGCGCCGGTCGCGTCGTCGATCGCCACCCCCACCGGGTTGTCGGCGTCGGGGGTCAGGCCGGCCGGATCCACGACGCCCTTGAAGAGCAGCAGCAGATCGCGGTAGGTCGTGTTCTCGATGACCTCCACGCCGGCGTGGAAGGGCACGAGCACCGCGGCCGCCTCGGCGTCGCGTCCCGCCCGCCAGAGCGCGAGGAACTGCCAGTAGCTCATGGCGCACGCCATGTCGGGATTCGTCGCGAACGCCTGACCCCGGGCGTAGGCGTCCGCCGCGCCGTCGAAGTCGCCCTGGAGATACCGGGCGAGACCGAGGTGATAGAACACGTTGCTCTTGGTCGTGCTCGTCGGGATGCCCCGGCGATTGGGCAGCCCATCGGGCTCCACCGCATCCGGTTGGTCCCGGCCCGCGGCGGCGGCGGCGGCGAGATCGGCTTCCGCCTCGGCGAAACGCCGCAACGTGATCCAGCGGTGACCGCGATGCCGCAGCAGGCGAACGCTGCCGGGATGCTGACGCAGACCGGCGGTGAAGATTCGCACCGCTTCGCGGTAGTGGCCGAGGTACGCGGTGCGGCGTCCCCACCAGATGAGCGCGTCTTCGTCGCTTGGGTTCGCGTCGACGGCGGCGATCGCGGCGTCGAGCTGACGCGTGCGTTCCCGTTCGACGTCGGGCGCGAGCGGCATGGGCGACAGCGACCGGCCGAGCCGTGACGTCGTCTCGACGCCGGGTCCCGCATCACGCTCCACCTCGTCAAGCACTGCGTTCACACGCGTCTCATCGAGCCCGCGCCCGGAGACGCCCGAGGACGACGCACACCCCGCCAACCCGGCGAGCCCGGCCATTGCCACGATCATGATCGGCATCCGCATGCTGCACCTCCCGCCGAGAACTCTGGTGGGGGCAGGATAGCCGCCGCCGCCGCGGGCCCGACCAGGCCCGCCGGCGTTACCAGATTTCGCATCAGCCGTGTGAGGAGAGATTGACGCGTAGCGGCGGCGACGAGCCGCCACCCAAATGGCAGCGCACCGGCGGGCCCGGTGGGGTCCGCAGCGATCGGCGGCAACGCCTCCCCTGTCCTGGATGTGCCCGTGGGCACCGGAATACCAAACGCGAAGCCACCGCGATCGTGCCGCGGAAGATGTGAGGCCTCAGGTTTTCATAGACGCGTCGCCCCTGGCGATGGACACGCGTCGGGATCGAAAGAAATGCTACGAGCAGGGCCCCCACTGGGAGAGCACCTGCAGAAGATCCGTGAATCCTACATCACCGGAGCCGTCGAGGTCCTCCGGGCAGCCACCGCAGACGCCCCAGACCGAGAGCACTTGCAGCAGATCGGTGAAGCCGACATCTCCACTGCCGTCGATATCAGCCGGGCAATCGCACTCGGTGGGACCACCGCCGGGGAAGCTGGCCGGGTCGGCCGGATCGGTGCAGGCGTCGATCTCGTCGCGGTCGAAGAAGCCGTCCTCGTCCCGGTCGAGCCCGATACGCGTCTCCGAGCCCAGCGGCACGATCGTGTAGGTCATCTCCGCCCCGGGGGCGGCGAAGACGTCGAGGGTGACGGTCGCGAAGATCTCCCCCTCCCGGTCGGACTCGAAGAGGCCGGCGCCGAGATACGCGAACCCCCGCTCGAGGCCGAGGTACAGACCCTTGGCGACGAGGCCGACGTCACCGCCGTCGGCGACGGCCAGCAACGCATCCCGCCGCGCGATCGCCTCGGCATCGGTGCCGTCCACCGTGACCTGGGCTCCGATGCCCGCGTGGGTGTCGGTCGCGAAGGCGAACAGGAACGCTTCGATGTCACGCCGCTGCTGGTCGCCCGCGGGCCCGCTGGCGAACGTGAAGACGTCGGCCTGGAGGAAGTCGAAGAGCGAGCTGGTGCTGCCGTCGTGGACGAACCCGAAGCCGCGGTGGTTCGTGAGCGACGTACGGTCGAAACCGGTCTTCTCGTGCATGTTGCGCAGCTGCGGGATCTTGAAGCTTTGCGACTCCTGCAGCAGGAGCGCCGACGTGAGCTCCCCGTTCGTGCCGGTCGGCAGCGCGTGACAGTCCGAGCAGCGAAGCGCTCCCTGGTCGAACGCGATCTGTGTATACAGCGTCTCGCCGTTCGCCGGGTCGCCGCCCGTAAACAGCTCCGTCGGCAGCGAGCCGTCGAGGTTGCGGTAGGGATTGGGCGGGTAGGTGAGCGTCGCGACGAACGCCTTGAACTGGTTCATCTCGCCGCCGGTGAGCTGCGTGTCGTCGCCCATGAGCGACTCGAAGGCGCCGTTGAAGTCCGCGAGCGCATTGCGATCGCCCCGCCAGTGCAGCGGCTCGGTGCCGATGATGCCGACGAGGGTCTGCGTGGTCATGGGCCCCTTCATCGGATGCCAGTCCTCGCAGCCGCCGAGACCGAAGTTGCACACCTGATCGAAGGCTTGAACGGAACCGCTGGGGTCGCCGAGATCCCACGCCACCTGGTCCATCCGGCCGTCGATGTGGCAGCTCGCGCAGGACAGGTGCCCCAGCCCCGATGTCCGGTGCGTGTCGTAGAGGTGCGGGCGTCCGTTCTTGATCGCCGCCGGCGTCGGGTCGTAGAACGGAACGCGGTCGATCTCGGTCAGACCGTCGGCGTCGACGACCGAGATCGCGCCCTCGAACTTGTCGAGGACGTACAGCAGCTCCGCCGCGTCGTTGACCGCGACGCCGGTGGGGCCCTCCCCCACCTCGACGAGACCGATCCGGTCGAGCGCAGGCGACAGGACGAGCAGGTTGTTCGAGCCCATCCCCGTGACGTAGGCCGCCGACCCGTCGCCCCGCCACGCCACGCCCCGCGGGTCACCGAGCGAAAGATCACGCTCGGTCTGCGGGATGGTGGGCACGGTGTAGTCCAGGTGCGGGTTCAGGTCGACGAGCATGTTCGGGATCGCACCGCCGGCCGGCACTCCGGCGGCCATGACGGTGCCGAAGCGGCCCTGCAGGTTGGGCTCGAAGCGGATTTCGTTGAAGGCCTCGGTGCCGACGACGAGCACGTCGCCCGTGGGGGCGACGGCGAGGTTCATGTTGAGGTTCATCGTGCCGGTGACGTAGCTCACGTCCAGCGTGGCGGCGTCGATGACGGCGAGGTCGTGGTCGAGAAGGTCCCACGGGACGGCCGGCGACCAGTCGCCGCCGTTGTCGTCGATCCACGCCCCGGTGTCGTCCTTCCGGACGATCAGCCCGACTTCGGGCGCGACCGGCAGACCCGCGGCGATGGGAGGCTCGAACCCCGCCCCGGCGTTGGGCGGCGGGTTGGGATCGCCCGGGTACGGGTTCACCGCGTCCGAGACCTCGAACTGATCGAGGATGGTCGTGTTGTTGCCGCTCTCGAAGATCGCCACGTAGACGCGTTCACCGTCGGTGGCGAGCGCCCGCGGATCCTCGCCCTTGATCGCCTTGACGATCGGCGCCGCGGCGAGATCCGCCGGGTCGTAGACCGCGACCTGGTTGAGCTGCGAGATCGAGACGAAGGCCCGCTCGGGATCACCGGCGAAGACGACGTCGGTCGGCTCGTCGCCGGTCAGGATCGTCCGGCGGACGTTCATCGTCGCGAGATCGACGACGCTCACCGAGTCGGAGACGTGGTTGACGACCCACGCCTCGGTGGCGGTGCGGGCCCGGACGCTGACGGGATCGAGGCCGACGGGGATCGAGTGTTCGTGCACCAGGGTCGCGCCGCGGACCGCGAAGACCTCGAGCCGGTTGTCCGCCGTGTTGACCGCGAGCACGCGAGCCCCGTCCGGCGTCAGCGTGATCGGGTTCACGTGCGGGCTCTCCCAGTTCACGAACGCGGACTGGCCCGTCGCGGTCAGGGCGCACCCGAGGATCGCGCCGACGGTGAGCAACCGATGAAGCATGCCTGTCTCCTGCCTGTCCCGCTTGGTGAAGTTCCTCGATCCCGGCTGGCCTCTCGCTCCCCCCCGGCGTTTCCCTGTCTCCAGTTGGGAATCGGCTGGAACCGATTCCGGTGTCCGGGCGGGCCAAACCCTGCGCCCTCATTCTACTGGCGTGTGATCCCGACCCAACCCCCGAGTCACCGAATGGCCGGGTGTCGCCGCCCGGCCGTCAACCCACGCTCATCGTGCGCAGAAGCCGCCCGCTGGCGGCGACGGCGATATTCCGCAACAGCCGCTGCCGCCGTCGCGGCGGCGTGGCCAGCCGGGGGGCCGGCACCACCGGCGTGAGCAGCGAGTCACCGAACAGATCGGCGTTCGTCTCGCGTCGGCGAAGATCGGTGGGGGTCGCCTCCAGGAGCCCCCACCCGGGCGGCACCTCACGACGCCGGATCAGCCCCCGCGGCGCCGCGAGGTACAGACGATCCGCGAGGCGATACTTGGCCATCAGGTGAAACTTGGTCTGCCCGTGCAGCTGCTCGTCGATGCGGGCGAGCTCGCGTTGCACGGCGTGGTACGCGGGCAGGCGGCTCGACTCGAAACGCCACTCGTCGAACTCGGCGAAGAGCGCCGTCTCGCCGTGACGGAGATGCGGCTCCTCGCGTTGGATGCGACGCTGGAGCAGACACGCGAAGCGGGTGAGCTCGTCGCGTCGTTTCAGGAGCCGCGGGGCATCGCGGGTCTCGCGGAGGAAGTCACCGCGTGTCTGCTTGCACTCGATGACGATCGTGCGGGCCTCCGGCTCGGCGTCCCGGCCGCGACGCCGGGGCGGCGGGTCGGCGTAGCCGGCGACGTCGACGCGATACCGGCTGATCGGACATCGCACCTCGGGGGCGGCGGCGGCACATCCCTGCTCGCGGGTGAACGCGAGCGCGAGCTGCTTCAGCCGTTGATGGGTCGCCGTCTCCACGTTCGGCCCGCTCCTCCGACCTCGAGCCCATCGTCCGGCGGCGTCGCCCGACGCCAGCATCCGGGGCAGGCTGTCTCGGGGCTGCGAGCCGGCCGCCACAAGGATACGATCCCGACCATGACCCCCGCCCCCGCCACGCCAAAGGCCCTTCGCGATCTCAACTGGAGCGACTTCTCCGCCCTGAGCCCGCGGGAGAAGTCGGGCTATCTGCTCACCCGCGAGGGCAACCTGCAGTGCCTGATCTACTCCCAGCAGTTCGACCGTCCGCTGCTGGATCACCTGTGCGGGCTCGCCGAGTACGCCCGGGAGGCGGGCGAGTCCGACCTCGCCTACCTCAAGACGCTGCTCGCGACCCGATCCGGCGCGTTGTACTTCACCCAGCCGTCGACGCGGACCTTCACGAGCTTCTCGCTGGCCGCCCGCGCGCTCGGGATGATGTGCGAGGAAATCCGCGACCCGGAGATGAGCTCCGTCTACAAGGGCGAGTCGGAGATCGACACGCTGCTCACCCTGGCGGAGCTCGCCGACGCCGTCATCATGCGGCAGGGTGATCACTCGCTGATCAACCGCTTCGCGTTCGAGGTCATGCACCGCGGCTACGACACCCGCATCCTCAACGGCGGCTCGGGTTCGGAGCAGCATCCCACGCAGGCCCTGCTGGAGCTCTACACGCTGGTGTCGCACTTCGATCTGGTGAACACCAAGGGCGGCTCGTTCAGCGTGGGGATCGTCGGCGATCTCAAACGCTCCCGCACCGCGCGGTCGCTGTCGTACCTTCTCGCCCTCTATCCGCGGATCCGCCAGATCTTCGTCGCCCCGGAGGAGCTGCAGATGGGTGACGATCTCACCGAGTACCTGGACGAGACCGGCATCGCCTACGAACGCACCGACGCCATGGACGACACGCTCCCGATGCTCGATGCGGTCTACATGATGCGGATGCAGGACGAATACGGCACGACGAGCGAGGAGACGCGACGCAAGTACGACGACTTCCGGCTGACCACCGAGCGTGTCGCACGGCTGAAGCCCGATGCCTGCATCCTCCACCCGCTCCCGCGTCGCGCGGAGCTGCCGATCGAGGTCGACGCCGACCCCCGGGCGCGGTACTGGGAGGCCGTCAACCGCGGCAAGTTCGTCCGCATCGCCCTGCTGCTGCACATGTTCGGCAAGGACGATCTGGAGAAGATCCGCGCCCGCGCGTACTGAGCTTGGGGCCACGGACAGCGAAGCGTCCGTGCCGTCGGCGTCGATTGCGGGGGAGTGTTGGATTCTCCATCGTGATGGACGACGCACGGCACGGACGCTTCGCTGTC
>JABDLI010000291.1 GCA_013003065.1 Phycisphaerales bacterium | reverse complement strand
AGGCTCGGGTTGCAGATGATGCCCTGGGCGTGGCTCTCGCCGCGGTGGCCGCTCCGGCCCTGAACCTGCGGGCGATGGACGTGCTCGAGATGGACGTCGACCCCCGGCCCGGACGCCCGCTCCTCGTGACGGTGCCCATTCGCGGCGCGACGCACACGATCGATCTTCTGCCGCATTCCGATCGGTCGCCGAAGTATCGCGTGCTCGTGCCCGGGCCGGGCGGCGCGCTGAAGCCCGTCCGGAGCGGCCCGATTCGGACGCTGCGCGGGAGCGTGCTGGGCGTGCCCGGCAGCGTCGTCGCCGGTGCGGTCGATCCTCGGGGAGGGCTGAGCCTTTCGATCCGCTGGCCCGATGGGAGCGCGGACTGGATCGAGCCCCTGTCGCCGCACGTCCCGGCCGCCCACGCATCCCACCACATCCTCTACCGGGGGGACGACGTCGTCACCGACGGCGAAACGTGCGGGACGACGGACGCGTTGCTCGTCGCGGAGGTCGATCGCATGGCGGCGGCGGGCGGATCCGGCGGCGCGGCCGACGGTGGCACGTTTACCTGCGCCGAGCTCGCCTGCGATGCCGACTTCCCCTACTACTCGGATTACGGCAGCACCACGGCGGTCGAGGATCAGATCAACCTCGTCATCAGCACGATGAACGTCCAGTACGAGCGGGACGTCGATATTCGCCACGTCATCACGACCATCATCGTGCGGACGTCGGCCGGTGACGATCCGTACTCCTCGTCGGACGCCGAGACCCTGCTCAACCAGTTCCGCGATCACTGGCAGGCGACGCACGGTGGCATCCCCCGCGACGTCGCGCAGCTCTTCACGGGACGCGAGATCATCGGCGGCACGATCGGCATCGCCTGGGTCGGGGCCGTGTGCACGTCGTGGGGTTATGGCGTCGTGCAATCGGACTTCAACGGTGTCCTCTCCTGCGCGACCGACCTGAGCGCACACGAGCTCGGCCACAACTGGGATGCGGGCCACTGCAGTTGCACGAGCCACACGATGAACCCGTCCATTACGTGTTCGAACGTCTTCCATCCCACGTTCACGATTCCCGAGATCGTCGCCTATCGCAACGGCGCGGGGTGTCTCGAGACGTGCACCGGCGCGCCGATGGGTGCGTGCTGCCTGGAAGACGGCTCCTGTACATCGGTCACCGAGGCGGACTGCGGTGCCGCCGGCGGCTCGTATCAGGGCGACGGCGTCGGGTGTGCGGTCGGGTGTCCGACGCCACCGCCGCCAAATGACCTGTGCGTCGACGCGATCGACATCCCGTGCAACTCCACCATCACCGTCTCGAACGTTGGCGCGACGCCGCCCTACGGGGGGGCGGATGACCCCGACATTCCGGCCGGCAGCCCGACCTGCCACTGGAACTCGACGCCCGACGAAACACACAACACGATCTGGTACACGTTCGTCGCGCAGGACACCAGCGTGGAGATCCGCACCTGCGATACGACTGCGATCAACGACACGATCCTCGCGCTCTATGCCGGGTCGTGCGGCAGCCTGGTCGAGCTTGAATGCAGCGAGGACGTGTGCGGGGGCTCCACATGGCACTCGCGGATCTGCCGCGACGGCCTGACCCCGGGCAACACATACACCATCCTGGTCGCCAACCCCGGCGCGTGGACGGGCTCCGATCCGGGCGAGATCGTGCTCGACGTCAACTGCCCGTGCCCGGACATCGGTCCCGTGGCGGGGGCGTGCTGTCTGCCGGCGGGGGGGTGCGACGGGCCCGTCACGCCCGGAACGTGCACCAGCCTGGGCGGCACATTCCAGGGACCTGGTAGCGACTGCGTGACCGCAGACTGCGATGTGAAGCTGACGGGCGCGTGCTGTCTCAATGACGGCACCTGCGTCGAAACCACCGATGCCGGGTGTGCCGGTATCTACCAGGGTGACGGAACCGACTGTCTGAGCGTGAGCTGTCCGCAGCCCGGCGCGTGCTGTCTGGTGGATGGCTCGTGCGTTCTGTCCATCGAGGTCGGTGGCGGGGATTGCGCCGGTACGTATCAAGGTGATGACACGACGTGCGGCGGCGTGAGCTGTCCGCAACCGCCGGGCGCGTGCTGCTTCGATGACGGTTCGTGTACGTCCGTAACGGAAGAGGACTGCGTGGCCGCGGGTGGTGCGTTCCAGGGCGACGGCATTGCGTGCGCCGGTGCGTGCCCGCAACCCGGTGCGTGCTGTCTGGTGGACGGCTCGTGCGTTCTGTCCACCGAGGTCGGGGGCGGGGATTGCGCCGGTACGTATCAAGGTGATGACACGACGTGCGGCGGCGTGAGCTGTCCGCAACCGCCGGGGGCGTGCTGCTTC
>JABDLI010000263.1 GCA_013003065.1 Phycisphaerales bacterium | reverse complement strand
TCGTAGTGCGACCACTTGCCGGCGAACCCCCGTTCGCCCATGAAGTAGCCGTTGTCAGACGTGAAGATGATGACCGTGTTGGACGCGAGTTTGCTCGCCTCGAGCTCGGCCATCACGCGGCCGATGTTCCGATCGAGACCGCTCAGCATGCGGAAGTAGTTGCGCAGATTCCGGTCGTACTTCTCCGGCGTGTCCCACCGCCAGAAGAACCGCCGGCGATTCAACGACTCCCGGAGGAACGGCGGATGGACCGCGTGCACCGCCTCCCCGTCGAGCCTCGGACGCGGCATCGGGACCTGCGTGTACAGCCCGGCTTCCGCGGGTGCATGCGGGTAATGCGTCTGGAGGTCGCCGTCCTCCGCGTGCGCCGCGTGGAAGCTGACCGACAGACAGAACGGCCGGTCGGCGGGAGCGACGCGGATGAAGGCGACCGCCTCGTCGCCGATCCGGTCCGTGAAGTGACGGGTCGATCCATCCTCCCGCGTCGTCATCGCAGGAGTGCGGGCCACGGGAACGAACGTATCGAACATGCCCGCGATCGTCTCCGCGCCGCCGGCGACCGACACGCCGAACTTCCCGACGAATCCCGTGTGATACCCCGCCGCTCTCAGCCGGTGCGGGTAGCTCGCTTCGCCGAACCGTCGGGCGAGCGGTGGCGTACCGAACGTGTAGCGGTGCGTTCGTTCGACGACACCGGTCAGGATCGTGGCCCGGCTCGCGGCGCAGATGCTCGTTGTGACGAAGGCATTCGAGAAACGCACACCGTCGCGCGCGAGCCCGTCAACGCTCGGCGTCCGCACGATCGGGTGACCGGCGCACCCGAGCACGTCGGCGCGCTGATCGTCCGAGACGAAGAGGATGATGTTCGGCCGCTCGTCGAACCCGAACGCGAGCGACGCGGTAATCAGCCACAGAGCGAGGACGGCCAGTGCCTTCATCGCTGCCGATTCTAATGAGCCGGATTCCACTTCGCGATTCCCCGGGTCCCCACTCTCCGGGTCCAGTTCCACTTCCCATTCCCCTTCCCATTCCGAATCCAATTCTCGCCCCAACCGCGCAAATGCGCCGGTGACCTCCGGACGCTTTGTGCTTCCACGGGCGGCGTCCTGCCGCCCTCGGCCTCAGTTGGTCGTTCGCTGAACGCTGAGTCGTCCGGCGCTCAACCGACCCCCGCTCGATCCGCCGCATCCTGCGGCGAAGCACAAACCGGCCCGGGCGCCCAAATGCACCGCCCGCATCCTGCGGGCTAGCGTCTGGATGGTTCAGCGTGGGTATGACTATTTTTCGCACCGCCTCCGGCGGGTGCAGGCTGCGTGGGGACCGGCGGCGTCCATGCCGCCTCGGGCAGGTTGGGTCGGGCGATTGCGCGACGGGCGCGTTTGGGCTGACGCCCCGCGAGCGCTAGCGAGCGCCCCCGCGTCCGTGTCCGCGTCCGTGTCCGTGTCCGTGTCCGGGTCCGCGTCCGGGTCCGCGTCCGGGTCCGGGTCCTACGGGCACGCGCCCCAGGCGCTGAGCACGCTCAGCAGATCGAAGAAGCCCACCATCCCATCACCGTCGATGTCGGCAATGCACGGTCCCGTCGCCGGGCATGGGCCCCACAGGCCCAGGACGCTCAGCAGGTCCGTGAACCCGACCTCGCCGTCGCCGTCCAAGTCGAACAGGCACGGTGGTGCGCACGACTCGGTCAGGCACGACGTGTCGAGGCCGAGGAACGTTCCGCCCGCCAGGACGCAGTCGGCTTCCGTGCCGTCGAGGCAGAAGCGGTCGCCGAGACAGCAGGCGCCGGTCGCCGGTTCGCAGGTCCCCGTGTCGCAGGTCGTGCCCTCGCCCTGGAAGCCGCCGCCCGCGGCGAGGCAATCGGTCGCCGCGCTGATCGTGCACGTTCCATCGACGAGGCAGCACGCGCCGCTGTGGGCCGGACAGTTCGCATCGTGGCAATTGACCCCGCCGCCGTTGTGAATGCCGCCGAGCATGTCGCATTCCTCGGGCTCGTTCTCGACGCACGAGCCGTCGGGCAGGCAGCAGGCCCCACGCTCCGTGCAGGGGCTGGGCGAACACTCGGTCCCGTTGCCGTAGTAGACCCCGCCTTCGAACTCGCACACGGATTCACACGCGAGCGAGCAGGTTCCACCCGGGAAGCAACACGCGCCGAGCCCGTTGCAGACGATCGGCGTGCACTCGGTGCACACGGTCAGATCGCCGAGGTACTTTCCGCCGCTGGCGTCGCACTCCGAACGGGAGATCTGCAGACACCCGCCGGAGAAGCAGCACGCGCCGACGACCGGGCACGACAGGCTCTCGCACGCCACGTTCTCGCCCTGGTAGACCCCGCCGATGTCGAGGCAATCTTCCTGGAACATGAACGAGCAGGAGCCGTCGCTGTGGCAGCACGCGCCGAGGGCGGGACATTCGATCTGGTCGCACTCGATCCCGTCGCCTCGGAAGACACCCCCGCCGCTCTCGCACAGGTCGACGAGCATGAACGTGCAAACGCCGTCACTGAAGCAGCACGCCCCCGCCGGCGGACAGTCGGCGTCCCCGCAGAGGACCTGGTTGCCGGCGTAGGTGCCCGCGAGCGTCTCGCACTCCTCGATGGTCGTTTCCTGGCAGGTGCCGTCCCCGAGACAGCAGGCGCCGACCGGGGGCGGACACGGATCGCCGACGCACGTCGTGCCCGCGCCCTGGTAGACGCCGCCTTCATTTCCGCACGTGCTGGCGAAGCCCTCATCGCAGGTCCCGTCGGGAAAGCAGCAGGCACCCGGCTGCGGGCACGCAGCGCTCACGCACTCGACGAGTTCACCCTGAAACGAACCGCCCGCGGCCAGGCATTCGGTCTCGAACACGTAGGTACACGACCCGTCGTCGAAGCAGCAGCCGCCTTCGGTGAAGAGGACCTCGTGACGGTAGATGACCGACACGGTGCCGGCCGCCCGGAAATCGTTGAACGTCAGCGTGGAGTCGGTGGCGCTCGTGATTACGAAGCCGCCGGAAGCGAACACCTCCGCGTCGAGCAGGCCGGTTCCGATGAACCCATCGAGCGCCGTCAACGTCGTGTCCATGTCGACCACGATCGCGATCACGGTGCCGAAGTCCCAGAAGTCCGGCCCGCTGCCGGTGACGCCGTCGGATCCCGCGACGCCGTCGGTCTCGAACGTCTCGCTGACGCCGGTGACCGTCTCGACACTGCCGAACGCGCTCGTCACGAAGCCGGAAAGGCTCAGCGCAAATTCCGGAGCGGGATCGGGGGCGTCGTTCTCGGCGGTGACGTCGGCGGAGACCGCCGCGTCGAGCAGCAGCGTCACCTGGAGCAGCCGGCGGCTGCCGCCCCGCTCGTCGAACTTGCTGATCGGGATGACCTGCATCCCCGGGGCGAGCGGGAAGTCGAAGGCGAGGCGATGCACCTCCTCCGCCTCCGTCGTTCCTCCGTGCGCACCGACCGCGACGATGCTCGCCAGCGCAGCGCCAAGCACCAACCGCCCGGAATGACGTCCCATCCGCATCTTCCTCACCTCTCCCTGGGGAGCCGGCAACGCCGAAGCGGTCACAGCTCGCCCTCAGAAGCGTGCGCCGAGATCGACGGGGGGACAACCGGAAACTGGTCCCCCCTCGACCACCGGGCCGGGGCCCTGCCGATTATGGGACATGCGCGCATCAAAGAGCGCGTGGCGGCAGGTGCCACGCGCTCATCGCCCCCCACCCGTTTGATTCGGCGTCAGTCGGTCGGGCACGTCCCCCAGGCCGCGAGGACCGTCAGCAGCTCGATCTGGCCGACGTTGCCGTCGTCGTTGAGATCCGCGAAGCACTCTTCGGACGCGGGGCAATCGCCCCACAGACCGAGCACCACCAGCAGATCCTGGAATCCCACGATGCCGTCATCGGTGAGATCCGCGACGCAGTCGATCACCGTGACCGCCGTTCCCTTCACGATGCCGAGGACGTCGAGACCGGGCACGGTGCCGTCGAACACACGCGTGCTGCCCGGCGGATCACCGGCGGTGTCGAGAATGTCCAGCGGCGTCAGCTCGGTCGTCGCGACGCCGCGGAAGGTGATCCGGGCGATCGCGGTGCCCGCCGGCATCGCGTCGATGGGGCTCCCGAACGGCGCGAGGTACGTCAGCAACGCATCCCCGTCGGCCGGTGGCGACGCCTCGTTGATGCCGAAGGGATCGTCGGCGAAGATGGCGTCGCCCGCGGAGGCGGCGTCGGCCGAGACGAGCTCGAGCCACGTGGGATCCCAGCCGATGATCGTGTCCACCGCGGACAGACTCTGGGGCACGTCACTGTCCGAAACCGCAACGATGAAAACGTCGAAGGTCTCCCCGACGTCCACCGTCAGCACGGTCGAACGAAGATGCAGGTTGATGTCCGCGTGCGCCGCCGTCGCCGCTGCAAAGCACACCACTCCCCCAGCGATCGTGGCCATGGCGACGCGGCCGTTCCGACGCCCGATACGCGGCCGAAGAAAACTGTCCTTCATGGCGAGCACTCCTTTTAGATGAGACTCGAGGTCGCCCCCGCGCGAGCGGCGACGGTCGTCGATGATCGAAAACGCGGGAGACGCGTCGGCCGTCGGCCGTGCGTGTCTCCCGCGTGAGGTAGTCGAGTCGGTCGACGTCATCGGCAGACGACCCCCCAGCGTGACAGCACGAGCACGAGGTCGGAGAAACCGACGTCGCCCGATTGGTCGATGTCCTCCGGGCAGCCGTCGCACGGCCCCCAGAGCCCGATGACCGACACGAGATCGGTGAAGCCCACGTCACCCGAACCATCGACGTCCCACGGGCACGACGGCGGCATCGCGATCGAGACGTCATCGATGTCGAGCGACGGGCCGCCGGGGTTGTTGCCTTCGTAGCGGATCAGGATCCGCTCGATGATGGTGCCGGCGAACACGCCGACGCCCAGGCCACCGGCGGCGGGATCGGTCGAGTAGACCAGCTCGTCGTCGTACCAGTAGTTGATGCGGCCGGCTTCGGCGTCGAGCTCGATCCGCACTGCGTGGTAGCCGCCCGGTGTCCAGACCGCGCCCGTGTTGACGATCGAGAAGAGGTCGTCATCTGGGTTCGCGTCGTCTCCGACCGAGATGGTCCCGTCCGGGTTGAGGATCATGACCGTGGCCAGCATCCCCTGCGACGGCGCCTCGGGCTGCACGATGTACGCGTTCGGACCGCCGAGCTCGGCGATTCGAACACTCAGATCGAGCACGAACAGCCCTTCGGGCGGGGCCGGAACGATCGACTCGCTGAACGCCCAATTCCGCGACGCGGGATCCGCCGCCAGATCGGGGCTGCCGGAGGCCTGGACTGGATCGTGCTCGAAGTGCAGATGCTGGGACCCGGTGGCCGGCAGCGTGTCCGCGATGACCGGCATCGTCGCCCCGATCGGAACCGACGTCGAGGCGCGCCACACGCAGTTCTGGGGCTCTCCCGATCCGCCGCCACCGATGTACCCGATCGCACATCCTTCTTCGGGTTCGAACCCCGACTCGAAGCCCGCGAAGCCGGCGAACGCCGGGGTCCCCGGAAAAGAGAGGAACGGCTGATCGAGTGTTGCGCCGCCCACGCGACCGGCCACCATTGCGACCATGCCGACCATGCCGACCATGCCGACCGCCAGCGCGGAGGTTCCGCTTCGGCGCGCCGAGATGAACATGTCGCCTCCTTTCCCGACCCCTGCCAACCCGTCCTGGCCACGCGTGGCTGATCGGGACGTGGTCGGGCCCGGACGCGGCGCGGAATACGCCGACCGTCACGCTACCGCGAGGCGACGCGGTTGCAATTGGGATTTTTCCCAATTGGAGCGAGGTTTTTTCTAGCGGCCCGCGGAGAATGATGAAGAGCGCGCGCCCGCCGGATGGGGCCGCGGCTCCGCTTGCACTCCTTGACGAAAGGGCACAGGTGCTCAGCCGACGGGCCGTACTGCACGGAGGACTCGGGGCGCTCGCCTCCGGGTTTCTCCCACTTCCGCGTCGTCTCACGGCCGCCGGCCCGCCGACGGGGTTCGATCCCGGTCGCGTGGCGTTTCCACCCGGCGCACCGTTCGTTCGCGTCTCCGCGCAACCGGCGGTTCGACTGGTCGACGGCGTGCCGTTCGCGGTCGGCCTGACGGGCGAGCCGTACCCCGATCCGCACCTGCGGTTTCCCGAAGCCGGCGTGTGGTTCCCGCCCGATCGTCCTCCGACGCCGACCGAAGAGGTCAGCATCGCGGTCGTCGGCGGCGGCATCTCCGGTCTGTCCACCGCGCACATGCTTCGCGCTCACAAGCCGGTCCTGCTCGAGCTGAACCGCAGCTTCGGCGGCTCGGCCCGCGGTGAGTGGTGGGGCAACGTGCCGTACGCGCTCGGCAGCGCGTACGTGATCACTCCCGATTCGGGAAGCGTGCTCGAGGAGATCTACCAGTCGCTGGGCCTCCACGAGATGTACCGCCTCGACGCGGGCGTCTCCGAGATCGAGCTGGCCGGCGAGGTGCTGCAGGAGCGGTTCTGGAGCGGCGCGGCGGCGCCGCCCGGCGATCAGAAGGCGTTCGATCGGTACGCCGAGGTCGTCCGGTTCATGGCCGAACGCAGCTACCCGGAGATTCCCGTCGATCCGGGGCCCGGCGGCGATTGGGTGCGCGAGCTCGACGCGGTGACGTTCAAGAACGACGTCGAGACCCGCATGGGGATGCCGGCGCCCCCGCTGCTGGCGGCGGCGGTGCAGGCGTACTGCTACTCGTCCTTCGGCGCCGGCTGGGAGGAGATCTCCGCCGCGAGCGGCTGGAACTTCCTCGCCGCCGAAGAATTCGGCCGGTGGGTCTTCCCCGGCGGCAACGCGCAGATGGCGTATCAGTTCTACCGCCAGCTCGCCGAAGCCGACGCGGCGGGCCCCGACCGTCTTCGCGCGGGGGCGCTCGTCGTGGATGTGCGGCTGGTCCCGCGTGGCGTTCAAGTCACCTGGGTCGATTCGGCGGACGAACTCCACGCGCTCGTGGCGCAACGCGTCGTGATGGCCTGCCCGAAGAACGTCTGCCGCCGCGTTCTCCACGACGCCGAGCGACTCGACCCCGAGAAGTTCGAGGCCATGCACCAGATTCACCACGCTGGATACGTCGTGGCGAACATCCTGCTCAACGCTCCCATCGAACGCGACTTCTACGACATCTTCCTGCTCCGGGACGGCGACTTCCCGACGGATGCCGTCGAGGCGGAGGAGTCCGCGAAGGTCGTCGACATGCTCAACGGACGCTTCGCGCTCGGCGCGACCCCCGGTGCTCGCAGCGTTCTGACGCTGTACTGGCCGCTCCCCTGGGCCTTCGGCCAACACACGCTGCTCCTGGGCGAACAGACCTGGGAAAACTACGCGCAGCGTCTCGTGCCACAGGTGCGTCGCATGCTGCGTCTGCTGGACGTGGGGCTGAGCGATATCGATCACGTCCGGATGACCTACTTCGGCCACGCCATGCCGGTCGCCACGCCGGGCTTCATCGCCAACGGCGCGGCCGAGCTGGTTCGGCGTCCCATCGAGGACAAGATCTTCTTCGTGCAGCAGGACAACTGGGCGTTGCCCGCCATCGAGAACTGCCTGCTCGACGCCCACCACTTCGCCCCGCAGATCGCGGCGGGGCTGCCCTGATCCGCTCCCGGCGGCGTCCGAGAACGCGCGCGCGGCCCCCAAGGCCGGCCGAGCGCGTCGCGTCCGGCGGTTCGTCGCCAGACGTTTGCGGGCGATGCTTGCCCTGGAGGGTCTTCGTGACGACGAACCGTGTTGTGCTGATGCTCCCGGCCTTGCTGTTGCTCGCGTCTCCGGTCTGCGCCCGGGGCACTGCGGTCGTGGACGGGGCGGAGATTCGGGCCGCGCTCGAGCTTGCCGCCACCCGCCGCATCGACATCGTCGGCATCGGGGATTCCAACCAGGCCCGTGACGGATCCGGCTGGGACGAGGGCATGCACGTCGCCTTGCTCGACCACTTCGATCAGTACGCGTCGGCGCTCCAGACGCAGAACGAGAACGGCGCAAGCGGATTCGGCGCCGGCTACGAGATCGCCGTGCGCACCGCCCCCGCCTGGGTCGACGGCACGATCGCACTTCCCGGCGGCGCCCCTGCCTTCTTCGCCGCGTTCTGCCCGGCTTTCGTCGCCGGCGAAGCGTTCGAGAACGTGCACGTGCCGGCGTTCTCCGACGCCTCCGTCGATCACGACGGCGCCGTTCGCAACGGACTGCGGCTGACCGCCGCCAGCCCTCTCGACGTGACGGCGGCCCTCCGGGGTTCGATCTGCTACGGCCAGTTCGCCGGCACCGGCGACGGCGGATTCGTCCCGCAGTGGCGTGCGGCGGACGGCAGCTCATTGGCCGCGAGCCCGGTGATCGCATCGGAGGGGTACGCCCGGGACGCCATGGCGACGACCACGCTGGACGTGCCGGCGGATCCGGCCCGGGCCGGGCAGCTTCTCGACTTCCGCATCGTCGGCGCCGGCGCGGGCTATCGCGGCCGGACGTACACGCTCTACCTGCGGGTCGAGCATCCCACCCGACCGGCCGGCTTCAGCTACCACACGTGGGGCGCTCACAGCGGCCAGTCCCTGCGGTACTTCGCGAACCTGATCGTCAACAACGCCGAGGGCGTCACCGACGCGTACAAGCAGTACTACTTCGCGCAGGTGCGTCGATTGCAGACATCGTCGCCCGTCGTCATCTTCTGGATCAACCACGGTCTGAACGACCGCCAGGAGTCGCTGCCTTCGGTAGGCCCCGATCCGGTCGCCGACGGCGACTCCGGGCCGGCGTACGCAGACAATCTCCAAGGCGTCATCGACCAGATCCTCGCGGACTGGACCGCCAGCGGCGGCGACCCCGCGGGCGTGTACTTCGTCCTGGATCCCTCACACCCCGTGGCGAACCCCGACGACGCGGAGCTGGAGAGCTACCGCGACGCCGCCCGCCTCGTCGCGCAACACAATCCGCGCACGGCGATGGTCGACGTGAGCCGCCTCACCGACCACGAGGAAATGCTCGCGTTCGGCGACTACCACGCCGGCGGCGCCGACGTCAATCACCTGTCCGCCTCCGGCTACCACCGCCTCGCCCGCCTGAAGCTGGAGGCCCTGCTCGCCGCCTCGTGTCCGGCCGATCTGGATGGCGATGCTTCGGTGGGGTTCAGCGACCTGCTTCGGATGCTTGCGTTCTGGGGGGTATGCGAAGGATGCCCGGAGGATCTCGACGGGTCGGGGGACGTGGGGTTCACTGATCTGTTGATGGTCCTGGGGTCGTGGGGCGACTGTTGAGCGCGGACACGGACGCGGACACGGACACGGACGCGGACACGGACACGGACGCGGACACGGACACGCACGCGGACACGGACGCGGACACGAATGCCACGTAGTTAGACGTAAGCCGTTTTGTCAGCGCGCCTTATGAG